>CAZVNR010000049.1:0-12703 GCA_964628945.1 uncultured Alistipes sp. | reverse complement strand
ACTCCGATGCCTCCGTCTCGGCCGTACCGGTCATACCGGCCAGCTTGTGGTACATACGGAAGTAGTTCTGCAGCGTAATGGTGGCGAAGGTCTGCGTGGCAGCCTCGACCTTCACGCGCTCCTTTGCCTCGATGGCCTGATGCAGACCGTCCGAGTAGCGGCGACCCTCCAAGATACGACCCGTCTGCTCATCGACGATCTTCACCTTGTTGTCCATCACGACATACTCGATATCCTTCTCGAACATCGCATAGGCCTTCAAGAGCTGATGCACGGTGTGTACGCGCTCCGATTTGATCGAGTACTCGTTGATCATCGCATCGCGCTTTTGGGCACGCTCCTCGGCCGAGAGGTCGCTCTTCTCGAGCTCGGCCACCTCCGACCCGATGTCGGGCAGCACGAAGAAGCCATCTTCGTTGAAGTAGCGCGAGAGTGCCTCGTGACCCTTGTCGGTCAGCTCGACCGTGTTCATCTTCTCGTCGATGATGAAGAAGAGGTCGTCCGTGATCTCGTGCATGCGGCGGTTGTTGTCCTGCATGTAGAGGTTCTCGGTCTTCTGCATCAAGACCTTCACGCCCTGCTCTGAGAGGTATTTGATCAGCGGCTTGTACTTCGGAAGACCCTTGTGCGTGCGGTAGAGCTTCACACCGCCGTCCGCCTCGTTGCCCTCCGTGATCAGGCTGCGTGCCTCGGTCAAGAGCTGCGTTACGAGGTTCTTTTGCAGGTTGTAGAGGTGCTCGATCGCGGGACGGTACTCCTCGAAGAGTTGATCCTCGCCCTTCGGCACGGGACCCGAGATGATGAGCGGCGTACGGGCATCGTCAATCAAGACCGAATCGACCTCATCGACGATGGCGAAGTGGTGCTTGCGCTGCACGAGATCCGAGGGCGACGAGGCCATGTTGTCGCGCAGGTAGTCGAAGCCGTACTCGTTGTTCGTACCGAAGGTGATGTCGGCCATGTAGGCACGACGACGCGCCTCGGAGTTGGGCTGCGTATCGTCGATGCAGGCGACCGACAGACCGTGGAACTGGTACATCGGGCCCATCCACTCCGAGTCACGCTTGGCCAAATAGTTGTTCACCGTCACAACATGCACACCCTTGCGTGCCAGTGCGTTGAGGAAGACGGGGAGCGTAGCGACGAGCGTTTTACCCTCACCCGTAGCCATCTCGGCGATCTTACCCTTGTGCAGTACGACACCGCCGAAGAGCTGTACATCGTAGTGAACCATATCCCACTTCAGGTCGTTACCGCCGGCGATCCAGTGGTTCTGATAGATCGCCTTGTCGCCCTCGATCGTGACGAACTCCTTCTCGGCCGCGAGGTCGCGGTCGAAATCGTTGGCCGTCACCTCGATCGTCTCGTTCTCGGCGAAACGGCGAGCTGTATCCTTCATAATGGCGAAGGCCTCGGGCAGAATCTCGTCCAGCACCTGCTCGATCTTCTGATCGATCTGCTTGACGAGTTCGTCGATCTCCTTCGAGAGTTTCTCCTTCTGCGAGAGCTCCGTCTCGGGCTTCTCCAACTCGGCCTTCAGCGTAACGACACGCTCCTCGTCGGCGGCGATAAAATCGGCGATACGCTTTTTGAGTGCCTCGCTGCGACCGCGCAACTCGTCGTTCGTCAGCTGCGAGATGGTGGGGTAGATCGCCTTGATCTTCTGAACATAGGGTTCGATCTCTTTGCGATCCTTATCGGCCTTGGAGCCGAAGAAAAATTTAATTAAACCGGCAAGAATATCCATAGTTTTCTCTGTAATTTTTGCATTAGGGACATAAATCCTCCAAAGATAGGGATTTTTTTCGATACCTGCAAACCGGAAGAGGGAATCGGGGCGTTTTCTCCCCTTTTGTGACGAAAATGAGCCGTTTAGCGAGCCGTCTCGAGGCTGCGAGCCATCCGTGCGGCGATGCGGCAGGCGCGGCAATCCTGCTTCAGACAGTGCTCGGTGATGAGTTGCAGCAGTGCCTGCGACTCGAAGGCATCGCGCGGGCGCAACCCCTCCGCCCGCCATAAACGCATGTAGCGGTTATCCTCTGCAGGGAGTGTTTCGAGCAGCGTGAGGGCACTGTCGCGCAGCCGCTCGTTGCCGGTCATTGCGCCGTAGGCGAACTGCAGAACGGCGACGAGGTTGATGCCGATGATGTGCGCCTTGAATGCCCCGATTCGCTTCGGATGGTCGTCGCGTTCGACACTCGGCGTGGTGTGCGTGCGCCAGTAGGGCGAGGCCTCGATGCAGAAGAGGCGACGGATTGCCGCCTCGTCGCGGCAGGCCATCGTGCGATCCATCATAAATTCGTCTTGGCGGAAGAACTCGGCCGCCTGTGCCAGTCGCAGAACGGGGTGGTTGGCGGGGCGCACCTCGTGCAGAATCCACTCCTCGGCACGCATCGCTTCGAGGTGGTACTTCGAGGCAAAGTGGTAGTATTCGCGCTTCAGCTCGATCGTGTAGCCGTCGTCGGCGTAGAGGTCGAGCAGCCCCGAGGTGCCCAACAGCATCGCCTCGGCGGCACGCGGCGTGAGCCGTTCGCGCAGCAGGATACGGTAGGGGACACGACGAGCCAATTCGAGGTAGGCCGCTTGGTTTTGGCGGTCGCCGAGCGTGCGAAAATAGAGCAGGTAGAAGGTCTGATTCCAATTCCCCTCGGCCTCTGTGCGGAGCGTCTCGACGATCCGCATCTTCCGCTCCAACCGCTCGAAGAGCAGTGCCTGCATCAGGGCGGTGCGGTGCAGCGGATCGAGCGAGGCGATGTAGGAGCCGCACGCCGCCGAACCGCACTCGGCCATAGCCAAGAGACGGTTGAAAAGCTCTTCTGTGCGCTCGTCTGCCATCGTCTGCGAGGGTGTTTTGTTCGTCTGCGGGGTGTGACGGTTAGAGCAGGTTCAGCTCCAAGAGCGCCTCTTCCGACATCATGCTCTTATCCCAAACGGGGTCGAATGTAAGGATCACATTGACGCGATCGACCCCCTTGACCTTGCCCACCTGCTGATTGACATCCTCGACCAGCATATCGGCCATCGGGCAGTTTGGGGCGGTGAGGGTCATACGGATATTGGCCTCGCGCTCGGGGGTATAGTCGATCTCGTAGATCAGCCCCAAGTCGTAGATATTGACCGGAATCTCGGGATCGTAGATATTTTTCAGGGTCAGGATGATCTCCTTTTCGACCGAAAGAATCTCTTCGGGTGTCATCTTCGTTGCGGTGTTTAGCGGTTGGCGTAGGCGAGGGCGTAGAGGCGCATCTGCTTGATCATCGCCACAAGGCCGTTGGCGCGTGTGGGCGAGAGGTTGGCCTCCAAACCGATCGAGTTGATAAAGTAGAGCTCCGTCGCGAGAATCTCCTGCGGCGTGCGGCCGTTCAGTACGCGCACCAAGAGGGCGATGATCCCCTTGGTGATGATCGCATCGCTGTCGGCACCAAAATAGACCTTGCCCTCCTCCAAACGGGCATCGATCCATACGCGCGACTGACAGCCGTTGATCAGGTACTGCTCGGTGCGGTGGTCGGGGTCGATCGCGGGGAGCGTGTCGGACAATGAGATCAGGTAGTCGTATTTATCGAGCCAGTCGTCAAAGACCGAGAACTCCTCGATGATCTCCTCTTGTATCTTATCCATCATTTTTTTTTGTCGTTGTTATTCGGTAATCTCTTTCAGCGGGGTGCCCTCCGATGCCTCCGGCTCGGGCACGCCCAAGAGCAGTGCCAAGGTCGGGGCGGCCGAGGTCATATCGACCTCGCGGTCGATGCGTGCGGGTGCAATCCCTGCGCCATACAGCACGAGCGGCACCTGCGTATCGTAGCCGTACATCGAGCCGCTGTGCGAACGGATATTCTCGCGCTCCTCGACCCACCCGGGTTGCAGGTTCAGAATCACATCACCCGAACGGCGCGGATAGTAGCTGTTCTGAATACGGCGTGCAAAACCGCCGCCAAAGTAGGTCGATTGCAGATCGTTGGCCGAGAGGGCGTGCGATACGCCCGAGAACTGCATCGCAAAGTTGGCCACCTCGTTCTGCACCTCCGAGAGGTGGAGGTTACGCTCGTAGATGAGGTTGTGATCCAAGAAGAGCGACCCGTCGCGGAAACCGAGGATCCAATTGCCCGACCCGTAGCGCATATTCAAGAAACCGTTGGCGATGACGCGGAACTGCATCGGACGGAATCGCTCGGCCTCCTCCCTGCCCAGATCGAACGAGGTGCTCGTGCCGTGATCCGAGGTGAGCAGCACGACATAGTGCTCCTTGCCGACCTCCTTGTCGAGCATAGCGAGAAATGCCTCCAGATCACGATCCAAACGGTAGTACATATCCTCGACCTCGACCGACTCGGGTCCGTAGGCCTCCGTCAGGTGGCGCGAAGCATCGAGGCAGATGTTCAGCAGGTCGGGCACCTCGTCCTTGCCCAGCTCCTGCTTCCGAACGGCCTCTGTGGCAAAGCCCAAGACGGCGCTGTTGCCGGCCGGTGTGTAGCGCAGTCGCTCGTAGTAGGTGCGCGGGTTGAGTCGACCCTTGCCCGCCTTCGTAATGCCGCGCTTGGCATCGACCACGATGCGGATATCCTCGTAGCGCGTATTGCGGTATGCGGTGGGGTTGATCAACTGTTTCCACGATGCCAACAGATGGCCGATGTTGCCCCCCTCGCGGTTGTATTGGCGAATCCACGGCAGCTGTTCGGTGGTGTAGTAGGGCGAGGTGGTCCACTCGCACTGCTCGGCGTTGATCCAGTAGATATCCCCCGTGCGACCGCCCAGTGTGATGGCCGATGCCGGATCCATTGCCAGCGTGAAGGTGTGGCTCTCGGGGCTGTGCAGGCGCAGCGTCTCGGCCAAGGTCGAGGCGATCAGGTGGTAGCCGCCATCCCCCTGCGTGCCGTCGGTGAGTGCGACGGGGAGCATCGTCGAGTAGTCGTACCAGCTCTCGCTCACGACACCGTGCATCGAGGGCTGCGCACCGGTCGAGAGGGTGGTCAGCGTGATGGGCGTGAGGGTCTGACGGAAGTCGTAACGCCCCTCGGTGTAGTAGGCACCGCCGTGCGTGAGGCGGTTAAAGCCCCCCTCGCCAAAGTGGGCGGCGTAGCGATCGAGATCGCCGGCACGCATCGAGCTGATGACCATATTCACCACCAAGCGCGGCCGTTCGGCGGCCGTGACGGCGGTGGTTGCGGTGGCTGCTGCAACGAGCAGCAACAGCGTGAAAATTCGTTTCATACGAGCAGAAAAATTGTTCCAAACGACAAAGGTACGAAAAATCGTTTACATTCGTGCGCCAAGCAGGCCGATTTCCTCTGAAAAGTCGATCTTTTTCTGCTCCGAAAGTCGCTCCATCCGTTCGATCGTCTGCCGACACTGCGCGCGGTATCGTTCCGAGTCGGGGTGCAGGGGACGGTGGCGTACAAAGGCGGTCAGTTGCTGCACCTCCTCGGCCGTTTGGCGTGCCTCGGTCGTGAGCAGGGCGGCCGTGAAGTGCTCCCAGATGTAGTCGATCGCCTTCGGCGCGGGGTGGCAGAGGTCGTCGGCGTAGAAACGATAGTCGCGCAGGTCGTCGAGGAGGATCTCGTAGGAGGGGAAGTAGCGCACCGTCGCGTAGCGTTCGGTCAGCTCCTCGGCGGCGAGGCGCAGGATCGCTTTGCTCACGGCATTCCCCTCCAACCCGTCGCCGAGGTGGCGGATCGGGCTGACGGTCAGAATAAACTGCTTCTCGGGGAACCGCTCGACGAGGCGACCCCATGCCGCAACGATCTGCTCCGTCGTGAGGCGTTCGCGGCGGAAGTTGCGCTGCGGCTGCTTGTGGCAGTTGGCGACGATCGCGCCACTCGAGGCGAAGCGATAGACCCACGCCGTGCCGAAGGTGACAAGCAGATGGTCGGCCTGCAGGATACGCTCTTTTAGCGACTTTAGCAGTTCGTTGGCGCGTTGCAGCAACACGGCGGGGTCGCGCTCCGTGTAGCGGGTCGGAAGATCGTAGAGAAAGAACATCCCGTCGTCGTCGCTCCGGTGCAGATCGGCTGCCGTGTAGGGCTGTTCGTCGAGTGCCCGCTCCGCGAGCGTGAGGATCGAGAGGGGGTTGAAGAGCGGCCCTGCGGGGTTGGTTGCGATCGAGAATTTGGCCTCGGCAAGGCGCGTGCCGATCGCATCGGCAAAGCACGAACCGAGTGACAGGAGGCGGTCGGCGTAGCTGATCGGCCGATCGAAGGGGGGAATCGTAATTTCAGTGCGGAATTTCATAGGACAAATGTACGAAAATTATTACCTTTGTCGTATGAAGATCAAAGCGAATTGCAAAATTAATCTCGGATTGGATCTCCTCCGTCGGCGCGAGGATGGTTTTCACGAGTTGGAGACGGTGATGGTGCCCGTCAAGGGGCTGTACGATCTGTTGGAGATTGAACCGATTGCGGGCGATGAACCGCACTTCGAGAACTGCGGCTTGGCGGTTGATTGTCCGGCCGAGGAGAATATCTGCCTCAAGGCGTGGCGGCTGATGCACGACCGCTACGGCGTGGGGGCGGTGCGCCTCACGCTCGACAAGCGTGTGCCGTTTGGTGCGGGGTTGGGCGGCGGTTCGGCCGATGCGACGATGACCCTCTGCGCCTTGAACGAGATCTTCGCGCTTCGCCTTGCGGAGGAGGAGCTGATCGCGTTGGCGGCCGAGCTGGGGAGCGATACCGCCTTCTTTGTGCGCAATACGCCGCAGCTCTGCACGGGGCGCGGTGAACGGATGGAGCCGATCGACCTGCAGCTTGAGGGACTTTGGATCGTGCTGATCAAACCCGACGAGGGGGTCTCGACCCGTGAGGCCTACGGGGGTGTGAAGCCCGCCGTGCCCGCCGTGCCGCTTCGTGAGCGCATCCGCCGTCCGATCGTCGAGTGGCAGGGGCTCATTACGAACGACTTTGAACCCCACATCTTCGCTGCGCACCCCGCCATTGCGGCGGCCAAAGCGGAGTTGTTGCAGGCAGGGGCGATCTATGCCGCGATGTCGGGCAGCGGCTCGACGGTCTTCGGCCTCTTCGACGACGAAAAAAAGGCGCACCTTGTAGATACGCCTTACAAATTCAAAATGTAGCATTCAAAATTCAAAATTAAGGGCTTGCGCGACCCGAAAATAATTTTGAATGCTACATTCTAAATTCTGAATTACAATTTCATCTTCGCTACGCGTGCCTCGTGGCGGCCGCCCTCGAAGGGGGTCGAGAAGAACTTGTCGAGCAGCGCAACGGCCTCGTCGTTCGAGATGAAGCGTGCCGGCAGCACGATCACATTGGCGTTGTTGTGCAGGCGGATCAGCTCGGCGATCTCGGGCAGCCAGCACAGACCGGCGCGGATCTCCTGATGCTTATTGAGCGTCATCGCCATCCCCTCGCCCGAGCCGCACAGACCGACGCCGCACTCCACCTCGCCCTGTTCGATCGCCTCGGCCAGCGGATGACCGTAGTCGGCGTAATCGACACTCTCGGGGGAGTGGGTGCCGAAGTCAAAGACCTCGTAGCCCTTCGACTGGAGATAGCCCACCACAAACTCTTTCATTTCGTAGCCCGCGTGATCGCTGGCAATACCTACTTTTTTCATATCGGTTCTCGTTTTTTTGATTGGTTATTCGCTCTTGGCTGCACGCTTGCGATCGACCTCGTGCAGCAGGATCTTGCGCAGGCGCATCGAGTGGGGGGTAACCTCCACATACTCATCCTCCTTGATGTACTCCAACGCCTCCTCCAACGAGAAGACCTTGGGCGGTACGATCACGCTCTTCTCGTCCGAACCCGAAGCGCGCATATTGGTCAGCTGCTTCGCCTTCGTTACATTGACCGCGATGTCGTTTTGGCGCGTATGCTCGCCGATCACCTGCCCCTCATAGACCGCCTCCATCGGCGAGATGAAGAAGCGGCCGCGATCCTGCAGCTTGTCGATCGAGTAGGCGTAGGCCGTACCCGTCTCGCTGGCGATGATCGACCCGTTGGTGCGCATATCAATCTCGCCGCACCACGGCTCGAAACCCTTCAGACGGTGGGTCATAATCGCCTCGCCGGCCGTGGCGGTGAGCATATTCGAGCGCAGACCGATGATGCCGCGCGACGGAATGTCGAACTCCAAACGGACGCGATCGCCGTTCGAGATCATATTCGTCAGTGTGCCCTTGCGCTTGGTCGAGAGCTCGATCACCGTGCCCGAGCACTCCTCGGGGCAATCGACCGTCATCTCCTCCATCGGCTCGCACCTCACGCCGTCGATCTCCTTGATGATCACGCGCGGCTGGCCGACCTGCAACTCATACCCCTCGCGGCGCATCGTCTCGATCAGGACCGAGAGGTGCAGCACACCGCGCCCGAAGACATTGAACGAGTCGGCCGTGAGGCCGGGTGTTACGCGCAGGGCGAGGTTCTTCTCCAGCTCACGATCCAGTCGCTCCTTGATGTGGCGCGAGGTGACATACTTGCCGTCCTTGCCGAAGAAGGGCGAGTTGTTGATCGTGAAGAGCATCGACATCGTCGGCTCGTCAATCGCAATCGGCGGCAGCGGCTCGGGATTCTCGAAGTCGCAGATCGTGTCGCCGATATCGAACCCTTCGATTCCCATCAGCGAGCAGATCTCGCCACAGCCGACCTCCTCGACCTTCTTCTTGCCCAACCCCTCGAAGACGAGCAGCTCCTTGATGCGGGTCTTCGTGAGCGTTCCGTCGCGCTTGGCGAGCGTGACGGGCTGACCGGCACGCAGCGTACCGCGCGTGAGCTTGCCGACGGCCGAGCGACCCGTGTAGGCCGAGTACTCGAGCGAGGTGATCAGCAGCTGCGGCGTGCCCTCGACGATCTCCGGCTCGGGGATCTCGTCGATGATCGCATCCAACAGCGGAATGATCGAGTCGGTCTTCTCGTTCCACTTGTGCGACATCCACCCCTGCTTGGCCGAACCGTAGATGGTTTTGTAGTCGAGCTGCTCTTCGGTGGCATCGAGCGAGAACATCAGATCGAAGACCTGCTCATTGACCACCTCGGGGCGGCAGTTCGGCTTATCGACCTTGTTGATCACCACAATCGGCTTCTTGCCCAGTGCGAGGGCCTTCTGCAGTACGAAACGCGTCTGCGGCATCGTACCCTCGAAGGCATCGACCAAGAGCAGCACGCCGTCGCACATGTTGAGCACACGCTCGACCTCGCCACCGAAGTCGGCGTGTCCCGGGGTGTCGATGATGTTGATCTTGTAATCCTTATAGATGACCGAAACATTCTTCGAGAGGATCGTGATGCCTCGTTCGCGTTCCAGATCGTTGTTGTCCAGTATCAGTGTGCCATCCGTCTTGGCATTCTCGCGCAGGATGTGGCCTGCCATAATGAGCTTGTCCACGAGGGTCGTCTTGCCGTGATCGACATGGGCGATGATCGCAATGTTGCGTAGTTTTTGCATACAAGAGATATTTTAATGCGCAAAATTAATAAATTCTCTTAAAATATGCTAAATTTGTTGCTCGAAGAGAAGCAACAAATCAAATTATGAAGGCAGATATTACGCTGCGCGACAGCAGCCGCATCTATATTGGCCCCGCCGAGCGACTCCTGCCGACCCTTGTCGATGATCGCCGCGTGGTGGTCGTGACCGACGAGCGGGTCGCTGCGCTCTACGGTGCGTTGATCGCCCCGTACCCCGTCATCCGCATCGGGCAGGGCGAGGAGCAGAAGACCCTCGCCACGGTCGAGCAGATCCACCGCCAACTGATCGACCTCGGTGCCGACCGCACAACCTTTGTTGTCGCCGTCGGAGGCGGTATTGTGACCGATACGGCGGGCTTTGCCGCCGCAACCTATATGCGCGGGGTGGCGTTCGGCTTCGTATCAACCACGCTGCTCGGGCAGGTCGATGCCTCGGTGGGCGGAAAGAACGGCGTGAATGTGGGCGGCTACAAGAATATGGCCGGTACCTTCACCCAGCCCCGTTTCGTGATCTGCGACCCCGCGATGCTTGCAACCCTCCCCGAACGGGAGTTCCGCGCCGGCTTGGCCGAGGTCGTAAAGTCGGCCGTGATTGCCGATGCGCCCCTCTTCGAGCGGTTGGAACGGACGACCTTCGAGGAGCTGCGGCGTGATCATGTCTTGTTGGCCGAGGCGGTGCGCGGTGCCGTGCAGGTCAAGGCGACGATTGTCGAGCGCGACGAGCGCGAACAGGGGGATCGGCGTCTGCTGAATCTGGGGCACACCTTGGCGCACGCCATCGAGAAGTGCTCGCGTCGGATGAATCACGGCGAGGCGGTCGCCGTCGGAATGCGCTTGGTGGCCGATGCCGCCGTTGGGGCGGGGTGGCTCGACGGGGCGGTGCGCGACCGTATCTGCGGACTGCTTGACCGCTTGGGCTTCGTGCTCGAACCGCCCGTTGCGGTGGCGCAACTGCTCGGTGAGGTGGGGAAGGATAAGAAGAGTGCCGGTGATGCGCTGCACCTGATCGTACCGCGTGCGATCGGGAAGTGCGAAACGGTTACCATTGAAAAAACAGCCCTTGCGGAGCTGTTTTTATAGAGTAAAGAGCAAAGAGCAAAGAGGCAAGAGTGAAAAGTGAAGAGTGAAGAGTGAAGAGGTGGCCGGCGCGACCGAAAAGGAAAATCAGTGAATGGCGTGATTTTAGTAAAATGCTCCCTAAAATCGCTAACCTCCCTAAATTCTCTAAAAAAGCTGAATGCTGACCGCTAATTGAAGATCGTCTTTAGGATCTCATCCGTTGCGCCTTGGTGGCGGAGGGTGTACTCTTTGGCGATGTGGCCGGCCTTTTGCAGCTGTTCGTCGTCGTCGCGTAAGGGGGCGAACCACGCCGTCAGCTCGTCGTAATTGGCGATCGAGGCGGCCGCACCGAGCGTGACCAGATCGCACGCCTCCTTGAACTTCTTGTAGTTGGGTCCGAAGGCGATCGGAAGCCCGAAGGTGGCCGCCTCCAGCGTGTTGTGGATGCCGACTCCGAAACCGCCGCCGATGTAGCCCCACGAGGCGTAGCCGTAGACCGACGAGAGCATCCCCATCGTATCGAGAATCAACAACTGCTTATCCGAGAAGTCCGTGTCGGCATTGCACGCCGTATAACGAATCGCGCCGTGCTTGGCTGCCGCGAGCAGCTTCTCGATACGCGCCTCCTCCATCTCGTGGGGGGCGATGACGAACTTCAGCAGCGGGTTGGCATTCATCAGCGGGATCAACAGCTCCTCGTCGGGGCCCCAAGTCGAACCGGCGATAAAGAGGCGGTGCAGCCCCTTGAACCGCTCCACCATGTCGATGCGCTTCGCTTGGCGGGCGATCTCAGCCACGCGATCGAAGCGCGTGTCCCCCGTCACCAAGACATTGTCAAAACCCAGTCCGGCCAACAGTTGCTTCGACTCCTCGTTCTGCACGAAGATCGTCTCGAAGCTCTCGAGTGCCGTGCGCCACAATCCGCCATAGAAACGGAAGAAGATCGAGTTGCGACGGAAGATGGCCGACACGACATAGGTGCGGATCTTGCGGCGGCGCAGCTCGAAGAGCATATTGAGCCAAAACTCATATTTGACAAAGAGGACGATCTCGGGATTGACCATATTGAGGAACGAGCGGACATTGCGCGGCGTGTCGAGCGGGAGGTAGAAGATGTAGTCGGCACCGGCGTAACGCTTGCGGATCTCGTAGCCCGAGGGCGAAAAGAAGGTGAGCAGGATCTTGTATTCGGGGTGGCGGCGGCGCAGCTCCTCGATGATCGGCCGTCCCTGCTCGAACTCACCCAACGAGGCGACATGCACCCAAACAATCCGCGCCTTGCGGTCGATCGTCTGTTCGAGCCGCTCAAACAGATGCTCACGCCCCCTGATCCAGCACTTGGCCTTGTGGTGTCGCACCGACACGAGGCGAATAATGAGCCCGTAGAGCAGAATGGCTATGTTGTAGAGCCACATAGTTGTCGTTGGGTTGGATGGTGTTTTTTTACTTTTCGCCGACAAAGATAGTACAAAAAAACGAATTGCCAAAAAGTTACACATTTTGACACGGTTACCTCGTTCGGTTACCAATTCGCCTCGATGGCCCGCTCGATCCAGTCGATGGCGACAATCTGTCCCTCGTTGTGATAGACGGCCACCAAGTCGAACTGCACATCGTACCCCTCGTAGCGTATACGCTGCCGCGCCAAGAAGGCCGAGGCGGCACGGCGCAGCGAACGGCTCTTCTGCTCGGTGATCGCCAACTCGGGGCGGGTCAGACCGTCGGCTTGGCGTGTCTTGACCTCGACGAAGTGCAGCACGCCCCACCGCTCGGCGATGATATCCAGCTCGTAGTGCCCCTCGCGCCAGTTGTGTGCCACCATCCGCAACCCCTGACTGCGCAGGTGGCGGATGGCGGCCTCTTCACCGATGCGACCAATGCGGGCACGGTCGTTCTCTTCGTGTACCATATATATAATGGTGCGGGCGGTTAGTGGATGATGCGCTGAATCGAGTTGGCTCGGTCGATCATCTCGCGCAGGCCGTCGGCCTCATCGCGCTCGATCATGCGGCGCATCAGTTGCAACTGGTGGATATGCTCGCGCAGCACATCCAGCACATTGTATTTGTTCTTCATCAGGATCGGCACCCAAGTTGCCGAGGCACTCTTGGCCAAGCGCACCGTACTCTCGAAACCACCGCCCGCCAGATCGAAGATGTGGCGATCTTCGCGCTCCTTCTCCAAGACGGTGTTGGCCAGCGCAAAGGAGGTGATGTGGG
>CAZVNR010000048.1:0-13259 GCA_964628945.1 uncultured Alistipes sp. | reverse complement strand
CTACCGACCTCAAGCTAGCTTGGAGTGCGGTAGCATCTCTTATCTTGTCCCTCCTGCGGAGGGTACGAAAGGCGAAATAAACAAGCCACTGCAACCTCCGCACGCTTGCGTGCGCCGCCGTTGCGTTTTTTCTCCGCCAAAATTTTTGGCATTGCGCTCGGCTTTCACTACCTTTGTACCGCAGGCTCGCTCTGTCGCTGCCGACTTCGGTCGGGGGAGGAAAGTCCGGGCAACATAGAGCACCACGCAAGCTAACGACTTGATGGGCGAGAGCTTATGGTTAGCGTAACAGAAAATAACCGCCGTGTTGGGAGATCCCGTCGGGATCATCTGCGACGCGGTAAGGGTGAAAAGGTGGGGTAAGAGCCCACCGCGAGGGCAGCAATGTCACTCGGTCCGTACGCCCCGTGGGTTGCAAGACCGTGTATATCGGCAGTTATAGGGTTGCTCGCCCGATGCCGAGGGGTAGGTTGCTGGAGGCGACGGGTGACCGTCGTCGTAGATAAATGACAGAGGGCCGAATGGAGGTGACGCTTCGGGCGACACATCCCGCTTCGGCAACAGAACCCGGCTTATAGGGCCTGCCGATTAAAAAAGCAACACTCCGTTTGGGGTGTTGCTTTTCATTTTGTCATTCGTTGTCGGCGTTCAATTTTCGCTCCTCGCGGCGTTTGGCACGCTCGCTGCGGCGTTTCTTGGCGCGGTCGAGGTGTTCGATCAGCGCGATACGGAACGCTTCGCGGCGGGCGCGGAGATTCTGCCGCCACCCCTTCCAACGCATATAACGCTCCCGTTTCTCGGGGTAGATGTCGGGTACCGTAACAAGGATGCCGGTCTCCTCGACATCGCCGAAGTCGGGATTCGACACCGTATCAAAGACCTTCATCGTGGGCGAGAGGTTCATATAGGCGTTGATCAGCGGCGGAATATGCTCGTTCAGCTCACGAATCTTTTGGATCAGAATGCGGTAGTTCTCTTGGAAACTTTCGCCCGAGAAGAGCTCCTCGTAGTAGGGGTTGTCCAGATCCAGCTCAATCGGATGAATACCCTCGACCAGCCCCTCCCGATCGGGGAAGTAGTGGCGCAGGAACCAGATCAGCGCGTTGCGGGCCACCTGCTGGTAGGAGGTGTACATCGTCACCTTGCCGAAGAGGTACTTCACTTTGGGATTCAGGACGATAATTGCCCCCAAGCCGTCCCACAGGTTGTCGAGCGCATAGATGCTCTTCGTGTTGGCGCGTGCCTGATAGGCGGGCTGCACGAACGAGCGACCCAGCTCGAGCGTATAGGGCAGGTAGCGGCGGCGGAAGCGGTCGCTGAAGCGGAAGTAGTGCTCGGTCGAGAGGTGGCGCGGGTTCGACGAGGTGCAGACGATGAAGCGGTAGCCGCCCACGATCTCCTCGGCCGCAGGGTCCCACACGATCAGTTGGTAGTAGCCGTCGGAGGCCGTATCCTCCTCGTCAATATCGACTTCGCAGCCCGTACCACCACCGGCCGCACGGAAGGCGACCTCGCGCAGACGACCCACCTCGCGCATCAGATGCGGGCACTCGGCGGCATCGAAGAGGTAGATCTCGTTTCCGGCACGGTTCGTATCGCGTACCTTGCGTTCGGGAGTCAGCTCGGCCACCAAGAGGGCACGATCAACGGGTGGAATGATGGGTTGCATAGCTTGAAAATGTGCTGTTTGGACGCAAATATACGACATTTATTCGTTATTCGGCCACTTTTTGCAACCGATTTTCCAATTCATAGCACTTTTTGCGCACCTCCTCGACCTGCTCGCGGAGGGTACCGATCTCGTGCAAATCGCTCACCTCGATCGGGTCGCCGACGATGATGCGGAAGTGCTGCCCCTTTTGGCGCAACATCTCATCGACCAGCCATAGCATCTCGATATTGGCCTTGACGCCCAGTGCCTTGCGCGTGCGGCTGAGGTTGTAGAAGAAGTTGGAGAGGTGCCCCTCGACGAAGATTGGCACGATCTGACGGTGCGAGGCGTTGGCCTTCTTCAGAAAGTTGGGTCGCCACTGCAGATCCTGCACGCGGCCGTCGATCTTGCGCGAACACAATCCGGCGGGGAAGGTGAGCACCGGCAGATCGCCAAAGAAGGCCTCGTCGAATTTGCGGGCGTAGGCCATCTTCTGCGAGCCGTGCTTATTGACCGGCACCCACAGCGGATCGAGCGGTGCAACCACGCGCAGGATGTCGTTTACGACCACGCGCACATCGCCGAAGTGCTCGATCAGCTTGTCGGCCAGCATCATTCCGTCCATCCCGCCGAAGGGGTGGTTCGAGACGAAGAGGTAGCGGCCGTTGCGGTCGAGCTTCTCGATCCCCTCGATCGAGTACGACACGCCCCAGTCGCGGAAACAGGCGCGGATGAATGGTTGCGGAGCGTAGTCCCAGTAGTTTTGGTAGATGTGGTTCAGCTCCTTTTCGTGGACGATGCGGCGCAACCGATTGACCACAAACGAGGGGATCCAGCGCGCCAATTTCGGGGCTTTCTCCTGCAAAATGACACCTATATCGACTTGTTGCATAACGGTTCGTAAAAAATATTATCGACAAATATAGGGATTCTTTTTTGAAAAATCCCTAACTTTACACCCAAATCGACCTTCGGTCGAGTGAAAAAATGATGGAGCACACTGTATATCATACCCCTGTCCTGTTGGAAGAGGCTGTCGGACTGCTCGATATTCGTCCCGAGGGGACCTATGTCGATCTGACATTCGGCGGCGGCGGCCACTCGCGCCGCATCCTCTCGTCGCTCGGTGACGAGGGGCGACTCTTCGCCTTCGATCAGGACCGCGATACGCTTGCCAACTGCCCCGACGACGAGCGGTTCCACTATGTGGCGAGCAATTTCCGCTTCCTGCGTGGCGCGTTGCGCCTGCGCGGAGTGGAGCAGGTGGACGGCATCTTGGCCGACCTCGGTGTCTCGTCGCACCACTTCGACGAGTTGGAGCGCGGCTTCTCGTTTCGCGGCGAGGCACCGCTCGATATGCGCATGAATCAGCGCGGACGGCTGACGGCGGCGATGATCGTCAATGACTACGCAACCGAGGAACTGACACGCATCTTTGGCGACTGGGGCGAGTTGGAGACCCCGTGGAAGGTCGCCTCCTGCTTGGATCGCGCACGGCGCACGGCACCGATCACCACGACGGCCGAGCTGGTCGAGGCGGTCAAGCCCTGCACCCCGAAACGCGACGAGTCGAAGTTCCTCACGAAGCTCTTTCAAGCACTTCGCATTGAGGTCAACGGCGAGATGGAGGCCCTGAAGATGGCCCTCGAGCAGAGCCTCAAGGTGCTCAAACCCGAGGGGCGGCTGGTCGTGATCGCCTACCACTCGTTGGAGGATCGTCTGGTGAAGAACTTCATGCGCAGCGGTAACTTCCGAGGCGCGGTCGAGAAGGATTTTTTCGGGCGAGCCGCGACCTCCTTCACGGTGCTGACGCGCAAGGCGGTTGTCCCCTCGGCCGAGGAACTGGAGCGCAACCCCCGTTCGCGCTCGGCCAAGCTGCGTGCTGCCGCAAAGCTGTAAACAAACGATGGCTATGTCACACAACGATCTCGATTTTCATCCCGAGCGAGCCGACGAGGCTGCTCGCCGCGCCGAGGAGGAGCACTTTGCCCGCCGCGTGCGCCGCGAGGTGCTGCGCGTACAGAGCGGTGCGGCCGAGGAGGATATCCGTGCCGACCGTGAGGCCGAGGAGGCCGAGCGGCGCGAGGAGGAGATTCGTCGTGTGCGTGCCGAACGGCGGGCGGCCAATCCGATCTTTCGTCTGCTCTCCGGCTCGATTCTCGTCAGCCGGCAGGTGACGCGCAACTATCCCTACCTCGCCACCATTGCTGCGATGTTCTTCCTCAATATCGTTGTGCTGTTTTGGTCGCTGCACCTCGATCTGCGCTACACGCGCCTCGAGCGCGAGGTGCAGAAGCTGCGCGAGCAGTCGATCCGTCTCGAGGAGCGGCGTTACCGTATGACGACCCACTCGGCGGTGGCCGAGGAGCTGGCGCGGCGCGGTATTGCGATCGAAGATCCCGCATCACCCATCGAAATCATCGAGTAGCGTATGGCACAAGAACCCTCGAATATCAAGAGCGACATCCTGCTGCGCGTGAATGCCCTCTACCTGATCTTTGTGGTGCTGGTGGTGGTGATTCTTGCGCGGCTGGTCTGTGTGCAGTTCTTCAGCGAGGAGACCCGCATCAACGCCCAACGCCTCTCGAAGCGGATCTTCCGCACCGATACGCTCTACGCCCATCGCGGCAATATCCTCGCCCGCAACGGCGAGCCGTTGGCGATCTCGATCTTCCGCTATCAGCCCCTCTTCGACTTCGACTCGGAGGGGTTCGAGGATACCGAGACCTTCCTGCAGCAGAGCGACTCGCTTGCCGAGCTGCTCGCCGCCTACTTCGGCGACCGCTCGATCGAGGAGTACCGCTCACTGCTCCAAAAGAAGCAGGCTGCGGCGCGAGCCACCTACACGCTCGGCGAGGAGTACGATACGACCTACTACCGCGACGAGGGGGTTGTACCCCTCTTGATCGACCTTGTGATGAATCGGGCGAAGGTGACCGAGCGGGTGCGCGATACGATCCGTGCCCACCGACCGACCGCGATCCTGCCGCGCGATGTCGATTACGCCGAGTGGGAGGAGCTGCGCCGCTATCCGATCCTGAACTACAATATGGGGATGACCTACCACTTGGCCGAGTACGACCGCCGCATCTATCCGCAGGGTGATCTGGCACGCCGCACGATCGGGCGCGTGACCGCGACGGGGCACGACTACGGCTTGGAGATGGTCTATGCCGACTACCTGCGCGGCGAGAACGGCTACTCGACCCGTCAGCGCATTGCACGCGGCTTCTCGACCCGTGTGGCCGATGGCGAACATCGAGCGGCAACGGATGGTGCAGATGTGGTGACGACGATCGACCTGAACCTGCAGGATGTGGCCGACAAGGCGTTGCGCCGTCAGTTGGAGGCGCAGAACGCGCTGTGGGGCACAACGCTCGTGATGGAGGTCGAGACGGGCGAGATCCTTGCGATGGCCAACCTCGGACGGGCGGCTGACGGAACGCTCTCGGAGCGCGAGAACTACGCCTTGAGCCGCTCGATGGAGCCGGGTTCGACCTTTAAGTTGGCTACCGTGCTGACCCTCTTGGACGAGGCCGGCATGTCGCCCGACAAACGCTACGAAACAAACAACGGCGATCCGGTGACGATCGGACAGGCCAAGAACATCCGCGACTCGCACCGCGGCGACCACGAGATCGCCCTCAAACGCGCCGTGGCGGGGTCGTCGAATGTCTATTTTGCCCGCGCCGTCTGGGAACACTATGGTGATAAACAGCAGCGCAAACGCTTCAGCGACCACCTCCACAAGGTGCTCGGCATCGGCGAGACGGTTGGTCTGGAGGCGTTGGGCGAGCGGTCGCCGCAGCTCACGACCGACTGGCGTGTGCCCGACCCGAACATTATGCTCATCAAGCTCTCCTACGGTTATCGCGTGCAGATGGCACCGATTCAGATGCTCGCCCTCTACAACGCGATCGCCAACGGCGGCCGAAAGATCGCCCCGATTCTCGTGCGTGAGATTCGGCGCGAGGGGGAGGTGATCGAACGCTTCACGACGCGCACGCTGCGCGAGAAGATCTGCTCCGATTCGACCCTTGCTATCGTCCGCGACTGCCTCGAAGAGGTGGTCCGAACGGGTACGGCCGCCCTCTATTTGGGCGATACGACCCGCGTAGGCTGCGCCGCCAAGACGGGTACGGCGCAGGTTACCTCGGGGCTTGCGGGGGGCTACCTCGGTTCGATGGTGGCCTACTTTCCGGCCGACAAGCCGCGCTACACGATCCTAACGACGATCGAAACACGCCAACAGGTGGGCAAGGCCTACTACGGTGCTCCGTTGGCGGGTCCTGTGGTGGAGCGGATGGTCGATTACCTCTACCACCGCGACACGGAGTGGGCGCACCGCATCACCGAGGCGGAGGCCGTGCACACCCCCACGACCGTCAAACGAGGCGGGATCGAGGAGCTGCAGATCGAGGAGCAGCAAGTCCCCGATGTGGTGGGGATGGGGTTGCGTGACGCGCTCTTCCTGCTCGAGCGGTGCGGACTGCGGGTGCGGATCGAAGGGAGCGGTGCGGTCGAGTGGCAGAGCCTGCCGCCCGCCGCACAGATCGAGCCGAATAGCACGATCACGATCCGATTGAATTGAAAAAATGAAGAGTTAAAAAAACGGAATATGAAAGCGTTATCAACGATACTTGCAGATTGCGCGGTACGCGATCTTGTACGCGACCTTGTGGGTGATCGTTCGGCCGAGGTGGCCGACCTTACCTGCGATTCGCGTGAGGTCAAGCCGCACAGCTGCTTCTTTGCGGTCGAGGGAACGCAGGTCGATGGCCATCGGTTCATCCCCTCGGCGATCGAACGCGGAGCCTCGGTCGTGGTCTGCCGACAGCTGCCCGAGGAGCGACCGGAGGGGGTCACCTTCGTCGTTGTCGAGGAGGTGCAGCGTGCCGTTGCCGCCTTTGCTGCCGCCTTCTACGACCACCCGAGCCGCGAACTGCGGCTGGTCGGCGTGACCGGCACGAACGGCAAGACGACCATCGCCACGCTCCTCTACGATCTGGTGCGGGCGTTGGGCTACAAGGCGGGGTTGATCTCGACGGTCGTCTATCGCATCGACACGCGCACGATCGAATCGACCCACACGACCCCCGATGCCATCCGCCTGCAGGCGATGCTGCGCGAGATGGTTGATGCGGGGTGCGACTACTGCTTTATGGAGTGCTCGTCGCACGCCATCGTACAGCGGCGCATCGGTTCGCTGCGCTTTGCGGGGGCGATCTTTACGAACCTCACGCACGACCATCTGGACTATCACGGCACCTTTGCCGCCTACCTGAAGGCGAAGCAACGCCTCTTCGACGAGCTGCCGAAGGAGGCCTTCGCGCTGACCAATACGGACGATCGTAACGGCCGCATTATGGTACAGAACACGCGGGCACGGGTCGTAAGCTACTCGCTGCGCGATGTGGCCGACTACCGTTGCCGCATCGTCGAGATGCACCTCGACGGGATGTTGCTCCATCTCAACGGAGGCGAGTTGTGGGCGCACCTGACGGGGCGTTTCAACGCCTCGAACCTCGCGGCGGTCTATGGCGCGGCGCGGGAGTTGGGCTTTGATGACGAGGAGGTGCTGACCGCCTTGAGTACCCTGCACCCCGTCAGCGGCCGTTTCGAGTGCATTCGCGCCGCGAACGGTACGATGGCCGTGGTCGATTACGCCCATACGCCCGATGCATTGGAGAATGTGCTGCGCACGATCGAGGAGATTCGTCGGAAGGGGCAGCAGTTGATCCTCCTCTGTGGTTGCGGTGGCGATCGTGACCGCACGAAACGCCCCGAGATGGCGCGAATCGCTACGCGCTACGCCTCGACGGCGATCTTCACGGCCGACAACCCGCGCACGGAGGATCCCGAGGCGATCCTCGACGAGATGATGGCGGGCGTGGAGCCGACGGCGCGTGTGCTGCGCATCACCGACCGCGCGGCGGCGATTCGTACGGCCGTGATGCTTGCACGGGCGGGTGATCTGCTGCTCATTGCCGGCAAGGGGCACGAGACCTACCAGATCATCGGCACCGAAAAGCACCCCTTCGATGACCGCGAAGAGGTCAGAAAAGCATTTGACGAACTTTGTAAATAGAGAGGAAAGAGCGAAGAGTAAAGAGCAAAGAGCAAAGAGGGGAGAGCAAAAAGGAAAGAGATTTTACAATTCAAAATGTAGAATTTAGAATTCAAGATTGATTTTTGAATTTCCCATATACTCAATGCTCTATGCCGAAAGCTAAAATTTTACATCCTAAATTTTGAATTTTGCATTAGTATATGCTGTACCATTTGTTTAAGTATTTGGACGAAGCCTACAACCTGCCCGGATCGGGTATGTTCCAGTACATTTCGTTCCGTTCGGCAGCGGCGATCATCCTCGCGCTGCTCATTGCGATCATCTTTGGTCGCTCGATCATCGACTTCCTGCGCCACAAGCAGATCGGCGAGGATATCCGCGACCTCGGCCTCGAGGGTCAGTTGCAGAAGAAGGGCACCCCGACGATGGGCGGCGTGATCATCCTGCTCTCGATCTTGGTGCCGGCGTTGCTCTTCGCGCGACTGGACAACATCTACATCCAGCTGCTTTTGGTCTCGACCGTGTGGTTGGGGCTGATCGGCGGTCTGGACGACTACATCAAGGTCTTCCGCCACCACAAGGAGGGGTTGAAGGGGCGTTTTAAGATCGTCGGGCAGGTCGGCTTGGGGCTGATCGTCGGGACGACGATGTGGCTCTCGCCCGATATCGTGGTGCGCGAGGAGGTTGAGCAGCCTGTCGAGACGGTCTATCTGAACGAGAGCGGCGAGGTGATCCAAGAGGTGCAACAGACCGTTGTGGTCAGCTCCGAACGCCAAAAGACGACCAAAACGACGATCCCTTTCGTGAAGGACAATGAGTTGGATTACAGTTGGTTTACGGGTGGTAACGAACTGCTGGCGTGGCTGTTGTATGTCCTCGTGGCGATCTTGGTCGTGACGGCCGTGTCGAACGGTGCAAACCTCACGGACGGATTGGACGGACTGGTGACGGGAGTCTCGGCACCGATTGTCTTGGTGCTCGGCGTCTTGGCCTACCTCTCGGGCCACATCGTCTATGCCGACTACCTCAATATTATGTACATCCCCGACAGCGGCGAGCTGGTGATCTTCGCCGCCGCGATGATGGGCGCACTGGTCGGCTTCCTGTGGTACAACACCTATCCGGCGCAGATCTTTATGGGCGATACCGGCTCGTTGGCGATCGGCGGTGTGATGGCGGTCTTTGCCCTCTGCATCCGTAAGGAGCTGTTGCTGCCGGTGCTGTGCGGTGTCTTCTTGGTCGAGAGCTGCTCGGTGATGTTGCAGGTCGCCTACTTCAAATACACGAAACGCAGATACGGCGAGGGTCGTCGCATCTTCCTGATGTCGCCGATCCACCACCACTACCAAAAGAAGAATATTTTTGAGACGAAGATCGTCATCCGCTTTTGGATCATCTCGCTGCTCTTGGCAGCCATCTCGTTGGTAACGCTTAAAATTCGATAAACGATGCAGAAAAAGCGAATCGTCGTCCTCGGGGGCGGCATCAGCGGTTACGGATCGGCCATCTTGGCCAAGAAGGAGGGGTTCGATGTCCTCCTCTCGGATCAGGGGTGCATCGACGACCGCTACAAGGCGAAGTTGGAGGAGTGGGGCGTCCCTTACGAGGAGGGCGGCCACAGCGTGGAGCGCATCTTGACGGCCGACGAGGTGATCAAGTCGCCGGGCATCCCCGAAAAGGCACCCATTGTGCAGCAGCTACGCGCACAGGGTACGCCGATCATCTCCGAGATGGAGTTTGCCGGTCGCTATATGGGTGATGCGCGCGTGATCTCGATCACCGGCTCGAACGGTAAGACAACGACCACCTCGCTCATCTACAAGATCCTCTGCGATGCGGGTTACAAGGTCGCCCTCGGCGGCAACATCGGCGAGAGCTTCGCCTACTCGGTCGCAACGGGCGACTACGATTGGTATGTGTTGGAGTTGAGTTCGTTTCAACTGGACGGAATGTATCGCTTCCGCAACCACATCGCCCTCTTGATGAACATCACGCCCGACCACCTCGATCGCTACGACTACTGCTTCCAAAACTATGTCGATTCGAAGATGCGCATCACGCAGAACCAACGCGCGAACGATTGGTTCATCTATTCGGCCGATGACGAGGTGATTGCACGCGAACTCTCGAAACGCGACCTACGGATGCGCCTGCTTCCGTTTGCTGCCGAACAACAGGCGGTGAGTTGGGACGGTATGGCGTGGAAGGATTGCAAAAAACTCTGTGTTGAGGTGGGTAAAACCCACTTTACGCTCAACCCCGCGAAGATGCAGATCGGCGGCCGACACAACTGCTACAACGCGATGGCGGCCGCACTGGCTGCCACGGCGGCGGGGATCTCGCCGGCGAAGATTCGCCGTTCGATCTACGCCTTCTCGCCCGTCGAGCACCGTTTGGAACCGGTCAAGGAGGCCGACGGCGTGCTCTGGATCAACGACTCGAAGGCGACGAATGTCGATTCGGTGTGGTATGCGCTGGAGGCGATGACACGACCGGTGGTGTGGATCGCCGGCGGTACGGACAAGGGGAACGACTACGCTCCGCTGATGCGCTTCGCCGGCGAAAAGGTGCATACGCTCGTCTGTATGGGGGTCGATAATGCGAAACTCGTGCGCGACTTTACGGGTGTAGTGGGGGAGGTGATCACGACCTCGTCGCTCGATGAGGCGATGCAGGCCGCCAAGCGGGCCGCCCGCGCGGGGGATGTCGTGCTGCTCTCGCCCGCCTGCGCGAGCTTCGACCTCTTCCGCAGCTACGAGGATCGCGGCCGCCAATTCAAGGCGTGGATTGCGACAAACTGCTAATACAACGATCAGGCAATGGCAACCACAACCAACCAAGCTCAACCCACGCGCCGATGGGCGGGTGATCGGGTCATTTGGGTCATTACGGCCGTGCTGGCCGTCATCTCGATCCTCGTGGTCTATTCATCGACCGCAAAGATGGCCTACGATGCCCACACGGTGCGTACGACGGCGCACTTCCTGCATCAACAGCTGATGATGCTCCTTGTCGGGGTGTGCGGAATGGTGGTGGCCTATCGGCTCAACAGCCGCCTCTATAACCGCCTCGCACCGTGGCTCTACTGGCTCACGATCGGCCTCACGCTGCTCACCTATGTCGCCGGCACGACCACCAACGGCGCGGCGCGTTGGCTCCCCGTCGGTCCCTTCCAATTCCAGCCCTCCGAGGCGTTGAAGGTGGCGACCATTATGCTCTTGGCACGCCGTTTGGCGGGGGTGCAGTCGAAGATCGACCGCATTCGGATCGTCCCTTCGCTGCGGTTCTGGACTTGGCGCACCGATTGCAACCAACGCCGCATCTGGCGCGAGGGTGCTGCGCCGATCCTGCTGCCCGTCGTCTTGGCCTGTGCCGTGATCTTTCCGGCGCACACCTCGTCGGCCGCGCTGCTCTTCATCGTGGCGTGCGTGATGATGCTCATCGGGCGCGTCCGCATCACCGAACTGGGACGGCTCGTCGGTTATGCACTGTTGGCCTTCGCACTGCTGATGATGCTCAATTTCGGCCGTAGCGAGACGGCCGAGGGGCGCCTCTCGACTTGGGTGAAGTTGTGGGTGCTGCCGCAGGATCAGAAACCGATCGACCGCTTGACCGACACCGAACGCTCGATGATCGCCATCCACAACGGCGGCATCTTGGGCGAAGGGGCGGGGCAGAGCGCGATGCGTGTCGAGATGATCCACCCCGAGAGCGACTACGCCTTCGCCTTCTTTGTCGAGGAGTACGGTATCCTGCTCGCAGTCGCGCTGATGATGCTCTATCTGTGGCTCTTCTTCCGTGCGATCGAGATCTTCCGCCGCTGCGGTACAGCCTTCCCCGGGTTGTTGGTACTGGGGCTTGCTCTGATGATCATCTGTCAGGCACTGCTGCATATCATGGTGACGGTCAACCTACTGCCCGAGACGGGACAACCTCTGCCGCTTATCTCGCGCGGCGGCTCCTCGACGATCTTCACGCTCATCACGCTCGGTATGATCCTCAGCGTGAGCCGCCAAAACGAGGAGCAGTCACACGACCGACCGAAGAGTGAAAGTATGTTGGAACGATAAACCCTGTATAAAACGATGGACGAAGTTAGATTGGATAAATATTTATGGGCTGTCAGGGTCTTCAAGACGCGCAGCGATGCGGCCGATGCGATCCGCAACAACCGCGTATTGGTTAATGACAGCTACGCGAAGCCTTCGCGTGAGGTGAAGATCGGCGACCGTATCTCGGTGCGCCGTCAATCGGTAACCTATCAATATAAGGTGCTCGACCTCGTTTCGAGCCGTCAAGGTGCGAAGCTCGTACCGCAATACTGCCTCGATATGACCCCGCAGGAGGAGTTGGACAAACTCAATGTCCCGCGCGAAACGATCTTCGTCTTCCGCGAACGCGGCACCGGCCGCCCCACCAAGAAGGATCGCCGCCAAATTGACGCCCTAATGGAGGAGATGTTCACCCACTCTTAACAATCATCATTACCCTATAAAGAACACAAGAGGCTGTCGCAGCAACGATGTTGCGGACAGCCTCCGGTCTTGTTGGGTGCGGGTTAGTGCGTTTCGATGCGTTTGAGCCACTTGGGGTAGGCCTTCAGCACCTTGTTGCCCCATGTGCCGTACCACGAGTAGCCAAGGCGGCGTTCGGGCCACACCTTGTCGAGTGAATAGACCTTCACACCGTCGCGGTTGCAGAGGAACGGCGTGTTGTCCTCCAGCTCGTAGAAGCGTGCCCACAGCGGTTCAGCCTTCGGATCATCGACCAGTCGGCGGTCGGCTTTGATGCTCCGATCCTCGGGGTTGCCCTCGGGCATCGGGATCGTAACCACCTTCTTACCCAAAATCTTCGTCTTCTCGAACCACTTGACGGCGCACTTCACCGCCTCGATCACCTCCTCCGAGGGGTTTTCGATCGACATCAGGAAGAGCACGATATCGGCACTCTCCTGTGCCGTGAGCGACGGCAGTTCGTAGGTACGCGCCTTGACCGGCTCGAGGGTCTGCTGATCGCACTGCTGCGCCCACACGCTCTTTACGCCGTGCTGCACATACTGCGTATCGAGGATGATCCGCAGCCCCTTCTCCCACGATGCGGCGATGCGGCGGCGGGTCTTCTTGTCGATCCACCCGTAGCACGCCTTTTCGTTCAGAATATCGCGCCACAGATTCAGAATACCGTCGATGATGCCGTCGTTGAAGGCGATCGCCTCATCCTCCCAACCGATCCAACTGCCGTTCGGATACTGCGCATCGAGCGTATATTCGATGCCGCGCCGTGCCGCGTTGCGGTAGCGTTTGTCGCCCGTCAGGTGGTACACCTCCGAGAGGTAGGCGATCTGCGGGTAGATGTTGCGGTTGTCGTAGGTCGAACGGCGGGCACGCGGCGAGTGGGTAGCCAACACCGAATCGGCATCCATCTTCGCAAGCCAGTCGATGTTCTTCGGCCAGCCGCCATCCTC
The DNA here is from genome assembly GCA_964628945.1 of uncultured Alistipes sp. Taxonomy (GTDB): domain Bacteria; phylum Bacteroidota; class Bacteroidia; order Bacteroidales; family Rikenellaceae; genus Alistipes. Next base: position 74 of record CAZVNR010000048.1, on the reverse strand, counting down.
GTTTTGGTAGGCGAGCAGATTCTCGGCAATGGCCACATAGTCATCGTCCGCATATCGCTCGACCGAGCCGCGCT
>CAZVNR010000047.1:0-13327 GCA_964628945.1 uncultured Alistipes sp. | reverse complement strand
GTGGGAGGCGGTCAAGCCAACCCACACCTGAAACGCTTAGGTGAACTTTTTATAAGCGGGATTTTACATCGGTTACGATCTTACCGTCGAAGAGGCAGATCGTGCGACCGGCATACGAGGCATCGTGCTGCGAGTGGGTTACCATAATGATCGTCGTACCCTCGCGGTTCAGCTCCTTCAGGAGCAGCATCACCTCCTGACCGTTCTTCGAGTCGAGGTTACCCGTCGGCTCGTCGGCGAGGATCAACTTCGGGTTCGATACCAAGGCACGCGCGATCGCCACGCGCTGCTGCTGACCACCCGAGAGCTGCTGCGGGAAGTGGTCGGCGCGGTGCGAGATGCTCATACGGTCGAGGATCTTCTTGACGCGCTCCTTTCTCTCGGCGGGCTTTACGCCCATATAGATCAGCGGCAACTCGACATTCTCCTTGACCGACAACTCGTCGATGAGGTTGAACGACTGGAAGACGAAGCCGATGTTGCCCTTGCGGAAGGCGGTGCGATCCTTCTCCTTCAGACCGCCCACCTCGTGGTCGAGCAGCGTGTAGGTGCCGCCCGTCGGGTTGTCCAACAGACCCAAGATGTTCAGCAGGGTCGATTTACCGCAGCCCGAAGGGCCCATTACGGCGACAAACTCACCCTCTTTAACCTCAAACGACACACCTGCCAATGCGATGGTCTCAATCTCCTCGGTGAAGAAACTCTTCTGCAAAGTCTCTACTTTTAACATAGCTGTAATTGTTTTAATTGGTTTATGAGTATTTAATATTTAATCTTTAATTTTTCATTCTTTAACTGTCAGCTTTTGGGAAAGCGGTAGATTCCTCCGCTTATCGCGTTCGGAATGACATGATGATTTCATTTTGAATTCTAAATTTTGCATTTTTTTCTGTCATCCCGACGGAGCCGTAGGCGACGAGGGATCTTCCATGTTCAGCTTTTATAAAACAGCGGTAGATTCCTCCGCTATCGCGTTCGGAATGACAAGATGATTTCATCTTGAATTCTAAATTTTGAATTTTGCATTGGATCCCGTCATCCTTTGATGGAATCGATCGGGTTTGCCCATGCGGCCTTGCGGCTCTGCCACAGCACCGTCAGCACGGCAAAGATCAGCACCACGACCACCGCCGCCAGATAGACCCACACCTGCTGTTCGATGCGGTAGGTGTACTCCTCCAACCAACGGTCGGCGAGATACCACGCCACGGGCAGTGCGACCACCGTACCCACCGATACCATCCGAAGGAACGAGCCAACGAGCCGTCGTACGATCTCCTCGGAGGTCGATCCCATCACCTTGCGGATGGCGATCTCCTGCCGACGCTGCCCGATGTAGTAGGTGCTGATGGCCAACAGCCCCAACGCCGAGATGATCGCCGCCAACACGGTGAAGATCGTCACGATCCGTTGCAGGCGTATCTGCTCCTCGAAAAGTTTACGGATGCGGTCGGTCAGGTAGCAACTGTACTCGTCGTCCCACAGCACTTCGGGGTGGGTGGTCGCAAGCATCTCGCGGATCGCCTTCACCGCCGCGGTGTGGTCGCCGCGCGTGCGGATGACGGTCATCCACGGCATACTCTTCTCGAAGGGCCACTCGCCGGCGTTATAGAGGAGTGCGGGGGTCTGCTTGCGGTAGGTGTGGAAGAGGCGAAAGTCGTAATAGATGTCCCCCACAGGGATCTTGTTGCCGTCAAATTCGAGCCGCTTGACGCTCTCGTCCACGCCCAGCGTTCGGAAGGCCAACTCGGTCACGCCCCACGCCTCTTCGGCGGAGTTGCTCGGGGTCTTGATGCGCAGCCCCAAGATCTCGAAATAGGCCTGATCGCCGCGAATCTGCTGAAAGGCAATGGATTTGAAGGTGATGTTGTTCGTACCCCACAACGGCACACCGTGACCGACACCCACGGCCTCGACACAGGGCAGTTTTTTCAGCTCATCGACAAAGCGTTTCACTTCGTTGCGGTTGTTGAACAGATCGGTGTTCTCGACCACGAAGATATCCTCCGTGTTGTAGCCGAGCGGCATATTGATCGAGTGGCGAATTTGGAGGTAGATGGTCGCCGCCATCACCAGCATCACGACCGTAATGGCGTGTTGCAGGGCGATGAAGATGCGGCCGTAGAGCATCTTCGAGCGGGTGCGGAACGACCCCTTCACCACATCAATCGGCTTATAGATCGAGATCGAAAGGGCGGGCAGCAGACCCGACACCACGCCAATCAGGATCACGAAGCTCAACGCCGAGGCCACATAAGCGAAGTTCATCTCCTGCCAGAAGGAGTATTCGTAGTTCAGCAGCCTGCAGGCGAGCGGCGAGGCGTACTCCGCCAGACAGAGCGCGACAAAGGCCGAGAGGAGCGTGAAGAGGATCGCCTCGGCGATCATACGCAGCACCACCTCGCGCTTCGAGGCTCCCAGCAGACGGCGTGTGGCCATCTCCTTGGCACGCATCCCCGTCTGCGCCATCGTCAGATTGATGTAGTTGATCAGGGCGAACAACAACAGCACGAAGGCGATCGAGAAGAGGATCAGCACAAATTCACGGTTACCCTTGTTAAGCTCGGGAGAGGATTTCATCGGCGTAAAGAAGTGCTCCGAGAAGGGGAGCAACTCAACCTTGTCGTAGTGTCCGTCACGATAGACCCAGTAGAACTCCTTGCACGCTGCGAGCATCTTCTCCTCCAACGCCTCGACATCGACATTGGGGGCGAGCAGGAGGCAGGTCAAACCGGCACCGGCGTTGCCCATAAAGTCGTTGTGGGCGGCGTTTGTCAGCGGCAGCAGCTCGGCACGCACCATCACATCGCAGGCGGGGATGGTCGAGTTCTCGATGTCGCGCATCACGCCGCAGATGGTCCACACCTCCTGCTCCTGCACCGAGACGGGGTCTTGGAAGAGGAGCGGCTGGCCGATGACCGAGATGCCGCTCTCGCCCACCAACTGGCGGGCAAAACGCTCCGAGACGATCACCTTGCGGTAGTGGCCGGTGGCAAACTCCTCCTCGCTCCCCTCGACCATCTCGAGCGAGAAGATGTTGAATACCGACGAGTCGGCCATCAGCATCTGCACATTGAACTGATCGCGGTTCGAGCCGATCCACACCGAGCCGTTATCGACCGAGAGGATCGTACCCGCCTCGACCTCGGGGAAGCGGTCGCGGAGGTGCTTCGAGAGGTAGTAGGCCGAGTAGGTCTCCTCGCCGTTGGTGAAGATGTGGATGCGGTCGGCCTTCTCGTGGAAACGGTCGGTCGAGAGCGAACGGATCGTGTAGGTCGAGATCAGGAGGATCATCGCCAAGGCGATCGAAAGACCAAAGAAATTGATCGCCGCGTAGAGCTTGTTGCGCCCCAAAAAGGTGAAGTAGGAGCGGAAATTAAAGAGTCGTAACATGTTTTTTATAATTCAAAGTTTAGAAGTTAGCATTCAAAATTATTTTTTCTGCCTCGCAGAACTCCCAAAATTCTCAGTATTCACACGGTATCGCTGACCGCTTTTAATGCTTGAAAACCAGCACTTCGTTTTCGCCGAAGTTGTCGTACGACGAGGTGATGACCCGTTCGCCGGCCTGCAACCCCTCGACCACCTCGTAGTACTGCGGATTCTGACGACCGATGCGAATCTCGCGGCGGTAGGCTCGCTCGCCCGCAGCATCCAAGACATAGATCCACCGTCCGCCCGTCGTCTGATAGAACGAGCCGCGCGGGATGAGGATCGCCTCGGAGGGTTGTCCCAATTGGAGGTTGAGGTAGTAGGTCTGTCCGCTGCGGATGTTCTCGGGGGCCTCACTCGTGAAGCGGAAGTCGGCCTTGAACTGCCCGTTGCGCACCTCGGGATAGACCTTGCGCAGCTGCATCTCGTACTCGGTCTCCTGACGCTCGAACGAGGCAACCAGCCCCGTCATCACGCGGTCGATGTAGTGTTCATCGACCTGCGCCTGCACTTTGTAGGTCGAGAGGTTGTTCACCTGACCGATGTTGGCACCCTGCGCCAGCGACTGACCCAAGACGGCATCCAGCATACCCACCTCGCCGTCGATCGGAGCTTTCACCTTGAGGTTATCGACCCGCTGGCGGATCAGCTGCATATTGAGCTGCATCGAGCGGAGGCTCTCCTCCATCTGTACCACCTGCGAGGTGCGGTAGAGCGAGTCCTGCTTCTGACGCTCCAAGACCAACTCGCGCTTGCGCTGCGCCAATTCGTAGTTCTCCTTCGCTTGCAGGTACTCCTCGCGGGCAATGAGGTTCTCGCGGTAGAGGTTCTCATTCTGCTCGTAGGCACGCTTGGCACGCCCCACCTCGAGGTCGAGCTGCAACTTCTCCTGACGGAGCGACAACCGCTCCTGCTCCATCGAGATCAATGTATTGCGCAGGATGTTCTGCTTCTCGGCCAAGTCGGCCTCCGACTGCAGGATCTGCATCGAGAGCGAATTGTTCGAGAGTTCGAGGATCACATCCCCGCGCTTGACGGATGTTCCCTCCTCGGCAACGATGCGCTCCACGACACCCGACTCGAGGGGTGAGAGCTGCACGGTGGTCATCGGCTGCACCGACCCCGTGAGGCGTACATAGTCGTTGAACTCGCCGCGCTCGACGGTTGAGATGTTCAACAGGTTGGCATCGACTCGCAGGGTCGAGGCGTTGTCGCGCAGGATCAACCAGCCGACAAAGAACAAGAACAACACACCCGCCACATAGGGAAGGTTTTTCTTCTGTACGAGGGCCTTCACGCCCTTCTTCTTTTCGCGTTTGATATCCATAGTTTTTTGTGTTAGTTTTTTTGTTTAGGTCAAATCCTATGTGCAATTGGAAGATGTTGGGTCATCCCGAGTGAAACGAAGGATCTATATGGTGTACATTGCTGATATACAAATTCTTCACTGCGTTCAGAATGACGCTCGAATATTCATTTTTAATTTTTCTCTCATTGCTCTTTACTCTTTGCTCTTTCCTCTCTACTCTACCAACGGCTTGCCGTTGTAGTAATCGACCATACGGGTCTTGATGATGTATTGCAGGCGGGCTTGGAGCCTTTCCGATTTAGCCTGCAGGAGCGTGTTGGCGGCCGTCTGCAGATCGAGCGCCGAGATCAGCCCGTTCTCGAACTTCTTGGCTGCGCCGTCGTAGGCGAGCTGGGCGGCCGAGACCTTCTTCTGTCCGGCGACGAGCTGCTTGCCGTAGCCGACCATCTGCTGATAGCTCTGTGCCACCTCGCTCTCGACCTGATGCTGTACGGCCTGCTGCTGCAACTCCGCCTTACGGACGCTGTTGCGTGCCCGACGCACCGACGAGCGACGGCTCAACCCCGAGAAGAGGGGGATCGAGAGCGAGAGCTGGATGTAGCTGCCTCGGTTGTTGCGGAACTGCGTGCCGAAGGGGTCGTAGGCCGCCTTGTTGTCGAAGTCGATGAAGTAGCTCGTGTTGAAACCGCCCGAGAGGTTCAGCGTGGGGTAGTAATTCCCCTTTGCCGTCGCGTAGTAGAGCTGTTGATAGCGGTTGCCGAGCTTCGCCGAGCGGATGCGCGGGTTGTTGTCGAGGGCAAAGCGGATCACCTCCTCGTCGGTTGCATCGGTCTGCATCGGGTTGATCGTAAGGTGGGTCACCACCTCCAGCTCCTCCCCCTGCGGGTAGTTCATCACCTCGCGCAGCTTGATGTAGGCGAGGGCGCGGTTGTTCTCCTCGGTGGTGAGCAGATAGTCGTAGTTGGCCACCTGCGACTCGATCTCGGCCACATCGGCCGCGCTCTTGATGCCCAGTTCATACTGCTTCGAGGCTTGACGGAGGGTGATATGCGCCGCCTCCAACTGCTCGCGGGCGATCTCGACCGCCTCGGTGTAATAGACCACATCCATATAGGCCGTGAGGGTCTGCAACGCCACCTCGTCACGCGCTACGGCCAAGTCGGCCGCCCCCATTTGGCGAGCCACCTTCGCCGCACGCACCGAGTTGATCCCCTGCAAGCCGCGGAAGATCGGTACCGAGCCCGAGATTGCATAGGAGTTGCTGAAGGTCGTTACGGTCGTGTAGCTGTTCGTGGCGGGGTCGATCGAGCGACCGAAGTTGAACGAGCCGCCCGACGAGGCGCTCACCGAGGGGAAGAGCGAGGCGACGGCCGCCTGCTGTTCGATGCGGGCATCGTCGAGTGCGAGCTGTTGCTGACCGACCGAGGTGGCGTGCTCGACGGCGTAACGCATACAATCGTCGATCGTGAGCGGTTGCGCGTAGGTGTGTACTGCGTACACAAATGTCAAAAAATTAGACACCAATAGGATGAAAAAGGTTCGTTTCATACACATTTCTGTTTTGCCATCCAATCGTGCCAAAGGTGTGCCAAAACAGATAAAATGCTGATTCGCAGACGGTTGCGATTTTTGCGCAAAACAAAAAGTGTCAAAAAATTAGACAATCGCTGTAAAAGGTTTTGACACAGCCGCTTTTTCGATTAATTTTGTGAAGAGAAAACCGAAAAAACGAAAATGGCACGCGCAGGCAAATTCTTGATCGTAGATGACAACCGCAGCATCCTGTCGGCAGTTCGGCTGCTGACCGAGGGTGTTTTTGCGGAGGTGGCCACCCTGCCGTCACCCAATACGCTCATCACCACGCTCCACAGCTTCGCGCCCGATGTCGTCCTCCTCGATATGAACTTCCACGCCGGCATCAATACGGGCAACGAGGGGCTTTTTTGGTTGAAGGAGGTGCTTGCGAAGTCGCCCGAGACGCGCGTGGTGCTCTTCACGGCCTACGCCGATATCGATTTGGCCGTGCGGGCGATGAAAGAGGGAGCCTTCGACTTTGTCGTCAAACCGTGGGACAATCAAAAGCTGATCACCACGCTCCAAAACGCCTACAAGGCGGCCAAGGCGAAGGGCAAAAAGGGGGCTGCGAAGCCCGCCGCTACTGTCGAGCAGGCCGAGATGTATTGGGGCGGGAGTGCCGAGATGGCACGCATCCGCTCGGTGGTCGAGCGCGTGGCCGTAACCGATGCCAACATCCTCATCACGGGCGAGAACGGTACGGGTAAGGAGATGCTCGCCCGCGAGATTCACCGCCGTTCGGCGCGATGCGGCCGGACGATGGTCGCGCTCGATATGGGAGCCATCCCCGAAACGCTCTTCGAGAGCGAGCTGTTCGGCCACACCAAGGGGGCCTTTACCGATGCCCGCACCGACCGCGAGGGAAAACTCGAGACGGCCAACGGCTCAACCCTCTTTATGGACGAGATCGGCAACTTGCCGCTCCATATGCAGGCGAAGCTGCTCTCGGCACTGCAAAACCGCGCCATCACGCGCCTCGGCTCGAACGAGGCGACCCCGATTGATATTCGCCTCGTGGCGGCCACGAACCGCGATCTGCACGAGGCGGTGGCGAAGGGCGAGTTCCGCCAAGACCTCCTCTTCCGCATCAATACGATCCATATCCACATCCCGCCCCTCAGGAATCGCCGTGAGGATGTCGTGCCGCTGGCCGAACGCTTCGTGGCGCACTACGGCGCGAAGTATGGCAAGGCGGGGCTGATGCTGCTCGACGAGACGGCCGAACGGCTGAAGGCGCACGCGTGGGAGGGGAACATCCGCGAGCTGCAGAACACGATCGAGAAGGCGGTGATCCTGTGCGACGGCGAGCTGATCCGCCCCGAACACCTCGAACTGCGCACCGTGCAACAATCCGCCTCGACGGCGCAGACCCTCGAGGAGGTCGAGCGGCAGTCGATCGCGGCGGCGATCGCGCAGTGCGGCGGCAACCTCTCGATGGTGGCGCAGCAGCTCGGCATCACGCGCCAAACACTCTACAACAAGATTAAACGCTACGGCTTGTGAAACGGCAACAGACCATACCCTACGGCAAAATCGCCGTCTGTGTGGGGGTTATGCTCGTGATGGCCGCCCTCTCGGGCTATGTGTGGGCAAAGGGTCGCCACGCCCACCTGATCGCCACCGTACCGATCATCGTGCTCTGCATCTACCGCCTCTTTCGCATCTATGGCGAGCTGGTCGATCGACTGATGTTTGTCTTCCGCGCCGTGCAGAACAACGACTACTCGTTCTGCTTCACCGAGAATCCCAATGTCACGCGCCACGCACTGGTGAATCACGCGCTGAACCGCATCAAAGAGGTGCTGGACGATGCCAAGATGCAGATTCGCGAGAAGGAGAGGTACTTCGAGCTGATTATGGAGTGCGCCAATATCGGCATCGTGACGGTGATGGAGAACGGCACGGTGGCTGAGACCAATACGAAGGCGCTGCACATCGTCGGGATGGAGCGGTTGAGCCATATCGATCAACTTCGTATCTTGAGCGAGGAGTTGTGCGATGCGATGCACCGCATCCAACCCGGGGAGCAGTTGATCGCCCGCTTTGCAACCGAAATCGGCGAACAAAGCCTTGTCTTGAGCTGTTCGCCGATGCACTTCAACGGAAAAAACCTGCGAGTGATCTCGATTGGGAATATCCATGAGGAACTCGATCGCAAGGAGGTTGAGTCGTGGGAGAAGCTCACGCGCATCCTGACGCACGAGATTATGAATTCGCTCGCCCCCGTCACCTCGATCAGCCACACGCTCCTTGCGGCCGAGGCCGATCCTGCGACCATCCAACAGGGGCTCGAAACGATCCACTCCACCTCGGATCGCCTGATGCGCTTCGTCGATTCGTTCCGCGCCGTCACGCGCATCCCCGCACCGCAGAAGGCGCCGTTCTACCTCTCGGAGCTGGTCGAGGAGGCGTTGTCGCTGATCCGGCGCGAGGAGATCACGGTCACGGTCGATCTGCAGCCGGAGGATACGATGCTCTACGCCGACCGCGCGCTGATGTCGCAGGTGATGGTCAATCTGCTGAAGAATGCGGCCGAGGCACTTGCCACTTATGAGGGGGAGCGCACGATCACGATCAGCTCGACGATCGACAGCGAGGAGCGCATTCAGATCGAGATCACGAACAACGGCGATGCCATCCCGCAGGAGGTCGCCGAGAACATCTTCACCCCCTTCTTTACGACCAAAACCGACGGATCGGGCATCGGCCTCGCCGTCTCACGCCAAATCATCCGCCTCCACGGCGGCACCCTGCGCCTCAAACACAACATCACCGGCCGTATCACCTTCGCCTTTGTCCTCGAATAGCATAAAAACAAGAGAACAGCGAAAAGAGGACAGAGGAAAGAGAGAGGCTAACGCGACGAGTGAGCGTTCTGTGAATACTGGGAATACTGCGAGTTATCAACTGCCTCTCAGTCCTCTCAGAACTCCCGGTGCTCTCAGTGTCAGCAAAAAATCTCTTTGCTCTCGAAGATGCCCTACTTCAGCGGCGAGTTGGGCTCTTTCGACATCACATAGTAGAACATCTTGTCGAGGAACGCGGGGGCGAACTTCTTGACGAAGTGCGTGGCGCGACCCTCGATCTCCATCAGGCAGAGGCGTTTGCGACGACGGATGCCGCGCACGACGATCTTGGCCACCTCCTCGGCGGTCATCATCTTCGACTCGTTGCGCGGGGTCTCGCCCTGCTGCGAACCGTCGGCCGTGAGTGCCGAGAAGCGTACATTCGAGGCCGTGAAGCCCGGGCAGGCAACCATCACATGCAACCCCTTCTTCAGATTCTCGATGCGGAGCGTCTCGAGGAAGCCCGTCATTGCGTACTTCGAGGCCGAGTAACCCGTGCGGCCGGGCAGACCGTGCAGACCCGCCACCGACGAGATGCCGACAATCGAGCCTTTGGCCTCCTGCAGATAGGGCAGGGCGTACTTGCAGCAGTTCACCGTACCCCAGAAATTGACATCCATCAGGCGGTGCAGCACCTGCAGGTCGCAATCGTCGAAGAGGGCACGCATCGAGAGTCCTGCGTTGCAGATCAGCACATCGACCCCGCCGAACTCCTTGACGGCCGTGTCGATCAGCTCCTTGCACTCCGCCTCGTTCACCACATCGCAACCGCAATAGGCCGCCTTGCCGCCCCGCTCACGAATCTCGCCCGCGATGAGCTGCAACTTCTGAATGCTGCGTGCTCCCAACACGACATTGGCTCCCAATGCGGCGAACTCGCGCGCCAACGCCTCGCCGATACCCGACGATGCACCCGTCACAATGACGGTCTTTCCGTTAAAATTCTTCATTATCAGTCGTTTAATTCAATTTCTAAACCATCATATGCCAACTCGACCCCCTCGGGCAGCTGCTTGTTCGTCACGGCATAGAGCCCGATCTCGTGGCTCGAGTGGGTCAGGTAGGCGCGTTGCGGGCCGACGGTGCGGATGATGGCCAACGCCTCGTCGATGTTCCAGTGCGAGTCGTGCGGTGCAAAACGCAACGCATTGACCACCAGCACCTCCACGCCGCGCAACTTCTCGATCTCCGCCGGCTCGATCTGCTTGAAGTCGGTCAGATAGGCCAAACGGCCGAAGCGGAAGCCCGTCACCTCGAAACGGTCGGAGTGTTTGCCCGCGATCGGGACGATCTCGACCTCCTTGATGCGGAACGGCTGTTGGTTGTCGATCTCGCAGAGCCGGATCTCGGGCACGCCGCGATACTTGTCGGCCACAAAGGCGTAGTCGAAATCCTTGCGCACGGTGGCCAGCGTACGGCGTGTGGCGTAGAGATCGACCGTATGGATCGCGCGGGGGTAATCGACGAAGTTGAGCGCACGCACATCGTCCAAGCCGCCGATGTGGTCCTTGTGTTCGTGCGTGAGCAGGATGCCGTCGAGGTGGCTCACCCCCGTTCGCAGCAGCTGATAGCGAAAGTCGGGCCCCGCATCAATCACGAGGCGCACACCTCGCCACTCGACCATCGCCGAGGTGCGCAACCGTCGGTCGCGCCGATCGTCAGAGGTGCAGACGGCGCATCGGCAACCGATGACCGGTACCCCCTGCGAGGTTCCTGTTCCGAGAAATGTCAGCAGCATCTTCTAAAGAGTATAGAGCAAAGAGTAAAGAGCAAAGAGGGTTTTTTAATTCAAAATTTAGAATGCAAAATTCAAAATTGGGGGCTACGCGATTCCCGGTATTCCCGTCGCTGACTGCTAAAAAATAATTTTGAATTCTACATTTTGAATTTGCTTCGCAACTCGTCCATCTTCCGATAGTCGGTCAGATCGACCTGTACCGGCACGACGGCCACATAACCGTTGGCCAAGGCCCACTCGTCGCTCTCCTCGGCATCGGGCTCGCGGTTGATGAACTCGCCCGTCAGCCAAAAGTATTCGCGGCCGTGCGGATCCTCGTGGTGGTAGAACTCCTCGCGCCAGTAACCGTTGGTCTGACGGCAGATGCGGATGCCCTTGATTTGGTCGATCGTCGCCACCGGAAAGTTCACATTCAGGCAGCAGGGCAGCGATACGCCCCCCTCCACGATACGCCCTACGATCTCCGTGCCATAGTGAACGGCCGCCTCGAAGTCGGCATCGAGGTCGTGGTCGGTGAGCGAAAGACCGATCGACGGACAGCCGTAGAAGCTCCCCTCGATCGCCGCACCCATCGTTCCCGAGTAGAGCACATTGACCGCCGCATTCGAGCCGTGGTTGATGCCCGAGATCACCAAATCGACCTGCTCGTCGCGCAGCAGGTAGTCGAAGGCCATCTTGACGCAATCGACCGGCGTGCCCGAGAAGGAGTAGATCTGCAACCCCGCCTCGTCGTGCTGCTTCTGCAAAAAGAGCGGATTATACATCGTAATCGCTTGGCTCATACCGCTTTGTGTCTGCTCGGGAGCCACTGCCACCACGCGCCCGAATTGACGGGCGACGGCAATTGCCGCCTGCAACCCCTTCGCGCGATAGCCATCATCGTTGGTGACCAAAATCAGTCGTTCTCTCTTCATCGTTCTTCCAAAAAAAAGCTTTCGATGACAAAGATACGACTTTTTCGCCTGCTCCGCACCCCCTGCGCATAAAATTTCCGCACAAGTGAAAAATCGCCCGTTTCAGCGTGGCTTTGGCGGGGTGGCGGGTGTCGATCGACGGAGGCTGCGCCAAGAGTTGTTGATAAAATATCGAAAACTTTGGTTTGTAAGTTGCAACGCGGGGCATAGAAACCACTAAATTTGCGACAACAAACTGTAGGAAGCTATGGCAGATATGCAACAATACGGCGTCGAGATCGAGCTTGACGCACAGATTGGTGAGGGGGTCTATTCCAATTTGGCCGTGATCACCCACTCGACTTCGGAGTTTATTTTGGACTTTGCGAGCGTGATGCCCGGGATGCAGAAGGCGCGCGTGAAGAGCCGCATCATCCTCACGCCCGAGCACGCCAAGCGGTTGTTGCGCTCCCTTCAGGAGAACATCGTGCGCTACGAGAGCGCGATCGGCAAGATCGAGATCCCGATGCCGACCCCGAATCACAACACGGGACCCAAGATGGGAGAAGCTTAATTTATCTTGATGTAGAACAGCAAGATAAATTAATTCAAAATTCAAAATTATTTTTTTGCAGTCAGCGACCAGCTTTTTGGGGAGTACTGAGAGAACCGGAAACACCGTGTCCTCCTCGCAGTATTCCCGGCATTTTTAGTATTCTCATCTTTTCTGTCGGCCGCCCCATCTCTTTCTTGGCCTCCGATCGGCTAAAACGCAGCGAAGAGGGGATTCTCCGTGCCGCAGGTGACCTTGACGGCCGTTTTGAGGCGGTGCGTGCGGGCGAGGTCGGCGGCCGCAGGCGGATAGAGTGCCGCGAGGTTCTTGCGGAAGGCCTCCGGCTCCTCTTGCGAGAGCCACAGATGGGTGTCGTAGTTCTCGGTAGTGAACTCCACGATCAACAGCAGCGCCCCCTTTTCGCAGATCAACTCCCTGCCTTGCGGCTTCAGTTGTTCGTTCAGTGCGCCGATCTGCGCTTCGAGCGAATCGGCCGATGCGGCTACCTCCCCCTGCGGTGCGGCGGCGTGCGTGAGGGTGTCGGTTTTTGTGGCGGAGAGCCCTTCGTTGTGCGATTGTGCCGAGGCGTGTAGCGACGACAGCGCGAAGAGCAGGAGGCTTAATGCAATTGAGGAACGATTCATAAGATTGGTATTTATAAAAACAGAGGACGGCCTTATCGGGTCGTCCTCCGTGTGTAAAACCCGAAGGTTTTGCTTATTTGATGCGCTCGTAGTACTCGCGCGTGCGGGTATCGACGCGGATCTTGTCGCCCGTGTTGATGAACAGGGGAACCTTGATCGTGGCACCCGTATTGACCGTTGCGGGCTTCAGCGAGTTGGTCGAGGCGGTATCGCCCTTGATGCCCGGCTCGGTGTAGGTCACCTCCATATCGACGATCGGGGGAAGCTCGGCCGAGAGGACGGTCTCCTTCTCGGTGTGGAACATCACCTCGACGATCTGACCATCGGCCATCAGGTC
>CAZVNR010000046.1:0-13345 GCA_964628945.1 uncultured Alistipes sp. | reverse complement strand
CGAGGACACCCAACACACACAGTGTCAGGATCGTGTAAAGTAATACTTCCATTTAGTTTTTGGTTATTGAAAATTGAATTGTGTGTTCTATTTTAGTGCGCAAGAGCCACAGCACGGCGTAGTAGAGCGCAACGGCACCCACCGTCACGAGGATCGCTACCCCTTCGTTCAACCCCAGCACCACAATCGAGAGGACAAGTGCCGCGATGAGCACCACGAGTGCCCCACCGTAGGCCAGCATCACCGCCTTGCCGCCGATGTTCTTCTTCACACCCACCTCAACCGCATCGCCCGAAGCGTACTCCGCAGCGCGATCCGTATAGACATCGACGAGCTTCTCGGTCGCCTCGGCCAAGCCGCACGCCTGCCGTGCCGCACACGAGCCGCACGCACTGCGCGAAGTGATCCGCACGACCACCTTGCGACCCTCGACGCGATCGACCACGCCGCTATGCCAAATCTCTTGCGACATTGTTTTAGATTTTGGGAATGCCGGGAATACTGGGGATACTGAGAGTTTTGGGAACACTCCCTAACTTCCCTAGATTCTCTAATCTCTCTTTCCTCTTTCCTCTTTCCTCTCTTAATCTCCGTACTTGTTCGTCAGCGGCATCAGACGCTCGTGACCGAAGGCGCAGGGCGAGAGGCGAAGCACGGGCGGGAACTGATAGCGTTTCTTCTCGTTGTGCATAATCATCGCGTGGATCTTCTCGACCACCTCCGAATCGAAGCCGGCGTTAATGATCTCCTCGCGGTGCTGGCTCTCCTCGATCATACGGTTCAGGATCGCATCAACCACCTCGTAGGGAGGCAGGATGTCGCTATCCTTCTGACCGATATGCAACTCCGACGAGGGCTCTTTCGTGAGGATGCTCTCGGGGATCACATTGTCGTGGATGCGGTTGATGTAGCGTGCCACATCGTACATCTCGCTCTTGTAGATGTCGCCCGTCGGGCTGAAGGCACCCGCCGTATCACCGTAAAGGGTGCAGAGGCCGAGTGCATTCTCGCTCTTGTTCGACGAGTTGAGCAGCATATAGCCGTTCTTATTCTGCAGAGCCATCAGCAGCACGGTGCGGATACGCGTTTGGATGTTCTCCTCCGTGAAGTCGAACTCCGTACCGCCGATCACGGGCTTCAGCGTGTCGAGCACGCTGCTATAGATGGCGTTGATCGGAATCACATTGTACGAGATACCGAGATTCTCGGCCAGCGCCTTGCCATCCTCCACCGACATATCGGGCGAGAAGGGTGACGGCATCAGGAGGGCGTGGACATTCTCCTTACCCAGTGCCTCGACCGCCATACAGGCGACCACCGCCGAGTCGATACCGCCCGAAAGACCCACGCAGGCCTTCTGGTAGCCGTTCTTGCGGTAGAAGTCATGCAGACCGCAGCAGGCGGCCGCATAGAGCATATGGGTACGGGTCAGATGAGCAGGAATCTCGACCGGAGCCTGCTCGGCCTCCGTGTCGTAGATCTGGAAATCCTCCTTGAAGCTCTGCATAATGAGCATCGGCTCACCCTTGGCGTTAAAGGCACCCGAAGTACCGTCATAGACGATCTCGGTCGAACCGCCCACCTGATTGATCAACACAAGGTTCTTGTTCTCGACGAACGAGATGTTGCGCATCGTTTCGTAGCGATACATCATCACGCCCTTGCTGTATTTGCGGGCATTGATCGAGATGATCGTCTCGGTTGTGGGGTCAAACTCCGACTCGCGGCGGATATCATCACCCACCACCACAGCGCACTTATGCCCCTTGATGGTGACATACTCGAAACCCGTCGAGGGGTTCAAGAAACCCATCTCGCGACGAGCGGTGATGTTCTTTTTCTTGGCGCAGCAGACCACCTCACCGTGTTCGATCACGGCGGCGGCACTTACCGTTCCCTCCTCGGTCAGCAGCGGCAGACCAACGATAGCCGCGATCGTATCGCAGTGTGACGCGATGCGATCGAGGGCATCCTCACAGAGTTCAAGGAAGGTCGTTTTGCGCAGTAGGTCGAAGGCGGGGGTACCACTGATGGCCTGCTCGGCAAAGATCACCAAATCGGCTTTGGCGGTTTTGGCTTGTTGGATCGCGTGGATGACCTTGGCGGTGTTGCCGTCAATATCACCGATCGTATAGTTCAATTGGGCCAGTGCAATTTTCATCGTCCAGCGTATTTTAATGGGGCTGATTTATAACGCAGGCAAAGTTAGGAAAAAATTAATAAAAAAGGAAATAAAACGCAGGTTATTTATAAACATAAGGTATAACCGATAAAAAACCGCCCGTCCATCTTCCGATGAACGGGCAGTTTATCAAGAACGGGCATCCAGTCGCGTCAGCCTCTCAAAGGCCGTATCTTAAGCGGTCGCGTCAGCCCAATTTTGAATTTTGAATTCTAAACTTTGAATTATTCTTGCACCTCGGGATCGGCAACGAGGATACGGCCGCAATACTCGCAGACGATGATCTTCTTGCCTTGACGGATGTCGGCCTGACGCTGGGGCGGGATGCGGTTGAAGCAACCACCGCAGGCATCGCGCTCGACCGTCACGACGGCCATACCGTTGCGCACATTGCGACGGATGCGGTTGTAGGCCACGATCAGACGCTCGTCGATCTTCGCCTTGGCCGCCTCGGCCTGTGCCTCATACTCGGCCACCTGCGGTGCCGTCTCGGCCTCGATGCCCTCCAGCTCGTCCTTCTTCAGTTTCAGGTCCGTTGCACGCTCCGCAGCAGCCGCCTCGGCCGTCTCGAGCTGTGCCTTCTTGGCCTTCATTGCAGCCGTATATTCGCGCAGACGCTTCTCCGCCAGCTCAATCTCAAGCTCCTGATACTCAATCTCCTTCGTGATGGCATCATACTCGCGGTTGTTGCGTACATTGTTCTGCTGCTCCTTGTAGTTGGCAATCTGGATGCGGGCCTGATCGACCTCACGATTGCGCTGACGGGTCAGCGTTTTGATCTCCTCGATCTCGGCGTTGATGTTGTCGATACGGGTCTTCAGTCCCGCCATATCATCCTCGAGGTCCTGCACCTCAAGCGGCAGTTCGCCCTTCACCTTGTTGATCGCATCGATCTTGCTGTCGATCTTCTGCAACTCGTAGAGAGCCATAATCTTCTCCTGCATCGAATAGTCCACTTCGGCAGTCTTCTTCTGTGTAGCCATTATGTCGTGTTTTTAGTTTGTCTTAAAAGAGGTAACTGATCGGATTGCGCGTGGCTTTGCTCCTCAGAACCGCAAAGGTACATAAATTTTTTGATAAAATATCAAATAAAATTTCAATTGCGCAATATTCGCTCTCGAAATGGCCGATGTCGGCCACCGTCAGGGCACCGTCGGGGGTCATAAAGTCGTTGTATTTGAGGTCGGCCGTGAGGTAGAGATCGGCCTCGGCACGGCGTGCCTCGCCGATAAGCGAAGCCCCCGCACCGGTGCAGACCGCCACGCGACGGACGGTTGGCGTAGCGAGGTCGCTGTGGCGCACCACCTCCAAGCCGAGTCGCCGTTTCACTTCGTGCAGAAAATCGACCGTCGGTTGCGCCTTGTCGAGTTCGCCGACCACCCCGAAACCAACTCCTTCGCCCTTGACCGAAGGTTCGAGCAGCATCAGACGACCGATACCGAGCTGTTCGGCCAGTCGCCAGCTCATCCCCTCGGGGGCGCTGTCGAGGTTCGTATGGCAGGCGTAGAGGGCGATGCCGCGACGGATTGCCCGCTCGACACACCGCTCGACATAGGTTGCCGAGTTGAATCGTTTGAGGGGGTGGAAGATGATCGGATGGTGCGTGATCACCAGATCGCACCCCTCGCGCTCGGCCTCGTCGAGCACCTCCTCGGTCACATCGACGGCCAAGAGGGCGCGATGCACCTCATCGTCTGCGCGACCCACAACGAGCCCCGCATTGTCGTAGTGTTCCTGCCACGCCAACGGGGCAAAGCGTTCGATGCAGGCCGTTATCTCGCTGATTTTCATAGGCTAAAACAACGATTGTTCGTAGAAGGCAAAGAGCTCCTTCTCGCCCTCCTTCTTCTTGCGCGGACGGCGCACCTTCTGCTTCTCCTCCGTCGAGGGGGTCGGTTCATCGGCGACAACCGCAACCGCCTTGCCCTGTTTGTCGATGGCGGGCGCGGCATCGGTCGTTGTTGTCGGCTCGTCGTCGATCAGCTCCTCCGGCTCCATCTTCAGCTCCTCGCGTACCTCCTGCAGCTGGGCACGAATCGCCTGCAGATGCTCGAGCAGTTGGGCCGTGTCGATCACCCTGCCGGCTCGATGCTGTTCGCGCAGCGCCTTGTTCGCGCCGTCGATGCGCATACCGCGCTCCTTGACCAAGTGGTAGATCGTCTTGATCACCTCCACATCCTTCGGAGTGTAGCGGCGATTGCCCTTGTTGGTTCGTTGCGGGTGGAGTTGCGGGAAGTGCTCCTCCCAGTAGCGCAGCAGCGAGGGGTTCACATCGAACATCTCGGCCACTTCGCCCATCGAATAAAAGAGTTTCTCTGCCATATCGTTCGTTTCGGTTTATTCCGTCATTAAAATTCGCAATGCATTGGGGTACATATTATTCACACGGTTGCCGATCCGCTTGGCATACCCCAGCGGACGACTCTCGCAGCAGACCAGATTGATCCCCTCCGCGAACCGTTCGGCTGCCACCTCCTGCTTGCGCAGGTAGGCGAGCGCCTCTTCGGTCGGCAGCTCCGCCTCGGGCACCGCCTGCGCCCTGCGCCCCACGAAGTGCGCCAACGCCTGATCCGGTTTCAATCGCCCCTTGAAGAGCTGCCCCATCGCCACCCCCGAGTAGATCACGGGCAACTGTTCGGAGAGCATCCGAACCGCCTCGGCCTGCTCTTCGTACCATCCGTAGCAGGTATCCCCCGCCAACGCAAAGCGCATCGCCTGCGGCTCCTCGACCCACCGCTCCAGTTCGCGCAGCGACGGCCGATCGACCGCCTCCAAGACCGAGCGTTTCGCCTTCGGAAGGCGCACCTTCGTCGTACTCGCCCCCGCCTTACGGGCTACGGCAGCAAAGAAGCCCTCGCCCTCGGCGCGGTGCGGCAGGAAGCGGAAGGTCTGAAAGCACCCCACACGCCCCGTCACGATCCCCCACGCGGGATCAACCGTCACCTCGGAAGCCGCCGTCAATTCGTCGCCCACCTCGGCGATCAATCGTTCCAACGCCCCCTCATCCTCGTCGCGGTTGAAGGTGCAGGTGCTGTATATCAGTGTGCCGCCTGCCTTGAGCGAACGCCACGCATCGCGCAGAATCTCGGTTTGGCGCACGGCGCAGAGGTGTACCTGCTGTTCGCTCCACTCCGCACGGGCACCGTCGTCCTTGCGGAACATCCCCTCGCCCGAGCAGGGGGCATCGACGGTCACCACATCGAACCAGCCACCAATAGCAGCGATATGCGCCGCATCGGTGCAGGTGACCACGATATTCCCCGTCCCCCACTTCCGCACATTGTCGGCCAGCGTGCGAACGCGCTTGCGGTCGATCTCGTTGGCTACGACCAGCCCCTTTCGCCCCACCTTCGAGGCGTAGAGGGTCGTCTTACCACCCGGGGCGGCGCAGAGGTCGAGCAGGCGCAGCCCCTCCACCTCGGTCGGCAGCAGTCGCTCGACAAATTGCGACGAGGCCTCCTGCACATAGTACGCGCCGGCGTGAAAGGCCGGATCGAGCGTAAACGAGGGTCGCTCCTTCAGGTAGTATCCCCGTTCGCTCCACCCGATCGGTCGCACGGCACCCAACCGCTCGACGAGGGCGCGATCCTCCGCACTGCGCGGATGGAGGCGGATCGAGGTGGGCGGGCAGCTATCGAGGGCACGGCAGAGGCGGTCGGCCTCCTCATCGCCCCACTCTACCTTGCAGCGTGCTACAAACTCTTCGGGCAGCCGCATCGGTTAGAAGAGGCGTTTTTGCACATCCAACTTATCCAGCTCGGCGCAGATCCGCTCGAAGACGGCCGGATCGGCCACGAAGTCCTCGGTATCCTTCTCCACCACCAAGACGGGGCCGTCGTAGAGCTCCTCGATCCACTGGTTGTACTTGCGGTTGAGCCGCTCGAGGTACTCCGTGTCGATGTTCATCTCGTAGTCGCGGCCGCGCTTGTGGATCTGCCGAACGAGGGTCGGCACGCTCGCCTTGAGGTAGATCAGCAGGTCGGGCTTCTGCACCAGATTGGTCACCAGTTTGAAGATCTGCATATAGGTCTCGATGTCGCGCGACGACATCAGCCCCATCTCGTGGAGGTTGCCCGCGAAGATGTGGGCATCCTCGTAGATCGTGCGATCTTGGATGATGTGGTGCGACTTGTTCTCGGCAAGCATCGCCATCGTCTGTTCGATGCGGCTCGCCAAGAAGCGTGCCTGAAGATTGAACGACCAACGGCGCATATCCTCGTAGAAGTCGCCCAAATAGGGGTTGTCGATGTTCTCCAAATAGGCCTTTGCGCCATACCGTTCGGTCAGCATCTCGGTCAGGGTCGTCTTGCCGCTGCCGATATTTCCAGCAATTGCAATATACATATCGTGGGATTATTTTTCTCTCTTTGCTCTTTCCTCTTTGCTCTTTCCTCTTTGCTCTTTCCTCTTTGCTCTTTCCTCTCTATTTCATCTCTCTGTGCAGTTCATCAGCAATCCGACGGTCATTCACCAGTCGCGGCACCTTGTTCTTGCCGCGGCGGCGCAGCCAACTGCGGAAGAAACCCCGCTCGACGAGCGTGAGGTGTTGCCGTTCGATGGTCGATTGTCGCTTGGCATCGTAGTCCGAATTGACCGCCCGAAGTGCCCGATCGAGCTCCTCGGCAAAGGCCTCGATCGACGCAGGCTCCTGCTCGAACTCGACGATCCACTCGTGCGCCCCGCGGTGGTCGATATCCATATAGAGCGGCGCGACGGAGTACTCGGTGACCGATGCGCCCGTCCGACGGCACGCCTCGACGATCGCCCGATCGGCATTATCGACGATCAGCTCCTCGCCGAAGACATTGATAAACTGTCGCGTACGCCCCGCAAAGCGGATGCGGTAGGGGTCGGTCGCGGTGAAGGTGACCGTATCGCCGATTTCGTAACGCCACAGGCCGTTGTTCGAGGTGATCAGCATCGCGTAGGTTTCGCCCGCCTTGACCCCCTCGAGCGGCACGATGCGGTCGCCCTGACGGAATTCGTAATAGGTGCCGTAGTCGAGCATCAGCAGCATATCGTCCCGTGTCGGGTCGTCGGCCGCCGCGAAGAAGCCCTCCGAGGCGTTGTAGGTCTGCATATAGCACATATCGGGCGAAGGGATCAGCTTCTCGTAGGCGGCGCGGTAGGGGGTAAACTCCATACCGCCGTGGAGGAAGAGCTCCATTTGGGGCCACACCTCCAAGAGGTTCGATTTGCCCGTATAGTCCAAGACCGTGTGCATCAACTCGAGGTTCCACGACGGCACCCCCGCAAAGGCGGCGATGGGTTGCGAGGCGCACTCGGCGGCGATTGTGGCGAACTTCCGCTCGAAGTCGGGCATCAAGGCCGTCTCGATCTTCGGGGCACGCATCGACATCCCCCACCGCGCGGTTTCGTGGAGCAGGATGCCCGAGAGGTCGCCCACGAGGTTCTCTCCCTCGCGTTCGCAGGTGCCGCCGAGGGTCAGGGTCTTCCCCTGCAGGAGCTTCGACTGGGGGTGTGCCGCCAGATGCAGCCCGACCACATCGCGCATACCGAGCGTATGGTTCCACAGGATCGACTGCTGTGTGATCGGCAGGTATTTCGAGCGGTCGGAGGTCGTACCCGACGAGCGGGCGTAGAAGCCGACTCGTCCCGCGGCGGTCACGCTCTTCTCGCCGGCCACCATCCGTTCGACATAGGGTTTGAAGGCCTCGTAGTCGAAGGTCGGCACGGCGGCGGCAAACGCCTCGGCCGTGCGCACCCGATCCAAGCCGAAGTCGCGTCCGAAAGCGGTTCGGCGACCCTCGCGGAGGCGGGCTTGAAGTT
This sequence comes from uncultured Alistipes sp., assembly GCA_964628945.1. GTDB lineage: Bacteria > Bacteroidota > Bacteroidia > Bacteroidales > Rikenellaceae > Alistipes. Next base: position 5,373 of record CAZVNR010000046.1, on the reverse strand, counting down.
GTGCCTGCTGCACCTCGATCGGATGGCGACGGAAGTGGTCGATCCGATGCAGACGGTAGTCGAGGTAGCGGCGGAATAGGTGTCGTACAACACTCATATTGTTCTCTTCGGTTTTCGGTTGTTAGTTAAAGTAGTACCCCACCTTGCCGACCGAGGCGGGCATCGAGAAGACCACCACGCGGTCGTAGGGGTGAATTTCGGTGTTGCCCTCGGCGATAAAGACCTTGTCGCCGCGCACGATACCGCCCACGATCACATCCGACGGCAGCCCGAGGTCGCGGATACGCGCCTTCGTCGCCGGCGAGTTGGGTTTGACGATGAACTCCAGCACCTCGGCATCGCTCCCCGTGAGGCACTTGATCGCCTGTACATCGGTGGACATCGTGAAGCGAAAGATGTTGGAGGCTGTGACGAGCTTCTTGTTGATGATCGTGTCGATACCCATCGACTCGGCGAGGTTGATGTAGTTCAGGTTCTCGACCTCGGCGATCACCTTCTTGACGCCCATCCGCTTGGCCAGCATCGCCGCCAAGATGTTCGTTTCGCTGCGCCCCGTGACGGCCACAAAGGCATCCATATTCGACAAGCCTTCCTCGACCATCGCCTCGGTATTGCGCCCGTCCTCGTTGATGATGAGCGTCTTATCCAGCATCTCGGCCAGTCGGTAGGCCTTCTCGGCGTTGTAGTCGATCAGCTTGATGTTGATCTCCTCCTGCAGCTCGGTGGCGATACGGATTCCGATGCGCGAGCCGCCCAAGATCATCATATTCTTCACCTCGATATTCGATTGCCCCGAGAGCTCCATCACCTGCCCCACGACATCCTGCCGCGCAATGACATAGGCCACATCGCCCGCCGCGAAGCGTTCGTCGCGCGAGGGGATGATCGTCTGCCCGTCGCGCATAATGGCCACCGTGCGATACGAGAGGGTTTCGCCCTCATCGAAGCCCGTCGGCGGGCGGCCGATCAGCTGCGAGGTCGGCTCGAGGTGGAAGACCGCGAGCGAGAGCTTCCCGCCCGAGAAATCGACATACTCGGTCGTCGAGGTGTGACCCAAGAGGTTGATCACCTCGCGTGCCGCGATCTTCTCGGGGTAGAAGAGGTAGTCGATACCCATATCGATAAACATCTCCTTGTTGTTCGGCTCGAGGTACTCGTTGTTGTCGATGCGGGCGATCGACTTCTTCGCGCCGAGCTTCTTGGCCAGCATCGCCGCCACGATGTTGTCGTTCTCCTCGTGATTGACGGCGATGAAGAGGTCGCAGCGGCGCACCGAGGCACGGCGCAGCACGGCGACGGTCGTCGAGTCGCCCTCGACGGTGATCACATCGGCCAAATTGGCCACCTCCTGCAAGAGCTTTTGGTCGCCGTCGATGATCGTAATATCGTGGTTGTTGCCGCTGAGCATCCGCGCCAAATGGCTGCCCATCTCACCGGCACCTGCAATGACGATTTTCATAGTCTCACCCCATTTTACACCGCCGCCAGCTCCTACGGAGGGGTCTTGCCTGCCCCCGCCCGATTCGGAAATGGTCGCGTTTTTGCATTTTAACTGACAAATATATAAATTTGCAGGCGAAAGACCAAATTTAGCTCCAAAAAACCACCAATATTTATGTCAAACACGCTCATTGTGATCGGAATCGCCATCTTGGCCGTCGGATTGTTCGTGCTCGGTATGTCGCTCACGCTCATCTTCAAGGGGCACCACATCGACTCCGAGATCTCGACCAACAAGAATATGCAGCAGCTCGGCATCAAGTGCGCCGTGCAGGAGACCCGCGAGATGGACGGCACGGCCGCCTGCTCGGACGACGCCTCACCCCTTCAGGGGTGCTCGGGCAACTGCAGCGCGTGCGACATCAAGTAAATTCAAAATTTAGAATTGTTTTTTGCACGGCAAAAAAAGAGCCTTGCGCCTACACGCAAGGCCCTCGCCGCGAACTTTTTATCTATCTTTAACCCATTAAATTACTCATCAGATTGCGCAGAATTTCGAGCGGCAGTAGAACCACGGATTGCTCAAATTCTCCTCGTTGTAGCGCAGCACGCGCTCCTCGCCCAGTACGCGTGTTTCGCCGCCCGCCTCCGCGAGGATCAGCTCACCGGCGGCCGTATCCCACTCGTAGGTGTTCGAGGTACGCACATAGTAGTCGATCGTCCCCTCGGCCAACATACAGAACTTATAGGAGCTGCCCTGCATCACCACCTCCAGATCGGGGTGTGCCGCACGCAGCGTGTCGATATGTGCCAGTGTTTCGTCCGTGCAGTGGAGGCGCGATACGGCCACGCGCGGATGGCCGTGCGGGCGATCTTCGCTCAAGGGGAGCGGACGGCACCCCGTCACCAACTCCTCGTAGGTGATATGCGCCTCGGCATCGGGCACCATCCCCTCCTTGAGGCAGGCACCGGCACCCAAGCCGGCCAAGTACATCTTTTCGAGGTAGGGGACATAGATCACCGCCCCGATGCAGCGGTTGTTCTCCATCAGCGCGATGTTGACCGTGAACTCGTTGTAGCCCTCGATAAACTCCGCCGTGCCGTCTAACGGATCGACCAACCAGTAGAGCTCCCAGTTGCGCCGCTCCTCGTAGCGCATCTCGCGCCCCTCCTCGCTCAAGATCGGGATGCGGGTCGAGCCCAACGCCTCGCGGATGGCCTGATGCGCCTTGCGATCGGCCAGTGTGATGGGGGTATGGTCGTTCTTCAGGGTGATTTCGTAATCGTCCTTGTGGCCGTGGATGGTCATAATTGCTGCACCGGCACGAAGCGCGGCATTGCACATCGCGGGCAGCAACATCTCAAGCACCTCTTTTTCGCTCATCAGATAAGAAGTTTTAGTCTGATTCATTTATCGTGTAGTAAAGTTACAAATATATTTAGAATCTCCAAAGTATTTTGCGCGATTTTTTAAGAATTATTCCCATTTATCTGCAATTTCGACCGAAACCGACGACCCGTTTCCGAAAAAGCGAGCCTAATCGGAGCCGGTCAGCTGCCGAATCCGCAGGGCGGCCAACACCCCCACGGCGATCGTCACCGCCACCGCTGCACGCACGCCGATCGGCTCGACCGCAAAGAGCAGCACCAAGCCCCCTGCCACCGACAGCGCGAGGGTCGCCCACCACCGTCCGTTCCGTTCGCCCTCCATTCGGCAGAGGATGCGTTCGTGGAGCAGTCGTCCGCGCCGTCGCGCCGGAAAGCGGGCAAAGCCCCCTGCCGCAGCCGCCGCACTGCGCAGGCAGAGGAAGCAGCGAATCCCCTCGGTGATGCGCAGCAGCCGCAGCTCGGTCGTGCGTTCGCCGATGAGGCAGACAAGCCGCTCGACCGCCCCGTCGGCCAACCGTTCGCCGCGCCGAATCGGGAGCAGGTAGTCGTAAGCCGCCACATCGGCCGCCGCATTCATCCGCTCGCTGCGCCGCTCGGCGGCCGTATCGACCACCACCAACCGCCGAAACGGACGACGGCGCGAACGATAAAGCCCGCGAACGGCGACCGACGGAAAGTCGCCCGTCGGGCGGTACTCGACCCGAATGAGGTGGTAGCGGCGCACCAGTTCGACAAAGGCGGCCGCCTCCTGCACCGAGTCGATCACAACGACCACCTCATAGGCGGTGTACTCGACCGTGAGCAACGCCTCGATTTGGCGCGGAGCGGCCGATTCGACGAGCAGCACCGAGAGGCCGATTCCGTCGGGGGCACTGCATCGCACACCGCGCATACGGGCGTGGAGCTGCCGCCGTTGCCGTGCACGCGCCACCACACCCCATCGTCCGACGGCCGCAACCGTCACCGCAACCAGCAGGATCAACAACATCACATACATACCAACGAGCGTTTATAGGAGCCGACAAGGGCTTCGTAATAGGCGACCTCGGAGCGGGGAACCAGCGGCCGAATCTGTGCGGCGGCATACTCCTCGCGTGCCAAGCGACGGAGCAGCGACCGCCGCTCCCCGACCGTCATTTGGCGGACGAACGCCCCCACCTCGCGCCGCCGCAGGGGGCGGTGGAGCGCAGCCAAGACATAGAGTGCCTGCCGCGCAAGGGGCAGATCGGAGCCGTCGCGGAGCAGATCGACCACCTCGCGCTCCGCCTCCTCGATCCCGAACTCCGCAACAACCGCCAACCCTACGCGCCGCAGGTTGGCGCAGGACGAGGCCAACAGCGGACGGTAGGCGATCGGGAAGAGACCGCGCCGCAGCAGATGCAGCAGCTCGGCCACCTCGATCGGGGTGAACGGCTCGGCAAAGGCCGCCACGAGGCGCAACGCCTGTTCGGGGGTGGCGGTCAGCTCGACCAAGAGGGTGGCAAAGCGCACCTCCCGCGAGCGATCCGAGCGGTAGGCCGCCACCGCCTGCCCCACCTCCGCACGGTGCGGCAGATCGGCCAAGAGGCGCAGCCACGCGGCACGCCGCCGTCCGCGCGTGTGCCGTATCCGCTCCAAGAGCCACCGATCGACCCCGTGACGCACCACGATACGACGAATCGGCGCAGGATCCAAACCGTAGGTGACGGCCGTCAGCTCGGCGATCAGCTCGGCCGCCAAGCGATGCCGCCCGACCGCCTGCCACACGGGGAGCACGAGCTGCTCCTCGCGGTCGGTGAGCAGGGCAAGCAGCAACTGCCGCACGGAGTAGCGCACCAAGAGCCGTTCGCGGGCCCGTCGTCGGTGTGCCAACCACGCTCGGCAGAGCACCACCGCCAACCACCCCGCCAACGCGGCGGCGAGGAGCGTATAGCCCCCGTAGAGCACCTCGAGCCGACCGCTCATTGCCGTAACGAACCGATCACTTTGGCACGCAACCGCACCGGATTGAGCGGGAAGGTCATATATTGATCGACGCCGCACTCCATCAGGCTCAAGACGGTCTGCTCGGTGTGTTGCCACGAGAGGACATAGATCTCGGGGCGGTGCAGCGCCGACGGCCGCAGCCGTTCGAGCCACGCCGAGCCGTTGAGAAAGTGTGCCGCCCCGAGGACGATCACCAGCGCGTAGCACGCCTGCCGCGTTTGGCGGTGAAAACTCGCCGCATCGTCGGCCGTGCGGAGTTCGGCATCGAGACCCGCGAGGAGCGTACAGACCAGCTCGGCGCGGATCGCGTTGTCGGAGAGGATCAGGATTCTCGGTTTCATCTTCTGCCGTTTTTTTGCGTTTCGACCCGTTCGATCGGGCCGCTCGATTGCGCCCAAAACCGTGCCAAAGGGGATCGAAAGAAAAAAGTTTGGGAAATATTTGTTTGTGCAAAAAATAAGGTCTATATTTGCACACCAAAATTGTGCTTCGGCACATACAATTTTAGTTAAATGTACGTTATAGTAGAAATCGCAGGTCAGCAATTTAAGGCTGAGAAAGGTCGGAAGCTCTATGTTC
>CAZVNR010000045.1:0-13852 GCA_964628945.1 uncultured Alistipes sp. | reverse complement strand
TCCGCATCGGTGCCGCGCTCGAACTCAAACGCCTCGGCTATAAGTTCGAGAAGGTTGCATTGGAGAGCTGATACGAAATCAGCCTTCAGCAATCAGCGGTCAGCAATCAGCTTTGGCTGCGCGACGAAAATTAGGGAAATTAGGGAAGATAGCGAGTTTAGCGACCTTCTCTAACTTCCCTAATCTCTTTAACCTCTCGAATTTGCGCTCCAAAAAAACACAAAAAAAAGAAGGAAACCGTGAACCCGAGCTTGCGCTCTGCGGTTCGTCGATTTCCTCACCAACCTAAAACTACTAACCTAAATGAACCTTAAAACTTCAATGCAAAGATAAGGCCTTTTTCGATTCCGTGCAAGTTTTTTAATAAAAAATTTCAAAAAATTTTGAAGAAATTTTAATAATACACCTTGTCAAATCTTGTTTTGTGTTGATAATCTGCTATTTAACATACGATTTCACCGCCTCGGCAATGCGCTCGCCGTCGAGGGCAGCCGAGATGATGCCGCCGGCGTAGCCTGCCCCTTCGCCCGAGGGGAAGAGCCCCTCCACTTCGGGGTGCATCAGCGTGTCCGCATCGCGCGGGATGCGCACGGGGGTTGAGGTGCGCGACTCGACACCGACCACGATCGCCTCGTTGGTCACAAAGCCCCGCAGCCGTCGGCCGAAGGTCGAGAGCCCCATACGCAGCCCCTCGGCGATAAACGAGGGCATCCACCGATCCAACCGCGAGGGGGTGATGCCCGGGATGTAGGAGGTCGCCGGCAGTGACGACGAGGCGCGTCCTGCCACAAAATCGGCCACACGCTGCGCCGGAGCGACCTGACGGTCACCGCCCGCTCGGCGTGCCGCCTCCTCGAACTCCTGCTGGAACTTCAGCCCCGCCAACGCGCCCCACCCGGCCGTGAGGTGGGCGTAGTCTGCCTCGCGTACCTCGGTCACCAAGCCCGAGTTGGCGTAGGGCGAGGTGCGGCCGCTCGGTGACATACCGTTCACGACCGACTGCGCTGCATCGGTCATCGCCGGCACGATAAAGCCGCCCGGGCACATACAGAACGAATAGACGCCGCGCCCATTCTCTTGGCTCACAAGCGAATAGGAGGCGGCAGGGAGATACTCGCCGCGCGAGGGTTGGTGGTATTGAATCTGATCGATGAGTGCCTGCGGATGTTCGATGCGCACACCCATCGCAAGGGGTTTGGCCTCGAGACGAACGCCCTTGCGGTGCAGGAGGAGGTAGATGTCGCGTGCCGAGTGGCCGGTAGCCAAGACCACCGCCGCCCCCTCGATGCGCTCATCCTCGCAAACGACCCCCTGCACGCGCCCCTCGCGGAGCAACAGGTCGGTCACCTTGCGCTCGAAGAGCACCTCACCGCCGCAGTCGCGGATCGTGCGACAGATGTTGCGGATGATGTAGGGGAGCTTGTCGGTGCCGATGTGGGGGTGCGCCTCGAAGAGGATCTCGGGGTTGGCGCCGTGAAAAACAAGGGTCTGTAACGCTTTGTTGTAGTCGCCGCGCTTCTTGCTGCGCGTGAAGAGCTTACCGTCAGAGAAGGTGCCTGCGCCCCCCTCGCCGAAGGCGTAGTTTGAGTCGGGATCGACCGCCTCGCCGCGATTGATGCGGGCGATGTCGATCTTGCGTGCCGAGACCTCGCGGCCGCGCTCCAAGAGGATCGGTTTGAATCCCAGCTCGATGAGCCGCAACGAGGCGAACAACCCCGCCGGCCCCGAACCGACCACCACGACGGGTGTCTTGCCATCGACCGAAGGGTAGTCGAAGTGGACGGGTGCGGGCTGCTCCTCGCCATCGATATAGACCTCCAACGCGAGCTGCACGATCGGCTGCCGCTGACGGGCATCGATCGACCGCTTCACGACCCGCAGCAGCGCGATTTGCTGCTCACGAATACCCAACCGCCGCGCCACGAGGGGCGCATAGCGTTTTACATCGGCCGCATCACGCGGGGTCAATCTCAAGGTCAGGGTCTGTGGCATAATCTTCGAGTTCTGCGAACAAAAGTACGAAAAAAAACGGAATCCCACCCTGCCGGATTGTGATTTACGAAATTTTACCTACCTTTGTGGCGGAAAACCTGCGGATATGGTGTAATTGGTAGCCACGACAGACTTAGGATCTGTTGCCTAACGGCGTGGGGGTTCGAGTCCCTTTATCCGCACGCAACAAGCGACCTTTTCGGGTCGCTTGTTGCGTTTGATAAAGGCACTCGCGCAATGCGGTCAAGTGGTCTATTGATAGGATGGGAACGGAAAAATCGCACCCAACATCAATCATTTCAAAATTATTTGTATCTTTGTGTATTACAGCATTAAACTACACCCTATACGATGACTGCATTAGAATACATTAAGGAGCTTAACGCCCAATATCAGACGGGTAAAGCGACCGAGCATAGTTATCGACCCGCATTGAAGGAGTTGCTACAAACGCTCCTCCCAAAGATGACCGTTATCAACGAGCCGAAACGCTACGATTTCGGTGCGCCTGATTATATCTTAATACGAAACGATGTCCCGACGGCATTTATCGAGGCAAAGGACTTCGTTAAGACCAACGACCTCGCAGGTCGTAAGGAGAACAAGGAGCAGTTCGACCGCTACAAACAATCGCTCGACAACATCATCTTCACCGACTATCTCGACTTTTGGCTGTACCGCAACGGAGAGTTTGTCGATAGCGTACGCCTTGCAGAATTGAAGGGCGAGAAGATAGTGTTGGTTGCCGAGAACGAGGCGAAGTTCATTTCGCTCATCGAACACCTTGCTAACGCTCAACCACAGAAGATTACATCATCGAAGAAGTTGGCAGAGATTATGGCGGGAAAAGCACGCTTGCTGGCTGATGTTATCCGCAGATCGCTAACCGAAGATATTGACGAGCAGAGCGCAATATATAATCAGATGCATGCCATCAAAGATGTCTTAATAGACGATATTACACCCGAGCGTTTCGCTGATATTTACTCTCAAACCATTGCCTATGGAATGTTTGCCGCTCGACTTCACGATACTACTCTCGATACATTCTCCCGCAAGGAAGCGGCGGAGTTGATTCCCCGCACCAACCCATTTCTGCGTCAGATGTTCCAATATATTGCGGGGTACGACCTCGATGAACGAGTGGCGTGGATAGTTGATGACCTCGCCGAGGCGTTCCGATCATCGGATATCAACAAAATTATGACGGGTTACGGTAAGCGTACCCGACAGACCGACCCGATGATACACTTCTACGAGGATTTCTTGAAGGCATACGACCCGAAGTTGCGTAAAAATTGCGGCGTTTACTATACGCCTCAACCCGTTGTAAACTACATTGTCCGAGCCGTAGATGAGATTCTTCAATCGGAGTTTGGTTTGACCGATGGTCTGGCTGACACCTCCAAGACCAAGATGACCCTACTCAATCAGAAGCGAAAAAAGAGTGATAAGGATACTTACGAAGTGGAGACTCACAAGGTGCAGATTCTCGACCCCGCAACGGGTACGGGTACATTCCTCGCCGAGGTGATACACGCTATACACAACAAGATGGCGGGTCAGCAGGGAATGTGGCAAAGTTATGTTGAGAAGGATCTATTGCCCCGTCTTAACGGCTTCGAGCTGATGATGGCATCGTATGCTATGGCGCATTTGAAACTCGATATCGTGTTGGCTGAAACGGGCTACGAGCCGAAAAAAGACGAACGCCTACGGGTATATCTTACCAACTCGTTAGAGGAGCATCATAAAGAGATAGACAATCTATGGTCTTATGCCTTTTCGCAAGAGGCCAATGGAGCATCACGCCTTAAACGAGATTATCCCGTTATGGTTGTAATTGGCAATCCTCCATATAGTGGAGAGAGCAACAACAAAGGTAAGTGGATATTGTCGCTTATGGAGGACTACAAGCGTGAACCCAACACCAACGAACCGCTTAACGAGCGTAATCCCAAGTGGATTAACGATGACTACTGCAAGTTTATCCGCCTTGGTCAGTCGTTTGTGGATAAGAACGCCGAGGGTGTGTTGGCATATATCAACAACCACAGTTTCCTTGACAACCCAACCTTCCGAGGTATGCGTTGGAGTCTGATGCAGAGCTTCGATAAGATATACATAATGGACCTCCACGGTAACAGTAAGAAGAAGGAGGTATGCCCCGATGGCTCGAAAGATGAGAATGTCTTTGATATTCAGCAGGGCGTGTCTATCAACATCTTCATTAAGAACGGCAAGAAACGTAAGGGCGAACTTGCGGAAGTGTCTCATTGCGACCTCTATGGCAAGCGTGATGCGAAGTACAACTACCTATTGGAGCACTCATTCACCACTACCGACTTTGCCCGTATTGAGCCTACTGCACCGTTCTACTTCTTTATCAAGCGCAACACTGCTAATGAGGAGGTGTACAATAGAGGCTTTGCCGTGAAAGATATGTTCCCTACCAATACAGTTGGTGTAGTGACCGCCAAGGACGCAATCCTTATTGATAACAACAAGGCACACCTTCTCAATAAGGTGACAGAGCATTATCAGATTGAGCCTGATAGTAGTCTTGCCACGATGATTAGTTATCGACCATTTGATGATAGGTATGTTTACTACGATGTGACGAAGATTGAACGCTCTCGTGAAAAGGTGATGCGCCACTTCATCGAGGGCGATAATGCGGGTATTGTTGTCGGAAGACAATGTGTGTCTGATTGGCGATATGTATTCGTTACCGATAAGATATGCGAGCTCAATCTCACAGGTACAGCAGGTCGTTTTGGGTCTGGTTATGTATTCCCTCTCTACACATATCACGATAAAAATGGCTCGATGACCCGCCAACCCAACCTCGATATGGAGATAGTGGGTCAGATAGCCGAGAAGATTGGTTTGCAGTTCGAGGTGGAGAAGAGTGGTGATGAGGCGATGTTTGCCCCTATCGATCTGCTTGATTATATCTATGGTGTTCTGCACTCGCCATCGTACCGAAAGGAGTTCAACGAGTTCTTGAAGGTCGATTTTCCACGCATACCATATCCTACCGATGCGGGAGAGTTCAGACGCATTGCCAAGATAGGTGGTGAGTTGCGTAAGGTGCATCTAATGGAGGTCAAACCACCGATACTGACCCAATTCAATGTATCGGGCAGCAATATCGTTGAGGTGACCAAAATCACCGATGGCGATAGTGCCGATGTATGCAAGATTTGGATTAACGCCGAGCAGTATTTCGACAATGTCCCTCGTGTGGCGTGGGAGTTCTTTATCGGAGGCTACCAACCCGCTCAAAAGTGGTTGAAAGACCGCAAGGGTATAAAACTCGAATGGGACGATGTGATGCACTACCAGCACATCATCTCGGCATTGTGCAGGACAGAAGAATTAATGAATAAGATAGATAAGTAAATATGACAATGTTAAATTGTTATCGCGGTGCCTTGGTCAAAAAATATGTGCGAAGAGTGGATTGCTCGAAACAACGCAGTGCGGATTTAATCAAAATTCATACACTTCTGTATAAACTACGCGACATCATCGGAATAGTTAGACCTAATGTCTACCAAAGTATATGTGGATAGATAGACAAAGTCAAGTTGTTTTGAGATAAAAAACATAAAAAAGAGCAAAGTTTTCACTTCGCTCTGTAAAGTTAGGCGTTTACGATGTACAAGTTACTGTGAAATACTCACGATTGGCACACCAAGTACATTTGAGATTTTGGCAAGGGTTCTGATGGTAAAATTGTGAGTACCTCGCATCCATCGAGAGATTTCCGCTTCGTTTTTACCCAAAGCCTCCGCCAACTCACGCTGTGTCATACCTTTCTCTTTGAGAATGACATCTATTCTATCCACAATGGCAAATGAAAGGTCGATTTCCGCCTTTACATCTTCCGTTACTTCGGACAGACAACTCTGGAATAAGGTATTTGTTTTCATAACTCAAAAGATTTACCCTCTACACCTATAATTTCTCTTTCCTCAATACTCAATGCTCCATTTTTAATGCCATCGTTGATTAGCTTCTCGAACTTCTGCAAATCGAGGACATATCCACTTAAAATAGGGTCTTCGTTGTATGCGCGAGTCGTTTTAACGCCACCATTGCCAACTATTAGAATTTGGTCAGACATACGCAAGCAATACAACCTTAAATGACCAGACTCAATAGGTACAGCGCAAACTCCATCGTTAAACTTACCTTCGGGACGGAAATAACGCTCCAACGCACCATTGTTAAGAATCTTGCTGATTGCATATACAATACGCTGAAAATCCTCATTCAATTCAGCATTATCCTTGAATGTCTGCAAAAATTTCTCAAATTCAGTGGTATCTTCCCCATTAAATTTAATGGAATATAAACTAACAAGTTCCGATTGTTCTACGATTTCTAATTTTGCTTGGCTCATAGTTTTTCAGTTTGGTAGTGCAAAGATAATACAAAATATTCAAACTTGATATAAAAGTTAAGTTTATTTTTTAGGGAACGCTGCTTTTTCGGGATAGGCGACCTTTAACCATTCGATGAAGTCGAGGACTTTCAAGTAGCCGTCTATAAATGTTCGATAGTCAGCACGATGTGGCACAAAAAAAGAGCAGTCTTTCAAACTGCTCTTTTTTTTGGCGGTTCCCGCACCGATTTTGACATTCCCTCCAAACCTCTCTTTCTCAAAGGGAGATTTTTGTGCGGACAAAGTCACTCGCTCGGCTTGTGGCGTCTCGGCAGACTTATCAGTGGTTGTCGTTCGAGCCCGAGTAAGATCGGTTCGATAATCCGTTTCGCTACTCCTTAATGCCACGAACATACTTCTCCCAAGCCCAAGCCGAGCGGAGCGTATCGTCGAGGTTGCGCGTGGCACGCCACCCCAACTCCTCGTTGGCGCGTGTGGGATCGGCCCAGATGGCGATGATGTCACCCTCGCGGCGGCCGGCGATCTTGTAGTTCAGCTTGAGGTTGTTCGCCTCCTCGAAGCGGCGTACCAGCTCCAGCACCGAGACACCGTTGCCCGTGCCGATGTTGAAGACCTCGTAGCTCTCCTTGTTCTTCCCCTCGATCATGCGGCCGATCGCCACGACGTGGGCGCGTGCCAGATCCACCACATCAATATAGTCGCGGATGTTCGACCCGTCGGGGGTCGGGTAGTCGTTGCCGAAGACCGAGAGGCACTCGCGCACGCCGGCGGCCGTCTGCGTTACGAACGGCACGAGGTTCTGCGGTACACCGCGCGGCAACTCGCCAATCAAGGCCGAGGGGTGGGCACCGATCGGATTGAAGTAACGCAACGCGATACCCTTCAGATCGCCGTAGGCACGAACCGAGTCGCGCAGGATATCCTCGCACATCGTCTTTGTATTGCCGTAGGGCGAGGTGGCCGGCTTGCGGGGGGTCTGCTCCGTAACGGGCTGCTTGTCGGGTTCGCCATAGACCGTGCACGACGACGAGAAGACGATGTTGTGGCGGCCGTATTGGCGCATCAGCTCGATGATGTTCATCAGCGAGGTGAGGTTGTTGCGGTAGTATTCGAGCGGCTTCTGTACCGACTCGCCGACGGCCTTGTAGGCGGCAAAGTGGATCACCGAATCGAAGTCGTACTTCTCGAAGAGCTCCGTCGCCAACCGCTCGCTGTCGCAACAATCGACCTCGACAAAGGGCACATCGACCCCCGTGATCTTACGCACGCCCTCGACGCCGCTCATATCGCTGTTGGAGAGGTTATCGGCGATCACGACATCGTAACCCGCCTCGATCAATTCGACAGCCGTATGCGAGCCGATGTAGCCCGCGCCGCCGCTTACCAATACGCACTGTTTTTTCATAGCTTTGATTTTGCTTACAATTTTTTACAAAGGTAGCAGATTTTCCGAAAATTAATCGTATTTTTGTGCAAATAAAATTGTTTTTCACGCGGATTTCTAAAAAATCGTCACTATGTACACAAAAATGCAAGCCCACCTGCAGCAGGAGTTAGAGTCGATCAAGGCTGCGGGTCTTTACAAAACCGAGCGTGTGATCGCATCGCCCCAACGCGCCGAAATCGAGGTTGCAGGGCGACCGGTGCTCAACTTCTGCGCCAACAACTACTTGGGTCTGTCGGACAATCCGCGCCTTGTCGAGGCGGCCAAACGCGCGATGGACGAGCGCGGTTACGGAATGTCATCCGTGCGCTTCATCTGCGGCTGCCAAGACCTGCACAAGGAGCTTGAAAAGGCGATCGCCGACTACTTCGGCACGGAGGATACGATCCTCTACGCCGCCTGCTTCGATGCCAACGGCGGTGTCTTCGAGCCGCTCTTCACGGAGGAGGATGCGATCATCTCCGATGCGCTCAACCACGCCTCGATCATCGACGGCGTACGCCTCTGCAAGGCGGTGCGCTACCGCTACGCCAACGCCGATATGGCCGAGCTGGAGGAGTGCCTGAAAAAGGCGCAGGCGCAGCGTTTCCGCATCATCTGCACCGACGGTGTCTTCTCGATGGACGGCAACGCCGCTCCGCTCGATCGGATCGTCGAGCTGGCCGAGAAGTACGATGCGATGGTGATGGTCGATGAGTGCCACTCGGCGGGTGTCTTGGGTCGGACGGGTCGCGGTATCACGGAGCTGTACGACCTGCGCGGCAAGGTCGAGATCCTGACCGGTACGCTCGGTAAGGCCTTCGGCGGTGCCGTGGGCGGCTTTACGACGGGTCGCAAGGAGATTATCGATATGTTGCGCCAGCGTTCGCGCCCCTACCTCTTCTCGAACTCGCTGCCCCCTGCGGTGGTGGGTGCCGGTATCGAGCTCTTCAAGATGCTTGGCGAGAGCGATGCGATCCACGACCGACTGGTCGAGAATGTCGAGTACTTCCGTACGCGTATGATGGCGGCCGGTTTCGATATCAAACCCACGCAGTCGGCGATCTGCGCCGTGATGCTCTACGACGCGAAACTCTCGCAGGATTTCGCGGCCAAGCTGCAGGAGGAGGGGGTCTTCGTGACCGGCTTCTACTACCCCGTTGTGCCGAAGGGACAGGCGCGTATCCGCGTGCAGGTCTCGGCCGGCCACACCACCGAGCAGCTCGATCGCTGCATCGCCGCCTTTGTGAAGGTCGGCAAGGAGTTGAATGTGCTTAAATAGAGAGCGATATGACGAAACCGACACTGGATGCCATCGATCGTAAGATCCTGCAATTTCTGATCAAGAATGCCCGTATGCCCTACCTCGAGATCGCCCGCGAATGCGGCATCTCGGGTGCGGCGATCCACCAACGCATCAACAAACTGACCGAGGCGGGGGTGATTCAGGGGAGCTATATGGCCGTCGATCCCAAGATGCTGGGCTTCGATGTCTGCGCCCATATCAATATCACGGTGAAGGACCCGAAACTGGTGCAACAGACCGTCGAGGAGCTGAAACAGATCCCCGAGATCGTCGAGGCGCACTTTATCTCGGGCAAGGGGTCGATCCAAGTGAAGCTCTACTGCCTCGATAACGACCACCTGATGCACACGGTCTATGACCGCGTCCTCTCGTTGCAGGGTGTCGCCACGACCGAAACGACGATCTCGTTGCAGGAGGTCTTCCGCCGCCCGATCAACTTTGTGGATTAAACCTTGAAGGACTAATCCTTATACAAATTCTACACAACACGGGGCTGTCGAACAAATTGAGTTATGACAGCCCCGTGTTGTGTAAAGAGTGGTCTATCGGAGCTGTCGCAATTTCCGGTGGGGCAGTAACTTTGGAACCACCTATAGAAAAGTGTCATCTTGAGCGTAGCGAACCGACGCTGCGGAGCGAGAGCAGAGGCTGTTTACGGACTTTGCCGAGCCGCAAGGAGGAAGACAAAGTCAAAGATCTGTACGGCAAACTTTGCCGACATACAGATTCTTCGTTTCACTCAGAATGACGGCGGCTTTTCTTTAATCGCTCCACCGGAATTGATGACTGAGCCGTTTTATCCTCTATTTATTTTGCCTGTTTACCCACGATAAAAGAATAAAATTTCTGTTCAATATTGATTTTTAAGGAAATAAATTGGATATTTGTGGCGTAGAAATGACACATTAGCGCATTTTTTGAAACAGCAACAGCAAAAAGATGGATGCCGGCTTCGCTTTCTCAAAAATCTTTGCTACTTTTGTAACGATATTTGATTTTACGCGGAAAGTGTAAGTTTATTCTCGAATCACGAACGTAGGAAATTCGATGCACGGAGAGAGTAGGCAGACATCTTCTCATGTCATCCCTGTATGGGGTATGGCGTGGGGCTGTTGCTTGTTTTATCTGTAAGGTTTCTACGACCTGTGATTCTAAAATAAGCCTCCAGCACCACGCTTTTCGTCTATTTTATGGTCATTGTATCTTCGTCGAGGTGCGGGCAACCTAAACACTATCAACATCTTATGAAAAGGATTTTATTCCTGTTGTTGGCCACTGCGCTCACCTTCACGAGCTGCTGCGACTATGATGACGACATCAACAAGATCAACGATCGACTTGATGCGATTGAGGGGACGACCCTTCCGACGGTCGCCGAGCAGGTGGCTGCGATGCAGGCCTCGCTGCCCGCGTTGCAGAACACGAGCAACGAGCTGAAGGGCTACATCACGACCCTGCAGAACAAGGTTTCGCAGTTGGAGCAGACCCTTACCACTACGCAGGAGCAGCTGACCGCCCTGCAGGCGCAGTTGGATGCGTGCGTATCGGATGCCGAGTTGAATGCGCTGGCCGCCTCGCTCGAGGCGTTGCAGGCGACCGTTACCGAGGAGCTGGCCGCTTTGCAGGTGACGATTGCCGCGCTTGAGGCGAAGGATACCGCCCTCGAGACGAAGATCACCGAGTTGGAGGCCTACATCGACGCGCAGTTGGAGCAGACGGCCGCCGACAGCAAGGCGTGGATCGAGGCGACCTATGCGACCCTCGAGCAGTACAACACGCTGACCGACGAGGTCGCTGCCGTGAAGCAGACGATCGAGACGACCAACGCCTCGATTGCCGACCTCGAGAGCCGTGTCAACACAAAGATCGCCAACGACATCGCTGCGGCTGTCGAGACGCTGAAGGGGGAGATGGCTGCCGAAGTTGCCGCCAAGGTGACCGAGCTGACCACCGCTTATACCGAAGCGATTGCCACGGCTGTTGCTACGGCCAAGGAGGAGATCACGGCTGCCTATACCGCTGCTATTCAGAGCGCGATCACGGCACTCGAGAACTCGATGAAGAGCTGGGTCAGCGAGCAGTTGGCCGGCTACTACACGATCGCACAGATCGATGCCAAGCTGACCGCTCTCGAGACGCAGCTGTTGGCCGCCATCGCTGCCGGCGATCAGACGGTGATGGAGAAGTTCGCCGCCGGCGATGCTACGCTGAAGGCACTCATCGAGCAGTACAACACGGAGCTGCTCGCAAAGATCAGCTCGGGTGATGCTGCACTCTTGGAGCTGATCAACAACATCCGCAAGGATTTGGATCTTCCCGAGGTAGATATGTCGAGCACCTATCAGCAGGCTATCGCCGATGCCATCACCGCCAATAACGGTGTGATCGACGGCAAGATTGCTGCAGAGGTGAGCACGATCAACAACCGCATCACCAACGAGGTCGCCGTGTTGAATGCCAAGATCGCCGAGGTGGAGGCACGCATCGGCAACCTCGAGGCACAGATCGAGGCACTGGTCGGCCGCATCCAGTCGGTGAGCTACATCCCGACCCACAACGACGGCAAGGCGACGGTCTATGTGTCGGAGCTGGCCGGCACGAAGACGGTCACCTTCGACTTTATGATCTCACCCGTATCGGCCGCCGCCGAACTGAAGGCCGCTTACGACGAGCAGAAGAGTACCGTACAGATGAAGTTTGTGTACACCGACAGCCGTGCTGTTAGTTTGATGTCCCTCACAGTCGACTCGGTTGAGGTGTCGGACAACCGAAATGGTGTGATCACCGTAACGGTGAATGCCTCACCTTTGAGTGACAATTTTGTCAACGGCACGCAGGGTGCATCGGCCGTGATGATGATCTCGGACGGCAACAACTCGCGCACGAGCGAATATATCGAGCTGGTTCCCGAGAAGGTCACGATCCCCAACAACGAGATTTGGTATAAGACAAGCGACGGCCAACCGATCTCGACGGAAAGCTACGACTACTATGTCATGAGCAATAACACGAGCATGGGAGAGTGGCATCGTTTGGTGCTCGATCACGATCTGACCCTCACCTATTATTGGTTCCAAAACAACACCACCGTAACGGAGGTGATTCTGCCGGCAATGACGACGAGAATCAACGCGAACACCTTCCTCGGTTGTACCGCACTGACCTCGATTGAGTACCCCTATGCGGAGATTACCTCCATTAACGCTAATGCATTTGACGGTTGCGCGGCTTTGAAGAGCATTTCGCTGCCCGCAAGCCTCAAGACGATCGGCTCGGGTGCATTCAACGGTTGTACGGCACTCGAGAAGTTTGAGGGTGACTGCCCGATGATTATGGCCGACGGGCGCGGTCTGATGACGGAGGGGAATGTATTGGCCAGCTATCTGCTTGGCGAATCCACCGAACTGACCATCCCCGAGGGGGTCAAGGAGCTTGCTGCGGGTCTCTTCACCGGTAATAAAACACTGCAAAAGGTGACGATCCCCGCCGCGGTCGAGACAATTGGTGAGAAAGCTTTTAATAAGTGCTCCGCCTTGGAGACGGTAATGATTGCCGAGGGTGTGAATACGATTGGGGGCTATGCATTCTACGGAACAGCTCTGACGGCCATCGCTATTCCCGCATCGGTTGAAACAATTGGCTCCTCCGCATTCTCCTATTGCACAGCCTTGGCATCGGTTTCGATCGCCGAGGGTGTGAAAACGATTGGGACTAGCGTGTTCCAACAGTGTACGGCACTGACGGAGGTAACCGTGCCGGCATCGGTAGAGAGTTTTGGTCGATATGCGTTTAGACAATGTACCTCGTTGAAGAGCGCGACGGTACTTTGCAAGACGGCCGGAAACGCTGCATTCCGCCAATGCACGGCATTGGAGAGTGTCACCCTGAGTGCCAATGTGACAACGATTGAGAGCTCTTTCTGCCAGCAATGCACCGCGCTGAAGGCGGTTTACTGCCCCGCAACGACCGTTCCATTGATGAATTCGACCGCCTTCCCCAAGAATGAAGGGATGCAGTTCTTCGTGCCCGAGGCCAATGTCGAGGATTACAAGGCTGCCGGCGTTTGGAGCACCTATGCCGCTTACATCGTCGGCCACAAGTTCGAGTAACACATTCGGCTATCTATCCGTTTTTTTCTGAACACGAAGTTGTCTAACAAGGTGATTTCCGCGTTACGCTTGCCCTCAAAATGCTCATTTACGCTCGGTAAACTCCGCTTTTTCGGGCTTCGCAAGCCTTGAAATCCCTCTTGTTATACAACTTCTAAAACTTGGGGCTGTCGCAACTAAACTTGTTGGACAGCCCCGTGTTTTCTCGCGCTCCACACCCCTCCTCTTCGGAACTTTCACAATCCTGCCCTTTTTTCGCAAATTTTAGTGTTATTTATTTCACAAATGCAAAACTTTATCTATCTTTGTACCGATGAAATAGGGGCTTACCAAAAGGTTGGGGCGTGAGTGGGGTAATCTGCTTACTGTCACAACCGAATTGAGGCTCGCTTTTTGATTGTAAACAGAAAAGAGAAGTAGGTTTAATTTAACAATAACAACTATGATCAACAAGAAAGATTTGAAGAAGTACGGTATCACCGGCGTCGAGGAGATCATCTACAACCCCTCGTACGACGAGCTCTACCGTGAGGAGACAAAGAAGGGTCTGCGCGGCTTCGAGAAGGGTCAGGAGACCGAGATGGGTGCCGTGAACGTGATGACGGGTG
>CAZVNR010000044.1:0-14157 GCA_964628945.1 uncultured Alistipes sp. | reverse complement strand
CGCCGAGAAGTATGCCGAACTGAAACAAAAAGGATTTAGATTGGAATTTTAAAAGCGAAACAATGGAACAAGACACATTAAAAGATAAAATCAGAGGTTGCCTGATGGCAGGTGCTGCGGGCGATGCTTTGGGCTACGAAGTTGAGTTTATGAGCCGTCATGAAATTCTTTCTCGATTTGGAGAGAATGGCATCACCAAGTTTGCCCTTGACTACAACGACAAGGCTCTCATCAGCGATGATACGCAGATGACGCTCTTTACTGCCAATGGATTGCTTACGGGTATTACGATGAATAGAATGCAACGCTTATCGTGTAAAGCTGAGTTAATAGTTATGGCAGCCTACTTAGATTGGTTTTATACTCAAACGAGAGAAATTGGTAAGCATGAACAAATTACTTGGTTGAGGGAACTCCCTGAAATGTATCATAAACGAGCTCCAGGTAATACCTGTATGAGTGCATGTGCTAATATCATTGACGGAAAAGATGTGGTGAATGACAGCAAAGGTTGTGGTGGCATTATGCGTGTTGCTCCTATGGCTCTTTTGGTGGATCAGTCACCTGATTCGGGTAGATATTATTGTTCATTAGAAGATCTTGCAGAGGGAGGATGCTATATTGCAGAACAAACACACCAACATCCTTTGGGTTTTCTACCAGCAGGCCTGCTTACCGTATTACTCTATAAGTTGTTGCCACTTACTCCTACGCAGGCGAAGGATAACATTGATAATATAGTGAACGAGACTCTAGCTATCTTGGATGTGATTCGTGTTGGTAAATACGAGGAAGATAAAAAATACCTCAGGGAACTGACAAACAAGGCTGTGCGTTTGGCTCACTCCGACATTTCTGATGCAGACGCTATCCGTGAACTGGGTGAAGGCTGGGTTGCAGAGGAGACTTGGGCTGTTGCACTCTTCTGTGCCATTCGCCATATCGACAGTTTGGAAGACGCCATTATCGCTTCGGTCAACCATGACGGTGATAGCGATTCGACAGGTTCGGTTTGCGGCAATATTATGGGTGTAGTTTATGGCTATGAGCATATCAAGGAGCATAATATATTCTGTCCTGAAGGTAGGAAGTTGGAAGATGCTCTTGAACTATCGGAGATCATTCTTGCAATTGCAGATGATTTGGCTTCCGGTTGTATGCTTACCACTAGTCTATGTAGACCACAACACACACCCGAGGGCAAACAATGGTTCGAACGCTATGTCTTGATGAAGCCAGTTGGTATTGGTACAAAGTAATACGTTCTAATTGATAGATTTGGTATAAGTTCGACTCTATAATAACAAATAAGAACATATAAGGTGTTTTGCCCGAAAAAGTAGGCGCACCTTATATTTTTGGCAAAATTTTTAATTGCGTGGATTTTACGCATAAATGTATAGGCAAATGAAAGATCTACTTAATCGGTTAATCGCTCTGCGCAACAGTGACGAGAAAATGCAGGAAATGGCTCTGCTCAAAACGAACGAACAGAATGTTACTCCGGAATGGATTGACACCCTCAAAGAGAACGAAATCTTTGTCTTCGGATGTCGTAATTCGGGACGACATTTTGATGGCGCATCGAACTTTGCATTGAAGCACTTTGGCGCAGTGATGGGACAGCGTGAAGGTCGGCAGGGACAATCTTATGCCATTCCGACCATTGGTGGTACCATTGGATTGAATGAGATTCGCAAATCGGTTGATACCTTTACCAAGTATGCAGCCGAACACCCAGAGTTACACTTCCTCGTAACGCCTGTTGGATGTGGAGGTGGATGTTGTAAAGTGTGGGAGATTGCTCCAATGTTCCGTAAGGCATCAAAGCTTCCAAATGTTAGTCTGCCAAAAGATTTCTGGACAGAACTTGATAAAGGGCGAATTGCGGAATTAAAACAGAAGTTGGCTGTTAAGTGTGATGCGTGCTTGGATGTGGTATCAAATTTCTTTGGAGAGTTGAGGTTTATGAGGTTGAGAATGATGACTCCTAACCGACTCTACAAGGAGTTGAGGAGTATAGATTGCCATACCATATCACTCTCTGAACAAATGGAGTGGGCAGAGTTCTATGATGCCGCTATTACGGGGTCGTGGAATGCCCAATACCTGATAAATCACTCAACAAAATGTGCCTACATGATTCTCGACAACAAAAAGAGAGTCTGGTGGATTAAGAATAGAGATATAGATTGGGCTGGCTTTCAGGATTTGCCTAAAGAAGTACAGCGGAGAGTACATCGCAGGAAGTGCAAATATACTTTCGGAACAATAGGTAAATACAATAATGGAACTACAACGCTGGTATGGCAAATTAGCCCAGATGGTAGATACCACTATCTTGACAAGTGGTATGGTGGTAAAACTACTGATGAACAGGACATTTGGTTGCAAGGCGTGATTGATACTAATTGTCAATTTGTAGAAAAATTACGCATACATATCAAAGAAGAATAAAGCAAATGGATTTACTTGTCAACATCATAAATAGAATTGTTAATGGAAGAGAAAAAAATCATCATCAACGGTCACGAAGCAGTAGATTTGGGTCTGAGCGTCAAATGGGCAACCTGCAATATAGGAGCAACCAAACCCTGAAGAGTATGGCGATTACTTTGCTTGGGGAGAGCAAAAATATCTACTCCGAAACGGCATGTTGTATTGGAGTTTAAAATATTATTCGTAAATGATTGCTATACCGTGTTTTATTACTATCTTTGCGTAGCATTTAACGATGCATAGAAAATAAGCAAGCATTATGGAAAAGGAGATAAACATTACATTTGAGGGAGTGAAATTAGATATCCGTAAAATGGAGCGACCTGAGTTAAAAGGTATCTATACGAAAGCTATACTCGGCTTTGATTTCTATGCAGCGAAGTACAAGGATTGTGAATTTATTCTTCTCGAGCCCCAAAATAAAGAATGTTATAGATATGGTGTGAAGCTATATGCGGCTATATCGAAGTGGATTGGTGAGGCACTCGGGCAGCCGGTGGCATACTTCTTTGATTACCGCATATCTGATATTTGGATGCCCAATAACCGTGGTATCTATTTTATCTTGTCCGACTTATATGTATTTTTGCCATTTCTGTTTGAAGACCAACCTTACTGCATAAGGCAACTTGAGTAATAAACCACACTTATGATTGGCTAATAGAAAAATAATGTGGGCGACTAAACCCACATGATCAATCATGGTTTTAGCAACTTACCCTCCATGCCGCAGCGTTCAAACACTGCGGTATTTTCTTTATCAAACGCGATCAAACATGCCCCCTCTGTGGTGCAGCTCTGATGAAGATGTTTTTGAGGATAAGAGATAGATTTTAAAACTTGATTTACTCTATATCATAAATGGGTCATTAATGGAAGAGAAAAAGATAATCATCAACGGTCACGAGGCTGTGGATTTGGGGCTGAGTATCAAATGGGCAACCTGCAATATAGGTGCGAATAAACCATACGAGTGTGGATGGGATATTTGGTTATCAATGACAGAAATTGGGAAATTCTATTTTGGAGATTTCGGTCTCATAGATGAAACAACGGATGTTGTTGGTAAACTATGGGGTGAAGAGTGGCGATTGCCAACTTCTGCAGAGTTTTGGGAACTACAAAGACTTTGTTCGTTTGAACGCGAAGTACTTGATGGGATGTCGGGTCTAAAAATTATGGGACCTAATACGAATAGTATTTTTCTCCCTACAACAGGTCGTGTCTTCAACGGTATGCAAGATGATATATCTACTTTCGGATGGTACTGGCATACTGATATTAATGATTCCTCAAACAATCGACCAACAATATTTGAATTTGATATCAGATTTCCTGAGTATAATTCCATACCAATACTTAAGGATTTTAAAGTGTCCGGTAGAAGAGGTTGGGAAGGTGCGTTTTTGCGTCCTGTGACAGATAAATAGGGATGTTAGCTAATAGAGGGTAAGATGGAAGAACAAAAAATCATTATCAACGGTCACGAAGCAGTGGATTTGGGGTTGAGTGTCAAGTGGGCAACCTGCAACATAGGTGCTAACAACCCTGAAGATATAGGAGAAAAGTATCATTGGGGCGAAATAGAACCGCTTACTGAGAAATCAAGATTTTATGATGAGGAGAAGGGCTTTGTTGATCATACAATAATTGGATTACACTATCGACAGGGCTACAAAAGATGGCGTTATAAGGAAAATGGCAAAACGAGGAGCATTATAATATATGATATATCCGGCTCAGATATGTATGATGTAGCTCGCCATAAATGGGGCGCAAAATGGCGTATGCCAAGAGTTGCAGAAGTAGACGAACTGATAGATGAATGCACGTGGGAACCAATGACGATTGGAGAACTTTGCGTATGTAAAATAACAGGAAAGAATGGGAATAGCATCTTTCTACCCACGGATGAAGAGTTCTATGGGCATTTTTATACCAGTCAGTATCAGATTGACACATCGGATGATGAATATGGATGTGATGGAGAGTG
Organism: uncultured Alistipes sp.; assembly: GCA_964628945.1. GTDB lineage: Bacteria > Bacteroidota > Bacteroidia > Bacteroidales > Rikenellaceae > Alistipes. The sequence continues at coordinate 9,665 of CAZVNR010000044.1, read as the reverse complement.
CTATTTGTCTTGCCATAGCGGATGTAGCTACGTGAATATAACTGGGGGACAAGGTGCAGCAATGCCGATTCGACCGGTAATTGGAAATGAAGATAAAATCCTTATGTTCCAACAGCCTAAGCCATAAACTGCATACAAGAAAGATATGATCAAGAACAAGGGAATTAACTATGATTATTACAGATAAAAACCAGATAGATAACTTGGCGGAGGAACTATTCGACAATATAAGCTACCGCTATGAATTGAGCGTGGATGACTATCGTGTAGTGTCAAGACACTCCAAAAAGATGAAAGCTGCGTTCTTTCAGTCATCGTGGTTTACAGAAGAGGAACTCTTGGCATTACGGGAGGAGTTGGCAACCCTGATGACCGACGATCTGCAGGATATGCTTTTGTTGGTGAAATTTCCGCCGGAATCTATTATGTTGGATTATGAAGAAGAAGTCTTGGCATTGCTCGAAAAGGCACTCGAAATTTGGAACTGTATCAATTTGGTTCATATGGTGTGGGAAAATATGGCGGGACAGACGGGCGTCTCGATCTTCATCGTTTGCGGATATGGGAAGCAGAGTGCCTACGCAATACATAGGAGATGGGTCAAAAGCGTTATCCGACAGTTGATGACCAAGTTGCAGGTTAAGGGTACGATGAAACAGATTGTGGAAAACTACAATTACACTCCTAAATCGCTGAAGGAGCATTGCCCAAAGCTGGAGATGAATCCGCCCGAACACGCCCGCGATGTGGCGTGGCAGATATTTATGGCCAATATGTACGAAACGCCACATAATGTACACACTTCGGATGTCTGTGGGCATTGTGGTGCCGAATCCATCGAGTTGGCTTACGCCTCACCAGCTTGGACGATACGAGTCTTGTGTGGTAATGGTGGTCGAATGGCGATCTGTCCCAATTGCCTGCGAAAACTTTGGAGTTCTCCTGAGTGGCGAAACTGATGGTAGAATAATGAGGTGCCGAAGATAGATTACTCATCATACTACACTCTATACCATAAAACAAAAACAATAAAGATATGAAGAACATTCTTACTCTTGCGTTGCTGCTGGTTGCAGTTATGGTTGTCTCTTGCTCCGGTATGCGAAAATTTGACCGAGTGGAGACCACATCGGTTAAGCGTTACAACATTGTTTACAAAGACAACAAGTGTGGCTTGTATGACATTCAGTCCGATAGCCTTATTACGGCTATCAAATATGATGCTTTGAAGTACGCCAGAACTGCATCAGAGGGAGGATTTGAGTTTACCATATGGGTTGGTGACACAAAAGACTACGAGGGAATGATTTCCATTGGGAACACTACAAATGAGCTTGTTGAGATTATGTTTCCTAAGAGACAAACAACAGAAGAATAACCGCATAAAACACTGAACAAATGGAGAAATCTCGAATGTCTAAATTCTTTATCGTTGCAGACCTTGTTATCTGTAGCGTATGGTTGCTGTTGCTCGCTCACGAAGATGTCAACAGTGGTTTGATGAACCCGGTAATTCTGCTATTTCCTGCGCTGCGTATCTGGGCAACCTTCTTGATGCAAAGACAAAGTAAGTTGATGATTGCGCCCCTTGTGATGCTGTCATTGATGGGATTGGTTGTGTTACTGGATCGTGCCCCCGGTTATCTTCTCTTTATTGAACCGTGGCTAAAACTATTGAGGTCGGGGTCAGCACTATTTGGGGTTGAGTTGGTAGCCAATGCCGATTATCAGGATTTTATCATAGAGCTCTGTGAATATTCACTCCCCGTCAGTTTGATTTGTTATGCTTGGTTGGTTGTAATTCCGTGTGGCGTGTTCGTTTACCGCTTGTGCAAGAAACAACTCCAGACGAGCAGTTTGAACATATGGAAGGCTATCGGGCTGTGTATATATATCTTTGTTGTCGCTTTTGCTGATGCTGTTCTGTTGTCTGAAACCTACAAGACTACGCTTGCGGTTGCTATTCTTGCGCTGATGTTGATGCTGATTCCTGTCACCTTCTATCGTGGAAACATCAAAGGAATATTTAACAGAGGCGAGATTGCTTACTTGCTTACACTTGCAATGTTTGGGATAGGCTATGTTTGCGGTCTTGGGTTGGAATTGAAATCGGCAATTACGGTCTGCGTGCTACCTGCTGCATTCTTTGCTCTTATGAACTGGTATGTTCGTAGAGAAACCACTTACAAAGATATATTGCTGATAGTCGGAGCATCAGTAGTTTTCTGGTGCGCTCAGTACACTACAAATATGGTTCGTGTTTTACTGTTGTTTACATCTCTTGCGATGATGGCCATACCTATCATTCGCTTTGCTATTGATACGAAGAAAAGTTGGGCAAGTGCAGGATTGTATATAGTGGTCGCGTTGATTATGCCAGTGTTTTGTCTTGGTTACAATCCTTATTCTGTCTTGGAGGCAAGTCGTGCTTGGCACTTTGATAAATATGGCTACTCTCAAAATGGATTGTTATGTGTAAGAAGTGGGAATGTTGGCGGTTTACGCGATAGATACGGAGTTATTCTCCCGCTTGAATATGACCGCATCGAATTGCTGGATTCCTCAAAGCCATATTGTAAGGTGCGCAAGAATCGTATGTGGCAGATATACGACATTGAACGCCACGAACTTGTAGCTGACGAGTGCTTCGAGGAGGTTGTCCTGTGTGATGAGTATGTTTACCGCTTAAAATCGCAGAATGGCGATAAGTATATGTCAATCAAGTGGTACTACAATCGTTACGCCGATGAGCAATCTGCCGTAATATCCGATGAGATGCCAGTGAAAAAGGACGAGGAGTAAATGAAAGAATAACAGCAAATAACTATATGAGTTACGATTACATAAATGACACATTTGGAGAGGTTGTTAAGACTTTACCAAAATATCAAGAGGTGGAAGTGCAAGCAATAAAACTACTTAAAGGAATTGTCGAAAAGAGTATTGCATATGACACCATCTATGAAGGCTTTGAAGCTGTTAGAAGAAAAATGGTTGAACTCGATGACAACACAATTGGTCCAGGATATCCATTGTGGTTGTCCAAATTTTTGGCTTTTCACTTCTTAAAGTGGCGAGATTGGTATATGTTGCAAAAGATGTATGCCGAAGAACCTGAAAAGTTCAATACAGAAGCATTACAGGCGCGTTATCGAGAAATAGTTAAGATGCGTCTTGACAAGTCATTCTATGAAACATGCAAGTATTGCCTAAATGAATTATCACATAAAACGTGCAATTTAGATGAATAGAAGATAGATTTTTCTATAATGACACTCTATACTATAAAACGAACAATAAAATTTAAGCGATATGTTGATTACAATTTCACTTCTGATTCTTGCTTACCTCGTTATGGGTAAGGACATTAAGCCGCTTTTGGAGCGTGTAAAGAACATTGATTGGCGTGGTAAGATGAACGCACTTATGGATAAGTTGCGTCCGTGGGCGTTGAAGGCCGGTCGTGCGACGACCCGTCCGCTGTTGCAGTTCTACTATGTGATGGAGGACGACGAAACTTCGACGCTCGATCGCGTGTTGATCTACGGGGCAATCGTCTATACCATCCTCCCGATTGATCTGATCCCGAGCGTGATCTATAAGTTCTTGGGCATCTTGGATGATGGCGTGGCTATGCTCTATGTCTATAAGAAGATTAAGGATAAGATCACCCCTGAAATCAACACTAAGGTTGAGGATACGCTCAACGAGTGGTTCGGTGTCGAGTATGAAATGATAGAAGGATAGATAAAATATGAAAAGAGGCGTTAAAATATATTGGCGTTCATCGCTTTATTTTCTCGGAGCGTTCATAATTGCCTGTCTATTGAGTTATGCATATTGTGCGTACAAATTCGCACAGTTGCGTAATCCGGAATATATCCGCAAACAGATAGACATAGAATTGCCTGAATTCAAAGATGTAAAAACCGAGGAAGACGATGATTATCCCATCAATCACAATTCATATAGCATTTTTCATGCGGTTGAGTTTGCAGAGCCGCTGTCTGAAACAGCTGTGGAGAAGATAGAAAGTGTGCGCAGTAAAGAAAAGTGGCCTTATTGGAATCGTTATGGCGGATGGGGATTGTATTATCCCGAATCGGAATATCAATATGAATATATCGATCATAATTCGCTCCGCCGATTGGAGATCTGTCTATCTGTTAATAAAGCGAAAATTTACTACGAGGTGTGGGACAGTTATTATTATCCATTTATAGGGGTATTATTCTTAATTTTTATTATATGGATAACCGTAATGACAATATGGGGATTCGTGCTATTGGGATTAGGTATTAGGAGGAAAATTAATACAAGAAAACAAAATACAGAAATAACAAATAAACAGAAATAACAAATAAATAACTATGAAAACACGAATTTTCAATCTCATTATCATTGATGAGAGTGGCTCTATGCAGAGCATCAAGAAGGCTGCTATTGACAGCGTAAACGAAACCATCCAGTCGATCCGCGCTGCTGCGGAGAAGTATGAGGATCAGGAACATATTGTGAGTCTTGTCACCTTTCACGACGATGTTAAGACCGTCTATGAGTGCGTACCGGCTAAGGAAGTAGAGGAACTCACCGCTGAAACCTATCAACCGAAGTGCTGCACTGCGCTTTATGATGCAATGGGTATGTCGCTTAACGCTCTTCGTCCAAAGGTTGCCGAGGACGACAAGGTGCTTGTAACTGTTGTTACCGACGGATATGAGAACGCTTCGAAGGAGTACAGCGGTAAGGCTATCAAGGCTCTTGTTGACGAACTCAAGGCCAAAGGCTGGGTATTTGCTTACATCGGAGCTAATCAGGATGTCGAGGCGGTGGCAGCAACAATTTCGATTACCAATGTGATGAAGTTTGAGGCTACACCGCTTGGTACTGCGGATATGAGTAGCAAATTGAGTTCTGCGCGAGGCAAACTTTATGGCCGTATTGCAGACCTCGGTCGCAATTTCTGTGCAGCCAAAGCGAATGAGGACTTCTTCGATGAGGATTAGCCCTTGTCGTGATCGTGATATCGATACGAACACCGATACAATGCGGGTGCTATAACTGAGCGTTGTAGCACCCTTTTTTTGTGGATGGGGCTACTCGAAGTGGTTGAAGCTGTGCCATACGAGGGGGGTGGGGGTGCTGTTGGTGAGCCAGTGGATCGTGCTATTGGGGGTGGTTGTGGGGATGATGCGGCCGATGGGGTAGAGGGGGCGGTGGAAGTGCTCCTCGAAGGCGCGGCAGAGCTCCTCGCTGCGCTCCGACGGGGCGGTCAGAAGGAGCTTGTAGTCCTCGCCGCCGGAAACGGCATCGTTGAGCGTAACGCCCTCGTCAAGCGGGAGTTGTGCCAGTTCGACAGCTGCGCTTACCCCCGAACGGTTCAAGATGTGGCGCAGATCGGATTGCAACCCGTCCGAGAGATCCATCATCGCATGGACCTCCTCGCGTGTGCCGAGCCACGCCCCCGCCTCGATCTCCGGTACGGGCAGTCGGTGACGATCGGCCAAGGGGGTGTCGAGCCGTCCGGCCAAGAGATCGCGCAGCCCTGCCGCCGATGCGCCGAGCCGATCGCTTACTAAGATCGTATCGCCCGTTTGTGCTGCGTTGCGGCGTTTCAGGGCGCATAAAGGCCCGCGCCCGATCGCCGTCACCGAGAGCGCAATGCCCCCTTCGGAGCGGGTCGTGTCGCCGCCGATCAGTGCCACATCGTGTCGTCGCGCCAAGGCCAAGAACCCCGCCATGAACTCCTCTGCCCACTCCTCGTTCACGGTGCGCGGCAGCGAGAGCGAGAGCAGCACGGCCACCGGTCGAACGCCCATCGCCGCCACATCGCTCAGATTGACAGCCAGCGTCTTATGTCCCAATGCCCGCGCCGAGGTCGCCTCGCGCAGGAAGTGCACCCCCTCGCACAAGGCATCTGTGGTGAAGACCAACGCCTCGTCGCCGAGCGGCAAGATGGCGCAGTCGTCGCCGATCCCCTCAAAACCGTTGTCGGGAAGGGTTGCGGCGCCCCGTTGGATGGCAGCTATCAGGTCAAATTCGTTCATTTGTTGCAAAATGGATGGACAAAAATAAAAAATTCTTATCTTTGTAAAAATTTATTCCGATGAAAATTTTGATTTTGAATGGCCCGAACCTCAATTTGCAGGGTCGCCGTGATACGAAGGTCTATGGAAACGGCACCTTCGACGAACTCTTTGCCTCGCTTCGTGAGGCCTATCCCGAGGTGGAGTTCTCCTACATCCAGTCCAACATCGAGGGCGAGTTGATCAACGCCGTGCAGCAGGCCGATGGCGTGCAGAACGGCATCGTCCTCAATGCAGGGGGCTACACCCACACCTCCGTCGCGCTGCGCGACGCCGTTGCCGCCGTCTCGGTACCGGTCGTTGAGGTGCACATCTCCTCGATCTTGGCACGCGAGGAGTTCCGCCACACTTCGCTCTTGGCACCCGTTGCCAAGGGGTCGATTATGGGCTTCGGGCTCAACAGCTACCGTTTGGGGGTCGAGGCGCTGCTCCTGTAGGCAGCCGTAACAGCAACGCACGACAACCGTGAAGAGCCAACTCAAAGAGCGCGTGGCTGCGGGTACGCAGTGGACGATGGGGGAGAAGATCGCTACGGCCCTCGTCCAGTTTGTCGTGCGCATCCTGATCCTGCGCCTCTTGATGCCCGACGACCTGAAGGTCTTGGCGCTGCTCTTGGCCTTCGCTTCGTTTGCGTTGGTGATGGTCGATAGCGGCTTCTCGCAGATGTTGCTGCGCAAGTCGAACCCCTCGCCCCGCGACTACCAGTCGGTCTTCCTCTACAACCTGACCGTCTCGGCACTCCTCTACGCCCTCTTGGTGGCCGCCGCCCCGTGGTTGGCCGACTACTACGCAATGCCGATCTTGGCGGAGGTGGCGGCGATCTTCTTTCTGATGATCCCCTTCAATGCCCTCTGCGTGATCCAGCAGACGATCTTTACGCGCGAATTTCGCTTTGCGCTCATCTCGAAGATCACCTTTACGGCCCAACTCGTCAGCGGCCTTGCCGCTGTTGCATTGGCCTATGCGGGGGTGGGTGTTTGGGCGCTTGTTTGGCAGCAGGTGCTGTTGATGGCCGTGCGCGCCCTCCTCTTGTGGGGTGTGGGACGGTGGCGGCCGTGTGCCGGCGGCTCGATGGGGGCACTGCGCGAGATGGCACCGTACAGTTTGAGTGTGATGGCCTCGGATCTGGTGACGGCGGTTTATAATAAGGTACCGCAGCTCTTGCTCGGTAAAATCTACGCTGATGCCACGCTCGGCTACTACGATCAGGCGATCAAACTCAAAGAGCTGCCCGTGCAGTCGGCGTTGCAGTCGGTGCAGGTGGTCACCTTCCCCGCCTTGGCACGGATTGCCGACGATCGGCCGAAGTTCGCCGAGAGCTATCGGCAGGTGCTGATGATGGTCGCGTATGCGATCTTTCCGGTGATGATCGGGATGGCGGCCGTCGCCTACGACCTCTTTGCCGTACTGCTTGGCGAGAAGTGGATGCCGACGGTGCCGCTGTTCGAGGTGGTCTGCTTGGCAGGGCTCTTTACGCCCCTTGCGATGATGGCCTATAATGTATTGAAGGTGAAGGCTGAAGGGCGTTTGATCATCCGCTTGGAGGTACTCAAAAAGGCGATGATGACCCTCCTGCTGGCGCTCTCGATTCCCCATTCGGTCGAGGCGGTGGTGTGGGCACTGGTCGGCTCGGCAGCCTTCGATTGGGCGGTCAATCTCACCGCCTCGCTCCGCTTGGCGCAGCTTCGGTGGGGGCATGTGGTGCGCACACTGCTCCCAGTCGCGCTCCTGACGGCGGTGATGTATGGTGCGGTACGGTGCGTGCCGATGTTGCTGCACGAGGCCTCGCTTATGCGCCTTGTGGCGCAGATCGTAGTCGGCGTGACGGTCTATGTAGGGTTCTCGTGGGTCTTCCGCCTTGAGGCCTTCCGAGAGGCGGTGCAGCTTGTGCGCAACCAACTAAAAAAGTCGCCCCGTTAGGAGCGACTTTTTTAGTGGCATATCGTTCGATTACTTCGCTGCCAAGCAGGCCAACGCGATCGAGTAGAGCTTGCTCTGGCTGCTGTCGCCGCGCGAAGTCAGCACGCAGGGCTTGTTCGTACCTACGACCATCGCAGCCAACTCACCGTGGCAGAGGTGCGACGATGCCTTGAAGAAGACATTACCCGACTCGAGGTTGGGGAACAAGAGGCAATCCGGCTCACCGGCGATCGGTGCACCCTTCACTTTCTTGTGCTCGGCAACCTCCTTGAAGAGTGCTACATCGAGCGAAAGCGGACCATCGACAACGACATCACCGAGCTGACCGCGATCGGCCATCTTGGCGAGCAGCGCACCCTCCATCGACGAGGGAATCGAGAGCGATACCAGCTCCGACGGAGCGATGCAGGCGATCTTCGGGGTCTTGATACCCAGTACCTTGGCCGTGTTGGCGAGGTAACCGATCATCTTCATCTTCTGCTTCATGTCGGGCAGCGGAATCACGGCGATATCCGATACGATGAGCAGCTTCTCATAGACCGGCATCTCGATCACCGACACATGGCTCAACACGCCCTTCGGGGGGAACAGACCGGCCTCCTTGTTCAGAATGCCGCGCATATACTTGTCGGTCGAAACCAAACCCTTCATCAGCACATCGGCCTCGCCCTTTACGACGGCCTGAACGGCTGCCGCAACGCACTTTACATCGCTCTTCTCATCGACGATCGTGAAGACCGACGAGTCGATGTTGTGCTCCTTGCACACCTGCTCGATCACGGCCTTCTCGCCGAAGATGATCGGCTCGACCAAACCCTCCTGATAGGCGTTGTAAACCGCCTCCAGCGTGTGCGAATCCTGACCGTAAGCCACAGCCATACGCTTGCGGCCCTTTGCTCTCGCCTCGACTACGATGTCGGCGAGCTTCTTAATCTCTCCCATAGTTTTTGTTCTTATTTTTAAGTGTTTATTTAACCAAATTGTAGGTGTCGGTAGCGATCATCAGCTCCTCGTCGGTGGCGATCACGGCGACCTTCACCTTCGAGCCGTCGGCCGAGAGGATCTTATCTACGCCGCGTGCGCCCTCGTTCTTCGTCTGGTCGAACTCGACGCCCATAAACTCCAAGCCCGAGCATACCGACTCGCGCAGCTCCTGCGAGTTCTCGCCTACACCGCCCGTGAAGACGATCAGATCCAAACCGCCCATCTCGGCAGCATACTCGCCGACAAACTTCTTGACGCGGTTGTAGTACATATCGCGGGCGAGGATTGCACGCTCGTTGCCGGCGTGGTAGGCGGCATCAATATCGCGCATATCGCTCGAGATGCCCGAAATGCCCTGCACACCCGACTTCTTGTTCATCATTGCGTTCAGCTCGGCATACGACATTCCCTCTTTCTCGCCGATGTAGGTTGCTGCGCTGGCATCCACCGAGCCGCAGCGCGTACCCATCACCAGACCGTCGAGCGGCGAGAACCCCATCGAGGTATCGAACGACTTACCGTTCAGCACGGCCGTCACCGAACCACCGTTACCGATGTGGCAGGTCACGATCTTCGCCTGCTCGAAATCCAAACCGGCGAGTTCGGCACCCGTGCGGGCGACATACTTGTGGCTCGTGCCGTGGAAACCGTACTTGCGCACGCGGTACTTCTCGT
>CAZVNR010000043.1:0-15039 GCA_964628945.1 uncultured Alistipes sp. | reverse complement strand
AACAATGTCATTCCGAACGCGGTAAGCGGAGGAATCCACCTCCTTCTAAAAAAAACTGACAACTGATTGCTGAATGCTGAAAGCTAAATAAGGATGATCCCTCGTTGCCTTCGGCTCCGTCGGGATGACATTGCCAAATGCAAAATGTAGAATTCAAAATTTAGAATTATAAGACCTTACACAATAACTATGGATAACTTACGCGAACAGATTTTGCAGACGATCATCCGCAAATCGACCCTCAAACAGCATGTCTTCGACAGCACCTTTTCGTCGTTCAACCTCCTGAAAGAGACCCTCTTGGAGATGGCCTCGGAGTTGGACGATTCGCTCGACGGCAAACTCGACCGCCGCGTACGCTTGGAGTACCGCGACCGCGGTAAGTTCGAGGCGCAGCTGCAGGTGGCCAACGACCTGTTGATCTTCCAGATGCAGACCGATGTCTTCTATTTCGAGCCGGCGCACCCCGTTTGGCAGAACAGCTATGTCGCCACGAACCGCGAGAACGCCTATGTCGGTATGATCAACATCTACAACTTCCTCTCCGACTCGTTCAAATTCAACCGCAACGCCGACGAGGGCTACCTCATCGGTCGCCTCTTCATCAACCACACGGGGTGCTACTTCGTCGAGGGAAAGGGCAGTTTCTCGCGCTCGGCCGAGCAGTTCGGTTCGCTCGAGCTGAACCGCGACAACCTCGTGACGGTGCTCGAAGAGGCGATCGCCTGCGCCTTGGAGTTCGACCCCTATATGCCGCCCTATGAGGAGCATATGCGCGTCAAGGTCGATCAGTTCAATACGAAGATGGATAACTCGAAGTTCGTCACCGGCAAACGATTAGGCTACGAGTTTGAGCTTTAGCTCAAATCGTATCCAATTCAAAATTAAAAATTCAAAAATCAAAATTACGATCCTTTTGAAAAGAGTGATTCTTCTGTTGGCGGTGGCACTGATGAGCCTTACCGCCGTGGCACAAAACGAATACAGCGAGATTGCCCGTCTGCGCTCGCTGAACCAATCGGTCTATGGCATCCGCTCGATGGCCGACGGTGAGCACTACACGGTGCTCGAGGAGGGCGACATCCGCCGTTACAGCTACCTGCGCGGAGGTGAGGGGGTGAGCCTCCTGCCCGCCGCTGCCCGCGAGCTGCCGATTACCGACTACCGCTTCTCGGCCGACGAGCAGCGCATCCTGATCGCCTCGGGTGCCAAGACGATCTACCGCCACTCCTACACCACCGACTACTACTTGGTGATGAACGGCGCACTGCACGCCATTATGAGCGAGGCCGAAGCACCGCGCGATGCGCAGTTCACGCCCGACGGCAACCGGATCATCTACTCCGACCGCAACGACCTCTACGCCTACGAGATCGCCACGAAGAAGAGCCGCCGCCTCACCGACGACGGAGCGTGGAACAAGGTGATCAACGGCACAACCGACTGGGTCTATGAGGAGGAGTTCGGCCACACGACCGCCTTCGCCTGCTCGCCCGACAGCCGCGAGGTTGCCTTCCTGCGCTTCGACGAGAGCGAGGTCGAGGAGTTTCAGATGATGCGCTACGACGGCAAGCTCTACAACGAAGCCTTCTCGTTCAAATACCCCAAAGCGGGCGAGAAGAACTCGGTCGTCACGCTCTGGACGGTCAATCTCGAGACGGGCGCAAAGCGGCGCATCGACACGGGCAAGGAGAGCGATCAGTACATCCCGCGCATCGGCTATACGCCCGACGGACGGTTGTGGTACTTCCGCCTCAACCGTCGGCAGAACCTCTTCGAGATGGTCGTCTGCGAGCCGAACGGTGCGCAGCATGTCGCCTACGAGGAGCGGGCACGCCAGTATGTCGAGCGGGTCGATGATCAGACGATCACCTTCCTCGACAAAAACCGTTTCTTGGTCAAGCAGGAGAGCCTGACAGGCTATATGCACCTATATTTATACACCGTGCGCGGCGGCCTGCAAGGCCCCGTCACGCAGGGTGAGTGGGAGGTCACGAAGATCGTCGGCACCGACGGCAAACGCGTATGGTACCTCTCGACCGAGGGATCACCCCTGCGCCGCCACCTCTACAGCATCCGCATCGACGGCCGCGAGAAACGCCGCCTCACCACCGACGAGGGCTTCTACACGATCGCTCCGAGTCGCGGGATGAAGTACTACATCTCGACCCACTCGTCGGCAACCACCCCCAACCGCATCGAGATCGCCACGGGTGAGGGCAAGCGCGTGCGCACACTCCGCACAAGCGACGATCTGGTGGCCGAGCTGACCGCCCAGCCGCGCCCCGTCAAGGAGTTCTTCACCTTCCGCACCGAGCGCGGCGACGAGCTGAACGCCTACATCATCAAGCCCGCCAACTTCGACCCCGCGAAGCAGTATCCCGTGCTCCTGACCCAGTACTCGGGCCCGGGTTCGCAGTCCGTTCAGGATCGCTGGTCGATGGATTGGGAGGATGCGCTGGTCGAGAAGGGGTACATCGTCGTCTGCACCGACGGGCGCGGTACGGGTTTCCGAGGCGAGCAGTTCAAGAAGCTGACCTACGGGCAGTTGGGCGCATTGGAGGTCGAGGATCAACTCTCGTTCGCCCGCTATTTGGCCAAGCAGTCCTACATCGACAGCAGCCGCATCGGCATCTACGGTTGGTCGTACGGCGGCTTTATGGCATTGGGGTGTGCGCTGAAGGGATTGGGGCTCTTCAAGATGGCGATCGCCGTGGCACCCGTCACCTCGTGGCGTTACTACGACACGATCTACACCGAGATCTACAACAATCTGCCGCAGTACAACGCCGCCGGCTACGACAAGAACTCACCGATCAACTATGCGCAGATGTTGGACGACCGGAAGACCCGCCTGCTGCTGATTCACGGTACGGCGGATGACAATGTGCACCTGCAAAACACGATCGAGATGGCGCGTGCACTGAACCGCGCCGGCAAGCAGTACGATATGATGATCTACCCCGATCAGAACCACTCGATGCGCCCCGACGATATGGGCAATGTACGGCAGAAGATGGTGGATTACACGGTGGAGCACCTTTAACAAATTCAAAATTCAAAATTTAGAATTTAGAATTCAAATCGGGATAAAAGGGCGCGCTTAAAAAGTGGAGTTTCAAGGCTTGCGAATCAAGCGTAACGAAGAAAATCCCTTTTTAAGCGCGTTCATTATAGCAGCAACATCAAAACTAACTGAATCAAAATCACGCGCAGGAACATACAGACGGGATAGACCGTTGCATAGGCCACCGAGGGGTTGTCGCCCTCGATCGAATCGTTCGCATAGCCCAGCGCCATCGGGTTGGCCATCGAGCCGCACAGCAGTCCCGAGATCGAACCAAAATCGAGCCGCATCCACCGAAGGGCAGCCACCCCGACCAAAACCACCGGCACGAAGGTAACCATCACACCCAAACCGAGCCACAGGGCACCCTCGGGGCGCACGACCGTCTCGAAGAAGTGAGCACCCGAATCCAAGCCAAGGCAGGCGAGGTAGAGATCCAACCCCAGCGCACGCAGCATCATATTGGCACTTCGTGTCGTGTAGGTGATCATATGCAGGCGCGGGCCGAAGGTACCGATCAGGATGCCGACCAAGATCGGACCGCCCGCCAAACCGAGCTTCACGGGAACCGAGATGCCCGGGATCGAGAGGGGGATCGCCCCCACGATCAGACCCAAGATGATCCCGACAAAGACCGACACGAGGTTCGGCTCGTTGAGGCTCTTAACGGCATTACCCAAGATCTTCTCGACATTTTTAATATCTTCGGCCTCGCCCACCACCGTCAGGCGGTCACCGAGTTGCAGAATCAGATCGGGCGTAGCCAAGAGCTGCACACCCGAGCGATAGACACGCGAGATGTTGATGCCGTAGTTGTTGCGCAGGCGCAGCGACGAGAGGCGTTTACCGTTGATCTCGGGGCGCGTGACAAGGATGCGCTGCGAGATGAGCTGGCTGTCGATCTTGTTCCAGTCGATGTTCTCGGCGTTCCAATCTTTCGCCTCCTGCTCGCCGAAGATCAGGCGCAGCGCATCGGCCTCCTGCGGGGTGGTGATCACCATCAAAATATCGTTTGCGGCCAACCGCTTCTCGGAGGTGGGAATCGAAACATGCCCGTCGCGCCACATCCGCGAGATGACGAAGTGGTGGTGGCTCTCGGCTGCCAGTTCAGCCACGCTCTTACCAAAGACGGCGGGGTTCGTCAGCCGATAGCTGGCGATAAAGATATTCTTGCGGTGTTCGCTGTCGGGCCCTGCGAGGTCGGTCGGTCGCACAAAGCATCGGCGCAGGAAGATGATCGCCAAGATCACCCCCACGACACCCAACGGGTAGGTCAGCGCACAGCTCAACGCCGCACCGCTCGTATCGAGCCCGAGCTGCGCAAGGGTCTGTTGTGCCGCACCAAGCGCGGGCGTGTTGGTCGTCGCTCCGCACAGGATACCCGCCATATCGGGGATCGACACGCCGCAACCGTAGGCCAAACCGATCGCCAACAGCGTACCGATCAGCAGCACGGCGACCGAGGGGATCAGGAGCCGCACGCCCGAGGTGCGCATCGAGGCGAAGAAGCCCGGGCCGACCTGCAATCCGAGCGCATAGACGAAGAGCACCAGACCGAACGACTCGGCATAGTGCAGCATCGCGGGGTCGATCGTCAGTCCGAAGTGGCCGGCCAAGATACCGACAAAGAAGATAAAGGCCGTACCGAGCGAGATCCCGAAGAGGCGAACGCGCCCCAACAGCACACCCACGGCAGAGATCAACGAGAGAACGATGATCGCCTGAAGAGCAGAGTGCTCAAGAAACAGGGTGCTGAAGTAGGCCATAATTTACAGAGGACAAGAGCAAAGAGTAAAGAGTAAAGAGCAAAGAGCAAAGAGAGTGGAGAGCAACGAATAAAGAGTAGTGAGGGGCTATAGGCTACTCGCGCGGTTGTCCGACCTCGTAGCCGAGCGAGTGCATCCACTCGACCGTAGCGGCATCGACCTGCTCGTTGCGGTCGGCCCACTGCCCCGCCTCAACAAGGCGCGTACGCTCCTCGTCGATGCGTTGACGGATCGGGAACGCAGGACGGCTCAAGCGGTTGCGGCGGCTGCGCTCCGAGGGGCGCACCGTGCGATCGAAGACATCGCTGCGTGCCGGTCGGCGATGCCCCACCCACTCGAAGCCCTCGAGGTAGAGCGACACATCGGCCGGCAGGTTATCGACCGGATGGATCGGCCAATCGGGGTTCACTCGATAGACGATCTTGTAGATCTGCTTCTGCTCGATATAGAACGAGGCATCGCCGCTCTCGATCGTGGCGATCGCCACCACCTCCTCGGGCCAGCCATCCTTTTGGCAGAAGATCGTCTGCACATTGCCGTTCACATCGACCCGATAGATCTCGTTCTCGGCGAAGTGGGCACGCATCTCCTTGCCCGCAATCTGATCGTAATAGACCGTATCGAACTGCGAGGCCATCATCGGCGAGCCGACAAACTCGGCACGCAACAGCTGCTGATTGGCCGTATAGATATCCATCACATCGGAGGTGATCTGATTCTTGTCGTTCCACAGCACCGGTTCGATGTAGAGGTGGAGGGTCGAGTCGGACGAGAGCCCCGTCAGCGAGTCGCAGACGGCTTGGAAATCCGCACGGTAGATGCGCACATTACGGAAGCCCTTGACCAAGCGATAGATGCTGTCACGCGGCAGCGTGTCGGTCGTCTCGGGCACAGCGATCGCCCACAGCGAATCGAGCGAGTCGATCACGCGCTTTAGACCGAGCTCCATCGTATCAATATCGCGCCCCACGCCCAAGAGGAAGCGTGCCAGCTCGGCCGTATCGACCTGCAGCGTGCGCCCGCGCTTCAGATCGCGCAGGTAGCGTGCCCGCATCTTCGCCTTGATCTTGGCGCGGCGTTTGGCGTTGGTGATCGAATCGCGGCGCTCCTGCTCCTTCAGTTTGGCGGTCTTCTTCGCCTGTCGTTCGATGGCAATCTTCTCCAACAACTCCTTCTTGGCTGCCGCTTTCGCCGCCTTCTTCTCGGCCGCCACCTGCTTCAACGAGTCGCGGAGGCGTTGTTTCTCGAGTGCCCGCAGCTCCTTATCGCTGAGGCGCACCGAGTCGGCCGCCAACGAATCCCGCACAAGCGAATCGACGGCGAGCGAATCCACCCCACGCACGGTGGTCGAATCGGCTCCACGCGCGATCGGCGCAGCGGTCGATTGCGCCGCATCCTGCGGCGAGGTGAGCGCAGCAGCCTGCTCCGCTGCCCCTTGCGACGGCATCGGCGGCTGCAGGGCATCCGTTCGCAGCACACCGCCACTCTTGGGCGCATCCGTCACCTCCTCCGCATCGCTTTCCGACTCGGCGGCGGCAAGGCTGTCGCGGAGGGCGTATTCGTTGGGGATCGCCTCGCCGTAGCGGAGCGTATAGAGGTAGATCGAGTCGCTGCGCATAAAGAGCGAATCGCTGTTCTGTTGCAGATCGTAGTTGATCACCGCAGGGTTCTTCGTCAGGAAGGCACGCCCATCGTGTTTCCAATACTCGCCGTAGTCGCCAAAGGCGAGGTTCTTATGCTCCGTCTCGTCGATCTGGAAGTTGCTGCGCAGGATCACATGCTCCTCGGCGCGGTAGTAGTCGAGCGTATCGCTCCACAGCTCCTGCGTCGGGGTGAGCAGGTAGCCGTTTTGGGTCACCATATAGCGCGACGAGGCCTTGCTGTAGGCTCCGCGATCGCCGTAGAGGTAGTCGCCGTCGATGTTCCAGATGTTGGTGCGCTCGAAGAAGTGGGCGTTGTCGCTCTCCATCTGATAGACCACCGAGTCGCCTTTGAGTTCATACTCCTCGTTGCGCATCTCGACCCGATCGACCGCGATCAGCTCCTTCGTATCGGCGTAGTAGTAGCCGCGATCGGCCTCCACCACATTGTCACGGTTGAGCAGCACGCCACCCATCCCGAAGCGGCCAATGTTCGCCTTCGTATCGAAGGTAAACTGGCGCGTATAGAGCGTCGCCTCGCCATCGACCACCTTCACCAGCGGCGAGTGGATCACCACCAAATTCAGGTCGCGATTGTAGCTGGCGCGATCGCCGTAGATGTAGGTCGTATTCTTGTTGATCAGCACATTGCCGAAGCACTCGAGATGGGCATCGGAGTAGCGCACCGCCGAGTCTGCCGTGATCACCGCGCCGTTGTGCTGTGCGGCGAAGTTGCCCACCATAAAGATCACCGAATCGCCCGGAGCCACCGGGCCCGAGTTGTCCGATTTGAGGTGCACGATCTTCTTTTCGGTCTCCGGCTGTTCGCTCTGCGGCGGGGTTACCATACCGCTTCGGGCAAAGAGCAGCGTACCGAACAGGAGCACCAAAAGGATGGTCGATAGGCGTCGCACGGTCAGAAAAGTTCTTTTGACGGGTTAGCGAACCCAGTGTTTATTCTCGAAGGCACCGTTGCGGTACTCGGGATCGATGTAGATGTACATCCCGTCGATCTTCTCCGAGAGCCACTCCTTGAAGACGCGCCGCTTCTTTTGGTAGAGCGCCATCTCCTCCAAGCGGAGGTAATCCTCGGCCATCGAGGCGGGGTGGGTCGGGATGATGCGTACCAGTTTGACGATCTTCGCCAGCTCGTTACCCATCACATCGGTCGTGAGGAACGAGTTCGAGATCTCGCCCTCCTTCATCGAGATCAGGTGGTTGTAGTCGGCCAGTGCATCGAACTGCGCAAAGTCCTCGCGCAGGAACTTGGTCATCGTCAGCGTGGCATCGAAGGCCTGCTGTCGCTCCAAGATGTCGTGGTTCGACACGATACCGCCGTTCATCTTCGAGTTCTTGTCGTCGGAGTGCTCCATGGCGGCCTTCTCGAAGGTGATCGAGTCGGCACGGATCAGCGTTGCGAGGCTGTCGAGCGTGGTCAGCGCCTCACCCAGCTCGTCGGCCGTGTAGGAGGGCTTGAGGATGATGTGGCGGAAGTGGTAGAGTTGTCCCTGACGACCCAGCAGTTCGATGATGTGGAAGCCGAATTGCGACTCGACCACCTCCGAGATCTGCCCTACGCGCAGCTGCTCGAGGGCGTTACCGAAGGCGGGGTCCAGACCCGAGAGGGCCGTCGGCTCCATCTCGCCACCGCGCAGTGCCGTACCGTCCTGCGAGTAGATACGCGCCAGATTCTCGAACTTGGCCTGCTTGCTGATGATGCGCTCGCGCATCTCCAACAGACGCTCTTTGGTGCGCTGCTTCGCCTCGTTGATCGACTTCGGGAACTTCGTGATGTGGGCATAGACAAACTGATCGGCAATGATCGGCAGGCTGTCCTTCGGGATCGAGTTGTAGAACTGCTCGACCTCGCCCGGGATGATCGACACCTTGCCGACCACCTCCTGCTGCATCGCCTGCGCGAAGGCCTGCTCGGTCATCTGTCGCTGCAACATGCTGCGCAGGTTGAAGATCGCCATGTGGTGCTTCTTCTCGAGGGCGGGGATCGTGCCCTCCTGCTCGATCATCGCCTGCACATGCTCCTCGACACCGGCTTGGATCTGCGCTTCGTTGACCTCCACCGAGTCGATCTGGCCCTGATGGTAGAGCAGTTTTTGGGTCATCAACCCCTCGAGTGCCTCGTTCATCGGGTCGCGGTCGGAGGTATAGCCCTGCTGACGGCGCTGCTCGACAAGCTGTTGCGCATAGTTGGCCACATCGGAGTAGAGGATCGACGAGCCGCCGACAACGGCGATCACCTTATCGACCATCACCTGTCGTTTTTGGGCAAAGAGAGCCGTCAGCGCAAAGCCCGCTGCCAGCATCAGAATAAGCGTTCGTTTCAACATATTTCGTCTATTTCGTTGCGTTGTTTGTTTTCGATTTTACGGTGGCAGGGCGCACGGCGGTCGTGTCGCCCAAGATATAGAAGCCCTCGTTCAGGCGAGCCTCCTCGTAGAGCTGCTCCTCGTGGTCGCGGATCACCTGCTGCTGCCGCTGGTTGAAGAGGATGCGGCGGATCGTTTGGCGGAGCCGTTCGATCGGGGTCGGGTCACCTGCGCGGCGCACTTCGTCGATCTGAAACCAGTAGAGCGACGAGGCATCGCTCATCTCCTGAATGCCGCTCTTGGTCAGCAGCTCGTCGTAGGATTTCGAGCGCAGCGTGGGAAGCTTGGTCAGGAAGTCGGCGTAGTCGATCCACCCCTCGCGGTAGTCGTTCAGCTCGAACTCGTTTTTGAGGCAGAGGTCGTGGAAATCCTGCTGCGAAGACTCCTTCTTCGAGGCCATCAGCTCCTTCAGTCGGCGCGTCTGGCGGTAACTCTTCGGCAGGCGGACGATGCGCCCCTTGACCAGCGTACGATCCAGCTTGAAGTCGGCTTGGTGCGCCTCGTAGTAGGCGGCGATCTCCTCGGCCGTGAAGGTCGTATCGACCAGTCGATCGACACAGTAGCGATCCAAACGGCGGATCAGGAGTGCTTGGCGGTACTCCTCGACCAGTTCGTCGATATCCTCGGCCGAGGCCGAGAAGAGCTCTTCGGCCTCCTGCAGTTTGAGCTGTTTGCGCACCCAGCGATCGACCGTCGTGCGGGCGTAGGCGGCACTGTCGGCCGACGACAACCCCTCGGGCATCGACTCCTGCAGTTCGGCAAGAGTCAATTCGCGCTCTCCGACCCGCGCAACAGGCTTCTCGCCAATAAAATAGCGCGGCAGCTCCTGACACGCGGTCAGCAGCCACACGAGCATCATCGGCACGCCCAAGCGCACGCTATTTCGGAAGTATCTACGCATAACTAAAGGGCAAAGATACGATTTTTCCGAGAAATAACGCGCTTTCCGAGCGGTTTATTACGCGGTGACGGTATTTTTTCCGATCGGATTGTGTTTTTCGGGCATCCGCCGCAGCTGCACGACCGCCACTATCGTGGCGACCGCCGCCAAGCCGTAGAGCAGGAAGTAGAGCCAACGGTGCGGTGCGGTCAGCTCCCAAAGCGAACTTTCACCGTAGCCCGCAACGAGCAGCAGGTAGGCCAACAGGTTGTTCAGCGCATGCAGCGCAACCGAGGCCCACAGCGTGCCCGCCACGCGATAGACAAAGGCCAAGACAAGCCCCATCACAAAGGCGTTGATCACCCCCGTCGGATGGAGGTGCAGCACCCCGAAAAAGAGCGACGAAAGGAGCAGCGCAGCCATCTCCGAGTAGCGCGTGCGCATCGAGCCGTAGATCACGCCGCGGCAGATCAGCTCCTCGAAAAACGGCGCAAAGACGACCAGTGCCAAGAGGGCTCCCGCACCGCGCCCGACATCCTGATCGAGCGGCGGCAGGAGCATAAAGAGCGGTTCGAGCAGGATGCCCGAGGCGGCCATCACGACGAAGCCCCACACGAGGAGCATCGGATTGAAGGGTCGCCAGCGCAGACCGAAGCGGATCGGCGTGGCGTGCCGCCAACGGCGGTACCGGATGATCAGCACGGCCGAGATGGCCAACGAGGCGAAGGTGATGATCGCCAAATAGGTTCCCTTCGCCTCGGGGGCGAGGGTGGCGGGGCCCTGCCCCGAGAAGAGCAGAATCACAACCCCGAGGAGCGAGCAGGCCACCTCGACCACCAAGAAGAGGCCGAGCATCGCCAACAGATCGCCGAGGGTCGGAAAGGCGGCTGTACGCAGGAGTGTCTTTTCGTTCATACGCTATTGATCTTTGGTAGATTCCGCCTCAAAGATAAGCAAATTTCGCTCTTCACTATGTTTTTTCGCGGAAATTATGTAATTTTGTGCCGCATTGTAACCATTTTTGAACGATATGGCAAAAGTTATCGCATTGGCCAACCAAAAGGGAGGGGTCGGGAAGACCACGACGGCCATCAATTTGGCCGCCTCGCTGGCGTTGCTCGGGAAAAAGGTGTTGCTGTTGGATGCCGATCCGCAGGCAAATGCCACCTCGGGATTGGGCTTCGACATCAATCTCGAGGGGATCTACGAGTGCATCTCGGGGACGCGCAAGGCCGAAGAGGTAATCCGAAACAGCGAACAGATCAAGAAATTGTGGGTGCTGCCCTCGTCGATTGATCTGGTGGCGGCCGATACGGAGCTGCCGAAGCGCGAGAACGCCCACTTCGTCATCAAGCAGATCGTCGATGAGGTGCGCGAGCGGTTCGACTACATCTTCATCGACTGCTCGCCCTCGCTCGGCTACACGACGCTCAACATCCTGACGGCGGCCGACTCGGTGCTGATCCCCGTACAGTGCGAGTACCTCGCCTTGGAGGGGTTGTCGAAGCTGCTGAACACGATCCGCAAGGTGAAATCGTCGCTCAACCCCGCGCTCGAGATAGAGGGATTCCTGCTCACGATGTACATGCGCAACCGCCTGAACAATCAGGTCGTGACGGAGGTGCGCAACCACTTCGGCGCGTTGGCCTACGAAACGATCATTCAGCGCAACATCCGTCTGGGGGAGGCCCCTTCGCACGGCAAGCCGGTGATGTTGTACGACGCTTCGGCGGCGGGTTCGGTCAGCTATTTAGCACTCGCCCGCGAATTTTTGAAACGCAATAAAAAGAGCCAAAAATAATGAAACAACCGAAAGGATTAGGTCGCGGATTGGACGCGATCTTCGGCAGCGAAGGGTTAGACCTGAAGGCCAAGCCGATGACCGAGATGACCGAAATCGAGATCGGGCGCATCACGCCCAACCCCGCGCAGCCGCGCACGGCCTTCGACGAGGAGGCACTCGAGGAGTTGGCCGACTCGATCCGTCAGCTGGGAATCATCCAGCCGATCACCGTCCGCAAGCACACCGACGGCCGCTACATCATCATCAGCGGTGAACGGCGTTGGCGTGCGGCACAGCGTGCCGGCGTGGAGCGACTGCCGGTCTATATCCGCGAGGTCGATGACGAGAACCTGCACGCAATGGCCCTCGTCGAGAACATCCAGCGACAGGATCTCAACGCGATCGAGATCGCGCTCGGGATGCAGCGGCTCATCGAGGAGTGCAACCTCACGCAGGAGGCGCTTTCGGAGAAGGTCGGCAAGAAGCGTTCGTCGGTGGCGAACTACCTGCGTCTGTTGAAGCTCCCGAACGAGATTCAGCTCGCGCTGAAGGAGGGCGTAATCTCGATGGGACACGCCAAGGCGATCGCCGGTGCCCCCACGGAGGATCAGCTGAAGGTGCTGAAACGAACGCTCAAAAAGTCACTCTCGGTGCGCCAGACCGAGGAGTTGGTACGCGCGTTGAGCGAGGCTACCGAGCGACCCGCACGCACCACCGAGGAGGAGGAGTACCCCGAGAGCTACGCCCGACTGGTCGAGCAGCTGGAGCGGATGTTCACCTCCGAAATCTCAATCAAGCGATCGAAGACGGGCGGCGGCAAGATCACGATCGGTTTCACGGACGACAACGAGATCGAGCGCATCCTCGAGCGGCTCGGCAAATAACCCCCATCGAAGCAACAGCGAATGAAGATAAAGTGCATCACACGCTACTTGGCGGCGATCGCCGTCGCCGTGCTCTCGATCCTGCCGGTCGAGGCGCAACAGCGGCGCGCACAAGAGCAGCCACTCCCCACGATGCCGCGCGGCAAGCGCAGCATCGTACGCGGCGGTCTGTTCCAACGCCCCGACTCGCTCCGTCAGCGCGACGATTCGTTGCGTATGGAGGCATTGGCGATGGAGGTCGATTCGCTCTTTGCGATCGACTACCGCGCCGACTCGATCGCGCTCAACGAGCTGCGCACGGACGACCTTACGACGCTCGATTCGTTGGCATTGGCCGAGTACCTGATGGAGGGGTTGCCCAAGCGCGACACGACGCGCAAACTCTTTAAGAAGGGGTGGCTGATGAGCGATTCGATGGGGCTGTCGAAGGTGTGCTGGGGGGCGGCCGTCCTCCCGGGCTACGGCCAAATCTATAATAAGGAGTATTGGAAACTGCCGATTCTCTACGGTACGCTGGGTACGGGTTTGGCACTCTACCTCCACGAGAACAGTGTCTATAAGCCGCTCAAACGCCAATTCGACGCCATCACCAATGTCAGTACCACACGCACGCCCGAGCTGGATGCCCTGCAGACGAAGATGATCCGCAGCAACACGAAGCGGCAGTTGTTCCTCGGCGTGACGATCGCCTCCTACATCTACTTCATCGGCGATGCGGCGATCAACTACGCGACGAACGATGTGTCGCATGTGAAAAAGGCCACGACCTTGGCCTGCATCTGCCCGGGCGCGGGTCAGATCTACAACAAGAGCTACTGGAAGGTCCCCTTCGTGGTGGGCGGTTTTGCCACTTTGGCCTACTGTATCGACTGGAACAATCGCGGTTTCCAACGCTTTAAGAAGGCCTACAAGCTCATTTCGGAGTACGAACAGTACCCCGAGAACTTCCCCAACGGCCCGACCGACGAGTTCCGCGGCCGCTACTCGGCCAACTTCATCCGCAACCTGCGCAACAACTACCGCCGCAACCGCGACCTCTGTATCATCCTCACGGGCGGTATGTATCTGTTGCAGGCCATCGACGCCCATGTCGATGCCCACCTGCGCGACTACGACATCTCGGACGACCTCTCGATGAACATCGAACCGATGTTGAACTATGCCTATGTGCCGTCGGTGAACAACCATCGGCCGGTGGTCGGACTCAATATGACGATTCAATTCTAAACGAACTTTTTTCCCACACCTACCCATTTGACAATGAGACACCTTTTGCTGATTCTGCTCACACTGACCCTTTCGTTTGATGCCTCGGCTGCCGACGGTCTGTTCGGCAAACGCAAGAACAAGCGCAAGCGCACCAAACAGAAGAGTGAGCAGGTTGCAACGAGCAGCGCCGAGCAGACGACCGCCGCACCGGTTGCCGTCGCCGTACCCGCCACCGAGCCGACCGAGGAGCAAGAGCCGGCGAACGACATCACGCTGAACTTCACGACCGAGCAGGCCGACTCACTCATCGCCGCGTGGCGAGCCTACCGCGCCGAGGTGGGTTATGAGGCCTACTTCAACCCCTTTTTGGCCACCGATTCGGTACAGATCGAGGGGCGCGATTCGGTGGCTGCCGCCTGCAGGGATGCCCTCTACGAGCAGCGACTGCATAACCTCGTATCGCCGATCCCGATGCCCTACAACAACCTCGTCAAGAGCCGCATCGTGAGCTATGTCGAGCACCACCCCGCCACGATCAGCCGCATTGTGGGGCTCTCGAAGCTCTACTTTCCGCTCATCGAGGACGAGCTGATGCGACAGGGGATGCCGATCGAACTGCGTGCACTGCCGATCATCGAGTCGGCGTTGCAGGTCAATGCCATCTCGCGTGCCGGTGCCGTCGGCTTGTGGCAGTTTATGCCGACGACGGGCAAGAACTACGGTTTGGAGGTCAATTCGCTGGTCGATGAGCGGCGCGACCCGATCGCCTCGACCCGCGCAGCGTGCCGTTTCCTGAAGGATCTCTACAACATCTTCGGCGACTGGACACTGGCCATCGCCGCCTATAACTGCGGCCCGGGCAATGTAAACAAGGCGATCGCCCGCTCGGGAGGCAAGACCTTCTGGGACATCTACGACTACCTGCCGCGCGAGACACGCGGTTATGTCCCCGCCTTCATCGGTGCGACCTACGCCTTCCACTACCACCGTCACCACCAAATCGAGCCGACCGAGGCTCCTCTGCCGTTGGCACTCGACACGATCGAGGTACGCCGCACGACCCACTTCCAGCAGATCGCCACGACGATTGATGTGGATGTGGAGACGCTCCGTGCGCTGAATCCACAGTACCGTTTGGATATCATCCCCGCCGCTACGCGCCCCTATACGCTCGTGTTGCCGCAGCGCATCGTCACGCGCTACATCGAGCACGAGGAGGCGATCCACGCGAAGGATTCGCTCTATCTGAAGGAGTATATCAACCCCTCGAACCTCGACAAGAAGCGGTTGGAGCGTGCCACGACGATCCACAAGATCAAGCGCGGCGAGACGCTCGGCGGCATCGCCCGTCGCTACGGCGTGACGGTCAATCAGCTGATGCGCTGGAACGGAATCAAGAACGCCGGCCGCATCCGCGAGGGTCAGC
>CAZVNR010000042.1:0-15154 GCA_964628945.1 uncultured Alistipes sp. | reverse complement strand
GACATCGTACAGAAGATGATCAACGAGGAGGATGGTTGGGGCAACACCAACTGGTACGACAAGGTCTTCGATGTCGGTACGAATATGTCGCACACGATCTCGGCAACGGGCGGTAACGACAAGATGAGCTACTTCTCGTCGATCGGTATGTTCGATCAGAAGGGTAATGTCGAGAACTTCAACTTTACGCGCTACACGGCGCGTGCCAACATCACGGCCAAGATCGCCAACAACCTCACGCTCGAGGTGGGTATCTCGGGTCGTATTCAGGACCACGACCAGCCGACCTACTCGGCCAACGATGCCGACTGGAACAATGTGGCACAGCAGGCAATGCGCGTGCACCCCTATGTACCCGAGACGGTCGTGATCGACGGCGAGGAGTACTCGACCGCCACGCCGACCGCTTCGGCTACGGTGAACCCCGTTGCCGCCTACGAGCAGTCGGGTTACAACAAGCGTCGCGCCACCTACATCGAGCCGAACATCTCGCTGCGTTGGGATCTGCCGTGGATTGAGGGTCTGTCGGCCAAGTTCTTCGCTTCGTACGATATGACCTTCACGCATGTCAAGCAGCTCTCGACGCCCTATGAGTTGGCCTTGGCCGACTTCCGTTACGACGACAACGGCTACATTTCGGGGCTGAACTACACGGTGAGCCAGACCTACTCGGGCTTGGGCTCGGAGAACTCGCTGCAGGAGGCTTCGTACTACACCACGCGCGGTATCACGCAGACGAGCCTCTCGTTCGACCGCACCTTCGGTAAGCACCGCGTGGCTGCCCTCGCCCTGATGGAGACGCGCGACTACAAGAGCAACAACCACTACGGTCGTATGTACAACCTGAACTTCACGAACCTGCCGGAGTTGGACTTCGGTGATGCTTCGAGCGACAAGCGTACGATCGGCGGTATGAGCGACCACACGCGTCAGGTGGGCTTCGTGGCTCGTCTGAACTACGACTACGACGACCGCATCTATGTCGAGCTGTCGGGTCGTTACGACGGCACCTACCTCTTCGCAGCCGACACGCGCTGGGGCTTCTTCCCCGCCGCTTCGGCCGGCTGGCGCATCTCGGAGGAGGAGTGGTTCACGGCCGAGTGGGTCGATAACCTCAAACTCCGTGGCGGTATCGGTTTGACGGGAACCTCGGCTGTAAGTGCTTATCCCTTCTTGAGTTCGATGTCCATCTCGGACGGTAACGCCGTCGTAATCGGCGGTGTCGGTCAGAGCAGCATCTACACGACGGCCATCGCCAACCCCGATCTGACTTGGGAGAAGAACCTGAACTACAATGTCGGTGTCGATGCCACCTTCTGGGGCGGCAAGCTCGGCGTAGAGGCCGACCTCTTCTACACCTATAAGTACGATATGCTGGCCAGCGCATCGGGTGCCTACCCGCCGTCGGTCGGTGGTTACTACCCCGCTTACGAGAACAAGAACAAGCAGGATATCAAGGGCTTCGAGTTCACCCTCTCGCACAACAACCGCGTGGGCGACTTTAAGTACGGCGTGAAGTTCATGGGTTCGTACGCCAAGCGTCGTTGGCTCTACTACTCGGGTGATGCCGACAACGCTCCCGACTACCAGAAGCTGACCGGCAAGGAGGTCGGTTCGGTGATCGGTTTCATCTCGCTGGGGCTGTTCCAGAGCGAGGAGGAGCTGCTCAACTCGCCGACGATGATCGGTAAGCCGGTGCGTGTCGGTGATATCAAGTACGAGGACCGCAACGGCGACGGTAAAATCAGCTACGAGCAGGATCGCGGTTATGTCGGCACGAGTATCTACCCGAAATTCACGGCCGGTTTGAGCTTCAACTGCGAGTGGAAGGGCATTGATGCCAGCTTCCTGTTGCAGGGTGCAACGGGCTCGACGATCGCCCTGACGGGTGTCTATGCCAGCAGTTATATCATGGACAACACCTCGATGACCAAGCCCTTCTACCACGGCGGTAACTCGCCGCTCTACTTGGTAGAGAACTCGTGGACACCCGAGAATACGGGGGCCTACTTCCCGCGCCTCTCGCTCGAGAGCAGCTCGAACAACGCCCACGCCTCGACCCACTGGTATCGTTCGGGTGACTATCTGCGTCTGAAGACGGCACAGATCGGTTACACGCTGCCTCGCTCGCTCACGAAGAAGGCCGGCATCGACCGTCTGCGCATCTATGTCGAGGGCTCGAACCTCTTTACGCTGAGCCATGTCGGCAAATACAACATCGACCCCGAGCTGCCGAGTGTCAACAACGGTTACTACCCGCAGCAGCGTGTGATGTCGATCGGTTTGAACATTACGCTCTAATCCGAAAAATGCGAAAACTATGAAAAATAAGATTTTAACTTTGATCGTATCGGTTGCAGCACTCGGTTTGACGAGCTGTAACGATTTCCTCGACCTCACGCCGACGGATCGTCTTTCGGACAAGGCGGCTTGGGAGTCACAGCAGGCAACCGATCTCTATATCAACAACTTCTACGAGTACATCTCGATCTACGGACAGTTTGGTACGCAGCAGTTCAACGGCAACCTCACCGAGGGCCTGACAGAGACCTTTAAGTACGGCTCGCCGATCACCGGTTCGCGTGCCGGCGACTGCAACAACTATGTCTTTACGCCCGAGCAGCTCACGAGCGCAGGTTCGTTGCTCGACTGCTGGACGAACACCTACACGCGCATCCGCCGCATCAACGAGTTCTTGGCTGCGATGGAGAGCTACTCGACCTACAGCGAGGAGGTGAACACGCGCTACGAGGCGCAGGCTCGCTTCTTCCGCGCCTTCCTCTACTTCCAGTTGGCAAAACGCCACGGCGGTCAGGCCATCCTGATCAAGTCGCTCTCGGAGACGGTGAAGAACCAGCCGCTCGCATCGGCTGCTGATGTTTGGCAGTACATCTACGACGAGCTGACCTTCGCGGCCGAGAATCTGCCGACGGAGTGGAATGCCGCCAACACGGGTCGTGTAACGAAGGGTGCCGCCTATGCGATGCTGTGCCGCGCGATGCTCTACGCCGAGCGTTGGAACGATGCAAAGACGGCCGGTGAGAAGGTGCTGGAGCTGGGTTACGCGCTCGCTCCGACCTACACGGAGGCTACGATCGGTGGCAATTCGGAGTCGATTCTCGAGTTCAACTACCTCGTAACTGGCCCGAACCACTACTGGGATCGCTATATGTGTATGTACCACGAGTACACGACCGCCGGCGGTGCTGCGCCTACGCAGGAGATGGTCGAGAGCTACGAGGCCAAGGATGGCTCGAAGGTCGATTGGAGTGCTTGGCACACCGTATCGGGCACGACCGAGTATCCTCCCTACAATCAGCTTGAGCCGCGTTTCGCCGCCACGATTCTCTACAACGGCGCGATCTGGAAAGAGGTCGAGCTGGAGTGCTGCGTTGAGGGCACCTACGGTACCTACATCGACTACGGTACGGATCCCTACCCCTATGGCAAGACCGTAACGGGTTACTATATGCGTAAGTTCCGTCAGGAGGCCAACACCGACCTGACGAATGTCGCCTCGACCTCGACTTGGGTTGAGCTGCGTTTGGCCGAGGTGCTGTTGAACCTCGCCGAGGCCTGCTACCGTCTGGGTGACGATGCCGCAGCGATGGGTTACATCGAGCAGATTCGTTCGCGTGTCGATCTCCCGACCGACAAGACGCTGACGGGCGATGCCGTCTTCGAGGCGTTGCGCCACGAGCGTAAGATCGAGTTGGCCTACGAGGGTCACCTGTGGTGGGATATGCGCCGCTGGAAGCTCGCGGAGGAGGCCTACACGGGCTACCGCGTACACGGCATGAAGATCACGAAGGAGGGCTCGGGCTACCGCTACACCTATGTCGATTGCGACGGTCAGGATCGCACCTTCCTCCCGCGTATGTATCGCCTGCCGATCCCCGATGCCGAGTTGCAGAACAACAGCTCGATCAGTCAGTTTGATGAGTGGAATTTCTAACAGCACAGAACGATGAAAAAGATTATATATTCGATGTTATTGGCCCTCGTGCTCCCCTTTGCAGGTTGTCAGGAGCCGGAGGAGTTGGTCCCCGCACAGGCCAATAAGGGCATCAACAACCTGACGGTCTATGCCACTTGGGACGGCTACCACACGGCCGATGCCTCGGGCTTCGGCAGCGTGATCGACTACGAGAAGCGCACGATCACGATTCAGGTGCCCTACACGCTGCCCGTTGAGTCGGACAATGTACAGAAGTTGGAGGATTACAAGAAGGTCTATGCCCTCTTCAACCTCGATGATAACGCCACGATCGAGCCTGCGCTCTACACGATGGACCTCACGCAGACCTACAAGGTCACGCTGACGGACCAGAAGAAGCAGCAGAGCGAGTGGACGATCAAGGCCACGCTGGCCAAGAGCTCGGCCTGCGACATCGAGAGCTTCTCGATCCCCTCGCTGGGTCTTTCGGCACTGATCGACAAGAACGGCGGCACGGCTTCGCTCATCTACTTCAACGCACTGGAGAATGTCTTTGGCGAGTGCACCGTATCGCCCCACGCACGCATCGTGCCCGATCCGTCGACGACCTCGTTCTTCTGCTCGCCCGATGCACCGAAGAAGTTTACGGTGATCGCACAGGACGGCGTGACGAAGCGCGAGTGGACGCTGCAGCAGACCGAGCCTGCCCGCCATCCGGAGGGTATCCGCCCGGGCAGCGCGAAGATTCTGTGGCTCAACAAGCTCTCGTCGCTGGGTGTTTCGACGCTCAACATGACGACCGGTATCGGTGCTACGGATGAGCATCTGATCATCCACACGCGCGGTGCCGACCCGATCCTCGTCAATACGAAGAGCGGTGCCGTCGAGGGTACGATCGACCTCGGCTCGATCAAGGGCGCGACCTCGTCGTACTACCTCACGACCGACCACAAGGGTCACATCGTGATCAATAACCGCGTGCCCGACGATGGAGGCGTATTCCGCATCTATCGTATGCGCGACATCAACTCGACCCCCGAGAAGTTTATCGAGTTTGCCACGACCGATGTTTATGGCGACCACATCTCGGTTTGGGGCGATGTCTATGGCGATGCCACGATCCAAGCCGCCTACTGCGGTTGGACCTCGACGGGTACGACCTCGAACCTCACTTGGACGGTGAAGGATGGTCAGGTAGTCGATCAGAACCCCTACTGGTGCCAGATTTCGGGCGTGAGCGGTTGGACGAACGGTGATGCAATCCGTATGGGTACGGATGCAACGGCCGACTTCCTCGCCTGCGGTTACTCGATGAACAAGCTCACGTGGGTCGATGGTACGACCAACACGGCTCGCACCTTCATCCACGGTGTCTTGAGCGGCAACGAGGGTATGAAGGCTGTCGATGCTGTCGAGTTCAACGGCGTGAAGTATGTAGCTGCCACGATGGAGAGCTTCTTTACATGGGGTGTTGCGGGTGATATGTGGGTCTTCGAGGCGAAGTATCCGCAGACCTTCACCGGCGAACTGACACAGGATACGGCAAACGGCATTATGGCTTACCCCGACTGCACGGTATTTAACCTCAACAACGACGACGGCAACGATATGAGCGGCGCATACGGATTCTACGGTGGTCGCGCCAACGACGGTGTGAACAGCAACGCCATTCAGGATGTGAAGTTGCATGTCACCGAGGATGGTTACTTTATGCGTGCCTACTTTATGTTCTGCAACGGTTATGTAGGCTGCATCGAGTTCGACTGCATCGCCGAGTAACACGGCAATTAATCCACAGCCCCTTGGGTGGGGCTGTGGGTTCACGACAAAAGAGAAACAAAACAAGTACAACAATGAAACGATTCCTTATTTTCAGCCTGTTGGCCCTCGGATTTGCGGCCTGCAGCGAAGAGAACCCCATCTACGAGTACCCCGAGCGTCCGCAGAGTGAGCAGTTGCCGTCGGTCGAGATCACGGCCGGTACGGTGGAGCCGACGGCTTTGAGCTTTACGATCACCCCCTCGTTGGCCGAGCAGTGCGCCTACTGGGTGGTCGAGACGAACGATGACGACAAGCTCCTCACGGCCGGTGATGTGCTGGCCAAAGGTACGGCCGTCAGCGCAACCGAGTCGGGCGAGTATCGCGTTGAGGGGCTCTACGACGAGACCTCCTACAACATCTATGCGGCTGTAAGCAGCAGCAACAAGGTAGCTTACAGCTCGATCAAGATGACCACGACGAAGCGTCCCGAGCCGGTCGTGACGACCAACCCGATCTACATTTGGGTCGATGCGGCGGCCAACTTCCCCGACTTTGCCAACAACAAGGAGAACATCCGCCGCGACCTGACACTGGCCAAGGAGGCCGGTTTCACGGATGTGGTGGTCGATGTACGCCCGACGAACGGCGATGTACTCTTTAAGTCGGAGAATTGCCAGCAGGTGGCTTGGCTCGGTGCGTGGACCAGCGGTGGTTACACGAAGATCGAGCGCACGGCCGACTGGGACTACCTCGGTGCCTTCATCGAGATCGGTCACGAGCTGGGGCTGCGCATCCACGCCGGTTTCAACACGATGGTCGGTGGTAACAAATCGAACCTCGGCGCACAGGGTATCTTGGTGCGCGACGACAGCAAGAAGGAGTGGGCTACGACCCTCAACACGAAGGATGGTTTCAAGAATACGCTCGATACGGACGAGACAACCTACTTCTTCAACCCGCTGCACCCCGATGTGCAGGAGTATATCTGCAAGCTGCTGAAGGATTTGGCCGCCTACACCGAGTTGGACGGTATTATCCTCGACCGTGGTCGTTTCGACTCGATGCTCAGCGACTTCTCTGATCTGACGAAGACCGAGTTCGAGAAGTATGTGGGCGAGACGGTCGATCTGAACAAGGATGTCCTGCCGGCCGGCCACTCGGGTACAATCGGGACGGATATGCCCTACGAGCACAAGCACCTGAAGAAGTGGTTGGAGTTCCGCGCCAAGGCGATTCACGATCTGATGGAGAAGGCCCGCGATGCCGTCCGCAGCGTCAACAGCTCGGTGAAGTTCGGCGTCTATGTCGGCGGTTGGTACAGCACCTACTACGATGTGGGTGTGAACTGGGCAAGCCCGAACTACGAGACTTCGCGCAACTACACATGGGCAACCCCCGAGTACAAGAACTACGGCTACGCCGATCTGATGGATCACATGCTCATCGGTGCTTACGCATCGCCGGGCAGTGTCTATGGCTCGACCGAGTGGACGATGCAGGGCTTCTGCTCGCTCGCCATGCAGCGCATCATGGGTTCGTGCCCGCTCGTCTGCGGCGGTCCCGATGTGGGCAACTGGGACAGCTCGGATAAGTACACCGATGCACAGGAGTACGAGGCGATCACCAACTCAGTGAAGGCCTGCTACGACGCCTGCAACGGCTACTTCCTCTTCGATATGATCCACCTGAAGAAGGCCGGCACTTGGTCGTATGCCAAGGCGGGTATCGACGAGGTGAAGGCTTCGCTCTAAACGAAAACAACGAAATGAAACAGTTTGCTATAACCCTGTTGCTGCTCCTCTTCGTCGTTCCTACAGAGGCGCAAACACCGAAGTTCCGCAACTCCTACTACGACTGCCGTCGTGAGGCACACACCCGCGAGGGGTTGCCTACGGGGGGTATTGTGTGGATCGGTGACAGCATCACGGAACAGGGTTGGTGGTCGATGCTCTCGCGGGAACGGGGCATTGCAAATCGCGGCATTGGCGGCGATAATACCTACGGGATGCTCGACCGCCTCCCCGAGATCTTGGCTTCGAAGCCGCGCAAAATCTTCCTGATGGCGGGTATCAACGACCTCTCGGCGGGGTACCCCGTGGCCGACATCTACGCCAACATTCGGCGGATGGTCGAGCTGATTCAAAAGGAGGTGCCGAGCTGCGCGATCTATCTGCAGAGTGTTCTTACGCCGAACAACGAGGTGCTGGCCTACGACTACATCAAGAACAAGCAGGGGAAGGTACGCGAACTGAACAGCCTGTTGCAGACGCTCTGCAAGGAGTACAATGTGCAGTGGGTCGATGTAGCCTCGCTCGTGAGCGACGAGCAGGGTGAGTTGCGCCGCGAGCTGACCAAAGATGGCGTTCACCTCCACCCCGAGGCCTATGTCATTTGGGTCGATCACCTGAAGAAGATGCGCTACCTGCGCCGATAAGAACCAACCAACGAACAAGGAAGAAACGCTATGAAACGAGTCGCCTCGATTGATCTGCTGCGTGCGCTGGCCATTATCGGAATGGTCATCTCGGGACAGATGCTCTGGAATGCGGAGCTGCCCCGTGCGATGTTCCACGCCCAGTTGCCGCCCCCGACCTTCGCCTTCAACCCCGAGGTGCCGGGCATTACATGGGTCGATTTGGTCTTCCCCTTCTTCCTCTTCTCGATGGGGTGCGCCCTGCCGATGGCACTGCGCCGCCGCGAGGCGAAGGGGGCGCAGTGGCTCCAAGTGACGGGGAGTGCACTGCACCGTTTCGTATGGTTAGCCGCCTTTGCCATCCTGTTGGGGAATACGCGGATGGGACGCCTCGCGGAGCAGGCTCCGTGGGTGGCGGCACTCGTCACGCTGGCGATTTGGCTGCTCTTCTTTGCGATGTTTATCCGTATCCCCACGATGGATCGCAAACACAACACGATCCTCAACTGGGGCGGGTTCGTGGCACTCATAGCCGCCACGCTCCTCTACAAACCGCTGTTCGGGGTTGATGTGGCACTCTCGCGGAGCGACATCATCATCCTGATCTTGGCCTCGATGGCGCTCTTCGGCACGCTCCTGTGGTGGGTTACGCGCAACTCGCTGACGGCGCGGATCCTGCTCATCGCGGCGATCGCGCTGCTGAAGATGGCCTCGTCGATCGACGGGTCGTGGTGCCAGTGGTTGTGGCAGCAGACCCCCGCCGAGTGGCTCTTCCGTTTCGAGTTTATGAAATACCTCTGCATCGTCCTCTCGGGTTCAGTGGCAGGCGATATGATCTACCGGCGCCTGACGACCGACAAGGAGGCGACGGCAGAGGTTTCCTCGGCCGACAAGCGGCGTTATATCGCCCTCATCGGGCTGCTTGTCTTGCTCTTTGCCCTGCTGATGTGGGGACTTTTCGTTCGCCGTGTCGGACTGACCGTCGCGCTTGCGGCTGTCGTCGGTGTGATCGGCGTGGGCATCGTGCGCCCGATGCGCGGTGCCGACGGCGCACTCTACCGTGCGCTCTACTACGCGATGTTGGCGTGGATGGCGATCGGACTTATCGCCGAACCGATGGAGGGGGGTATCAAGAAGGACCCCGCAACGGTCGGTTTCTTCTTCGTCACCTCGGCATTGGCCGCGATGGTGCTCCTGACGGCACTTATCTGCGAGCAGCAGTTCAAGCTGCGCCTGCGCCCGTTGGAGGCGATGGGTGCTAATCCGATGTTCGCCTACACCGCCTCGGGCTATCTGATCGCGCCGCTGGCTGCGCTGACGACCCTCTCGGGGGCGATCGAGTGGTTTGCCGGTCTGACGCCGTGGTGCGGCTTCCTGCGCGGGGTGCTGTTTGCCCTCTTGGTGATGGCCGTCACCTATCCGCTCACACGCAAAAATTACTATTGGAAATCTTAAAACAACGACGATATGAAGATTACGGGTACCTTCCTCGATGAGATCAGCCACGACATCCCGCACCAGAACTGGGGCGAGAAGGAGTGGGATGCCGACTTTGCCCATATGCGGGCCATCGGTATCGACACGGTGATTATGATCCGCTCGGGGTATCGCAAATTCATCACCTACCCCTCGAAATACCTGATCGGGCAGGGTTGCTACCGTCCCTCGACCGACCTGCTGGATCTCTTCCTTCGCTTGGCCGACAAGCACGGGATGAAGTTCTACTTCGGCCTCTACGACTCGGGGCACTACTGGGACACGGGCGATATGAGCCTTGAAACGGAGGCGAATCGCTATGTGATCGACGAGGTGTGGGAGCAGTATGGTCAGCACCACAAGTCGTTCGGGGGCTGGTACCTCAGCGGTGAGATTTCGCGCCGCACGAAGGGGGTGATCGAGGCCTTCCGCGAACAGGGTCTGCACTGCAAGGCCGTTTCGGGCGGACTGCCGACCCTGATCTCGCCGTGGATCGACGGCAAGAAGGCGGTTTTGGCCGCCTCATCGTCGCTCTCGAAGCAGGATGCCGTCTCGGTGGCCGAGCACGAGCGCGAGTGGGACGAGATCTTCGACGGTATTCACGGTGCGGTCGATGCCGTCGCCTTCCAAGACGGCCACATCGACTACGACGAGCTGGATGCCTTCTTCGAGGTGAACAAGCGGTTGGCCGATCGCTACGGGTTGGAGTGCTGGACAAACGCCGAGACCTTCGACCGCGATATGCCGATCAAGTTCCTGCCCATTAAGTTCGAGAAGCTGCGCCTGAAGCTCGAGGCGGCGGCGCGTGCCGGTTACGACAAGGCGATCACCTTCGAGTTCTCGCACTTCCTCTCGCCGCAGTCGTGCTACCACGCGGCACACAACCTCTACGACCGCTATCGGGAGTACTTCTTGGGCGAGAAGCTGTAACCCGACCGAAAACAGAATTTTGACAATAAACAGTATAGAAGCAAATGAAACAGATAGAAGCGTTGATCAAACAGTACCACGACGAGCTGCACGAGCGCGTGCTCCCCTTCTGGCTGGAGTGTTCGCAGGATAAGGAGTTCGGCGGCTATTTCACCTGCCTCGACCGCGACGGATCGGTCTTCGACACCGATAAGTTTATGTGGTTGCAGGGGCGCGAAGTGTGGCTCTTCTCGATGCTCTGCAACAAGGAGGGCATCCGCGAGGAGTGGTTGGAGTGCGCACGGCAGGGGGCGGAGTTTATGCTCCGTCACGGCCACGACGGCGACTACAACTGGTACTTCGCCCTCACGCGCGAGGGTAAGCCGCTTGTCGATCCCTACAACATCTTCTCCTACACCTTTGCAGCGATGGCCTTTGCGCAGCTGCACAAGGCGACGGGCGAGGAGCGGTACGCCGAGGCAACGCGCCGCACCTTCCAGCACATCCTCGAGCGTTGGGACAACCCCAAGGCGCAGTGGAGCAAGGCACACGCCGGCACGCGCGAGATGCGAGCACTGGCCCCCTCGATGATTCTCTGCAATCTGCTGCTCGAGATCGAGCACCTGATCGACCCGCAGCTGGTCGAGGAGTCGATCGAGCGTGCGCTGTCGGATGTGATGAACACTTTCTACCGTCCCGAGCTGGGGCTGATGGTCGAGCATCTGAACGCCGACGGTACGCTGAGCGACACCTTTGATGGCCGTCTGATCAACCCGGGTCACACGCTCGAGACGATGTGGTTCGTGATGGATCTGGCACGCCGTCGCGGCGACGAGGAGCTGATCCGCAAGGCGATCGAGATCGGGCTGAATACGCTCGAGTTCGGTTGGGACAAGGAGTACGGCGGCATCTTCTACTTTATGGATCGCAAGGGATGCCCCCCGCAGCAGCTCGAGTGGGATCAAAAGCTGTGGTGGGTACACATCGAATCGACGATTGCGATGCTCGAGGGGTATGTATTGACCGGCGACGAGCGTTGCAAAGCGTGGTTCGAGCGGCTGCACAACTACACTTGGGCGCACTTCCGCGACGAGGAGCACCGCGAGTGGTACGGTTATCTGAACCGTCGCGGCGAGGTGCTGCTTACGCTCAAGGGCGGTAAGTGGAAGGGGTGTTTCCATGTGCCGCGCGGGTTGTATAAATGCGAAACGCTGTTAAAGGAGTTATTATAGTTTTTTCAGGCTTTAACTTTAATCAAGATGGAGAGTAAATATACACTGCCGAAGGATGGCGGACTGATCGAACAGTCGGTTCCACGCGATCTGCTGCACCGCTACGAGAAGATGCCGACGCGTGTCTTCGACACCGAGCGTGCCGGCGTTAACTACCTTGCCGACAAGATCGTGCGGATGCTTCGCCGCCATCAGGAGGAGTATGGGCACGACGAATACTGCGCCGATTTCACCCCCTTCGTGCTCGGTCTGACGACGGGGCGCACGCCCGTAGGGTTGTATCAGGAGCTGGTCAAGCGATACCAACAGGGGGAGGTTTCGTTCCGTAATGTAGTCGTCTATAGCCTCGACGAGTTCTACCCGATCGAGAAACAGAACCCGCAGAGCCGCAACTACCGCATCCACCACGAGTTCCTGAACCACATCGACATCCAGCCCGAGAATATCCACATCTTCGACGGTTCGATCTCGCCCGAGGAGTTCACCCACTACAGCGAGATCTGCGACCGCATCGGCCGCATCAACCTGATGATCATCGGTGTCGGCGAGCAGGGTCAGATCGGTTTCAACGAGCCCGGGTCGTACGAGAAGTCGCGCACGCGCTTGGTGCAGCTCTCACACAACTCGCGCAAGGTGCAGGCGAAGTTCTTCCCCTCGATCCAAGAGACGCCGCGCATGGCGATCACGATGGGTATCGACACGGTGATGCACGCCGACGAGATCGTGCTGATGGCGTGGGGCGAAGGCAAGGCGAAGGTCGTACACGACATCGTCGAGGGAGAGGTGACAAATCAGATCCCCGCCTCGTTCCTGCAGGCGCACAACCATATCGAGGTGGTTGTTGATGAGACGGCCGCCAGCATGCTCACGCGCGAGGCGGCTCCGTGGCTGGTCGGCCCCTGCGAGTGGACGCCGCGCTTTATGCGCAAGGCGGTCGTATGGCTCTGCACGAAGCTCCACAAGCCGATCCTGAAGCTCACGCACAACGACTATATCGAAAATTCGCTCGGCGGACTGCTCGATGCAAAGGGCACATACGACAAGATCAACATTCAGGTATTCAACGATCTGCAACATACGATCACGGGGTGGCCGGGCGGCAAACCCAACGCCGACGATCAGACACGCCCCGTCCCCTCGTCGCCCTTCCCGAAGCGGGTGTTGATCTTCTCGCCCCACCCCGACGACGATGTGATCTCGATGGGCGGTACCTTTATCCGCCTCGTGGAGCAGGGGCACGATGTGCATGTGGCCTACGAGACCTCGGGTAATGTCGCCGTGAACGACGATGTCGTGCTGCAACACATCGACACGGCCCGCGAGATCGGCATCGGCGACCGCTACGAGGAGGTGGCCGAGATCATCCGCACGAAGAGCGACCACGAACCCGAGCCGCGCCCGCTGCTCGATCTGAAGGCGGCGATCCGCCGCGCCGAGGCGAAGGCGGCCGTGCGTTCGTTCGGCCTTTCGGCCGCGCACACCCACTTCCTGAACCTCCCGTTCTACGAGACGGGCGGCGTGAAGAAGGGGCAGTTGTCGGAGCGCGATATCGAGATCATCGTGAAGCTGCTGCGCGAGCTGCAACCCGATCAGATCTACGCCGCAGGCGATTTGGCCGACCCGCACGGTACGCACCGTGTCTGCATCGAGGCCGTGCTGGCCGCTTTGGAGGAGGTGCGCGACGAGGCGTGGTTCCAGAACTGCCATATGTGGCTCTACCGCGGCGCGTGGATGGAGTGGGATTTGGGTATGGTCGATATGGCCGTGCCGCTCTCGCCCGACGAGCTGATCAAGAAACGCCACGCGATCTATCGCCATGTCTCGCAGAAGGATATCGTCCCCTTCCCGGGCAGCGATACGCGCGAGTTCTGGCAGCGTGCCGAGGAGCGTACGCAGAGTACGGCCGCCCTCTACGACCAGCTCGGAATGGCCGAGTATCAAGCCATTGAGGTTTTTGTCAAGATGTTCTAATAGGCAAGCAACTTTTTTCAGAATTTGTTGGTTTTCTGAAAGTTTTGCCGTATATTTGCATCCGAGACGATGACAGGAGGCCGCCCTAAAGCGGCCTTTTGTTGTAGATTGAGCGCAAAAAACCAAAGGAAAAATGATTGACAAAGAGCAGATTACAACGATTGCCGAGCGGCATCTGGAGGGCTCCGACCTCTTCGTCGTAGGGTGCAAAATCTCGCCCGCGAACGAGGTGGAGCTTACGATCGACAGCACCGCATCGGTCGATATCGAGCAGTGCATCGCACTCAGCCGTGCGATCGAGGCGGAGATGAACCGCGACGAGGAGGATTTCGAGCTGACCGTTATGTCGGCCGGTATCGGCGAACCGCTTGTCGATCTGCGCCAATACCGCAAGCTCGTCGGCCGCTCGGTCGAGGTGGTGCTCAAGAGCGGCATCAAGGTCTTGGCCAAGTTGGACGAGGTGACCGACGAGGCGCTGACGCTCTCCTACGAGGAGAAGCAGACCGTCGAGGGCAAGAAGCGCAAGCAGCTCGTGACCGTTACGCGTACCTACCCCTTCGAGGAGATCAAACAGACGGTCGAGTACCTCGATTTCAAATAGCGACAAAATACAAAGATTAAAAAACGATACAACACAATGGAAAACCTGAATTTGATCAGCAACTTTGCCGAGTTCAAAGAGCTGAAAAACATCGACAAATCAACGATGATCGGCGTATTGGAGGATGTCTTCCGCCACGCACTCCAAAAGCAGTATGGTACGGACGAGAACTTCGATGTGATCATCAACCCCGAGAAGGGCGACCTCGAGATTTGGCGCAACCGCACGGTCGTCGAGGACGATGCCGTCGAGAATCCCAATATGCAGATCGCCGTTTCGGAGGTGAAGGTGATCGACCCGACCTACGAGATCGGCGACGAGTATGCCGATCAGGTGCGGTTCGCACAGTTCGGCCGCCGCACGGTGTTGTCGCTGCGTCAGAACCTCGCATCGCGCATCCTCGATCTGGAGAAGGCCAACCTCTACGAGAAGTACTCGGAGAAGGTGGGCGAGATCATCACCGGTGAGGTCTATCAGGTGTGGAAGCGCGAGGTGCTGATCCTCGACAACGACGAGAACGAGCTGCTGCTGCCGAAGGCCGAGCAGATTCCGAACGACTACTACCGCAAGGGCGACACGATCAAGGCGATCGTCAAGTCGGTCGAGATGAACAACAACCAGCCGCGCATCATCCTTTCGCGTACCGCTCCGCAGTTCTTGGAGCGTCTGTTCGAGCAGGAGGTACCGGAGATCTTCGACGGTCTGATCACGATCAAGAAGATCGTCCGCATTCCGGGCGAGCGTGCCAAGGTGGCTGTTGAGTCGTACGACGACCGCATCGACCCCGTAGGCGCATGCGTCGGTATGAAGGGCTCGCGCATCTACTCGATCGTCAAGGAGCTGCGCAACGAGAA
>CAZVNR010000041.1:0-15479 GCA_964628945.1 uncultured Alistipes sp. | reverse complement strand
TCTTGGCGCGGTCGATGCAGGTGTTGGCACCGATCTCGACATCGTCCTCGATGATCACATTGCCGAGCTGCGGAATCTTGTCGAAGCCCCCCTCGGCGTTGGGCATAAAGCCGAAGCCGTCGGCGCCGATCACCGCCCCTGCGTGCAGGATGCAGTTCTTGCCGATGTGGCACCCCTCGTAGATCTTCACGCCGGCATAGAGCGTCGTCCCCTCGCCGATCGTCACGCCTGCGCCGACATAGACCTGCGGATAGATCTGGCAGTTTGCGCCGATCTTGGCACCCTGCTCCACGACGGCGAAGTCGCCTACATACGCGTCGCCCTCGACCGTGGCCCCCTCGGCCACCGAGGCACGCGGGCTGATCCCCTTGCGGCGCGGCTTCGAGGCGGCGTACATCTGTAAGAGTTTCACGATGCACTCGCCCACATTTTCGACCTTGACGAGCGTGGCAGGAACCTCCTGCGACGGCTCGAACGATTTATCGACCAAGACGATCGAAGCCCCCGTCGTGTAGAGGAACGGCTCGTATTTCAGATTCGTCAAGTAGGCCAACGACCCCGCCTTGCCCTCCTCGATCGAGGAGACGGTGTGTACCGCCGCTTGGGGGTTGCCTACGATCTCGCCGCCCAAAAAACCGGCGATCATTTCAGCTGTAAACTCCATTGTATCTCTCTGTTTTATAAATAATTGACAATATCAATGCCGTCGGGCAGGAACTCCTCGACCGAACGACCGAACGACAACACCTCGCGCACGGTCGAGGAGGCGATATCGGCCACGGGTGCCGGCGTAAAGAGCATCACGGTCGTGATCTCGGGGTAGATGCGGTGGTTCGTGGCCTCCATCGTCCGCTCATACTCGAAATCGGTCGTGTTCCGTACGCCGCGAATGATCGCTACGGCGCCCATCTGCTCGGCGAAATCGCCCGTCAGTCCGTGGTAGATGTGTACCTCGACACGCGGATTGCCGAGATAGACATCGTCGATAAGTCGCTTGCGGTTCTCGACGGTTAAAAGTCCCTGTTTCAGGGAGTTGTTGCCGATGCCGATCACCACGCGGTCGAAGAGTTTCAACGACTCCTCGACAATGGCGGCGTGGCCGCGCGTAAAGGGATCGAACGACCCGGGAAAGATTGCTGTGCGTTCCATATCGTACAAAGGTAGGAATAAAAACGAAAAGCGCGTGCATTTTGTCGGTAAAATTTAGAAAACAGCCCCATTTCGCCGCCTTACCTTTGCCGAAAAAAGCCTGAAACGATGAAAAAGTATCTCCTTCTCTACGCCCTTGCGGCCACCATTGCCGCCCTTCTTCTGTTTGCTCTTTGGCGCACGGATCGTGCTGAACGACTGCGCCTTGCGGCGAATCAATCGGCACTCGTCGAGCGGCTCGATACGGTCGATCGCTTTGCGGAGCGACAATGCGCCTCGATCGAGGTGCTGCGCCTGCGCTGCCGCGAATTTGAGGCGTTGCACCGCGCCGATGCGGAGGCGATCCGCTCGCTCGGGATTCGTCTGCGCCGTGCCGAGTCGGCCGCCGTGCAGGTGATCGCAACCGAGGTGACGACGGCCGCCGCACTGCGCGATACGGTCGTTCTTCGGCGCGATACGGTGCTCCTCTTCGATACCCTGCGCCGCTTCGTGTGGCGCGATCCGTGGGTGCGGCTCGAGGGGGAGGTGCGTGCCGATTCGGTCGTGTGTCGCATGCAGAGCCACGATACGCTGTGGCAGATCGTCCACCGCGTACCGCGCCGTTTCCTCTTCTTTCGGTGGGGTACGAAGGCGATCCGGCAGGAGATTCGCTCGTCGAATCCCCATACACGCTTGGTTTATGCCGATTATGTGGTTATCGAGCGGTGACGAGCCGCTCCATCTCGGCGGCTATTCGCTCCGCCTTGAGCATAATGAAGGGGTGGCCGTTGCAGGCCGAGAGGGCGGTGATGCCGCGATGATCGACCGTGAGCAGCTCCTCGTAGCGCGGCAGCTCGGTTTCGCCGATGGGGGCGATCTGCACCATCAGCCCCAATCGCTCGGCGGCACGGACAAAGAGCCGAGCCTCGACGGTCTGCGGCTCCTCGGGGGAGGTTACACGGCGGTTGTGGAGTGCAAAGAGGGGAGCGGGCCCCAACCCCAAGCAACGCCCGTCGGCCGTGCAGCGCAGGGCGTTGTCGGCTCCCTCCGCGCGTGCTACCTCCTCGGATAGTCGGTCGGCCGCCTCGGCCGCCGTTGTCCACTGCACCCCAAAGGGGTGGTCGTAGCGGAGCGTGCGGACTGTAGGATGCAACGAACGCAGGGCGTACCCGTCGTAGAGCGACGGCTCAACCCGTACGATGCGCAGAGCACCGTCACAGTTGAGCTCCACGCGCACAAAAACGGAGAGCGAGGCGGGCAGTCCCTCGGCTGTTGTGCGCCGTTCGATCTCGGTCGTGAGGGCGGCAGTGTCGAGCGCGGGGGTACTGTCGAAGAGGGCGCAAAAGGCTCCTTGCAGCACCTTCAGATGCTCCTCGACGAAACGCGGACGGCCGTAGCGGCAGTGAATCCATTGGTAGAGAGTCGGCTCCATCGTGCAGGGCGTGGGCGTTTAGAGCAGAAAGATCTTCAGCAACAGCTCGCGCAGCAGCTCCCCGTCCGAGGCACCGCCGGCGTTGAGCCCCTTGCTTTTGGCATCGTACTCGCGCAGCAGCCCGAGGATCTGAAAGACCTTCTTGTTGGGCCAAAGTGTCGCCTGCTGGCGGATCTCCTGCACGATGAAAGCGCTGGGCTTGCGCAGGATGCGCATCAGCTCCTGATCCGACGGGAAGGGCTTGCCCTTGTGGCGCGTGAGCCACTGCAGGTAGTTCACCGTGAAGAGGTCGCGGAACTGACCGAAGAGGGCGATGATCGTCACCAGCAGCGGGTTGTCTTTCGGGTTGCGGGCGAAGTGGTCGGCGATCATCAGCGAACGCCCCATATCGCGCGTAACGACCGCCTTGCAGAGCTCGAAGTTGTTGAAGTCCTTCGAGATGCCGATGTGCGTTTCGATGTCCGTGTCGGTGATGCGCTGCGTCCCCTCGGGCATGGAGACGGTCAGCTTCTCCAGCTCGTTGGCGATCTTCGAGATCGAGGTGCCGAGGTGGTCGGTGAGCATCGAGAGAGCCTTGCGGTCGATCTTCAACCCGCGTGCACCGATGAACTGCTCCAACCACGCGGCGATCTCGTAGTCGCGCGGCGTGACCGACTCGAAGACCTCGCCGTTGGCGGCGCACCCTTTATAGAAGGCCGAGCGGCGGTCGGCACTCTTCTCCTTGTGGCAGAGAACGAGGATCGTGGTCGGTTGCGGCTTCTGCGTGTAGTAGGAGAGCTTCTCGATTTGGCGCAACTGCTGCGCCTCCTTCA
Source organism: uncultured Alistipes sp. (assembly GCA_964628945.1). Classification (GTDB taxonomy): domain Bacteria; phylum Bacteroidota; class Bacteroidia; order Bacteroidales; family Rikenellaceae; genus Alistipes. The sequence continues at coordinate 12,107 of CAZVNR010000041.1, read as the reverse complement.
CGATGACGACCTGATAGCTCCCCATCATCGGCAACTGCCGACAGAGGTTCACCACCTGCCCCGCATCGCTATCCTTGCCATAGACGGTGATCTGATTGAAGGCACGCTCCGCCTCGCCCAAAATCGTCGAGGCCAACTGCTCCTGCAGTCGGTCGATAAAGTAGCTCTCCTCGCCCATCAGCAGGTAGATCGGGGCGAATCGCCGTGCGGCGATCTCTCGCTCCAACCGCTCGGCGGCGGCTACCGAGTCGCGGAATTTTACAGCACTTTTAGCCATAGTCGGTTATACGATTTCACGGTGAATTGAGAGCACCCGCTCGGTCTGGTCGGTCAGGCGGAAGCGGTCGTCGATGCGCCGCCCCACAACCCAGACGATCTCGTCGTCCGAGAGGAGCACGAATTGGCGTTGTTTCTCCATCACGGAGACCTTCTCGTCGATCAAAAAGTCGCTCAACTTCTTCTTGCCCGTCATGCCGAAGGGGATGAAACGATCCCCCTCGCGCCAACGGCGCAGGCGGAGCGGCCACTGCAGCTTGTCGGCGTCGATCTGCGCCATCTGCGGCGGTACGCCGAAGTGCTCGACAAGGTCGATGCTGCGCTGCTCGAAGTAGAGCACCGAGTTACCGGCGTAGGCGCGGATCGCCCCCTCGGGGATCTCCACCTCGCAGGGGTCTTCGTTTGTGATGCGCGTCACCTCGACCGCACCGCGATCCGTCACGGCGACCCACTCGCGGGCGTAGAAACGGCGGCCCGACTGCCCCTCGTCGAGTGCACGACAGAGGGCATCGATTACATCTCCCTTGAAGCCGTAGGCCGAGTTGAGCAGTTCGTAGAGCACGAAATCGCGCGGGAAGGCACGATCCATCCGATCCAATGCGATGCGATCTACGCCGTCGGTCGAGGTGACGACCTCGGCGCGGATCTGCTCGATCGCCGCCCCGATGAAGCGTTGCGCCTCGCTCAAGCGGCCGATGTTGCGCCCCATAAGGGCCGTAAATTTGGGATTGATCTCGCGGATGCGCGGCACCAAACCCAACCGGATCTTGTTGCGCAGGTACTTCGTCGAGCGGTTCGACGAATCCTCGCGGTAGGGGATGCGGTGCGTGACGGCGTACTCGACGATCTCCTTGCGCGTGGCGAAGAGCAGCGGTCGGATGATCCGTCCGCGTTGGCGCGTGATCCCTGTCAGACCGCGCAACCCCGTGCCGCGCAGCAGGTTGATAAAGAAGGTTTCGATCGAGTCGTCAGCCTGATGCGCCACGGCGACGGCCGTATAGCCCTCCTCGGCGCACAACTCCTCGAACCACGCATAGCGCAGTCGGCGGGCGGCCATCTCCATCGACTCGCCCGTCAGCTCCATCTCCGCCTCGGTGTCGAAGCGGCGGTTGTAGCAGGGAATGCCGTAGCGCTCGGCTGTCGAACGCACCAACGCTTCGTCCTCGTCGCTCTCCGCTCCGCGCAGCGAGAAGTTGCAGTGTGCTACGCCGATCCGATAACCCGCCTCGGCCGCGAGGGCCAGCATCACCATCGAATCAACGCCGCCCGAGACGGCCAGCAACACCCGATCCTCGTGCGTAAGGAGGGCGTGCGCCTCAATGTAGGCCTTAAACTGTGCGAGCAGTGCCATATGTGGTTAGATAATATTGACTTCGGGTTCGATCGTGATCCCGAATTTTTCGTTTACCGTCGCAATCACGCGCTGCGCAAAGGCGATCACCTCGCCTCCCGTCGCGCCGCCGTGATTGACCAAGACCAACGCCTGTCGGTCGTGTACGCCCACCGCTCCCTCGCGGTGACCCTTCAGCCCCGCGCGGTCGATCAGCCAACCGGCGGCCAACTTCACCCATGCGGGGTCGGCCGTCGGATAGTGCGGCATCTCGGGGCAGGCGGCCAGCAACTGCTCGGCCACCGCACGCTCCACGACGGGGTTCTTGAAGAAGCTCCCCGCATTGCCCAGCACGGCCGTGTCGGGCAGCTTTGAGCGGCGGATCGAACAGATCGCCTCGCGGATGTTACGAAGCGTTGCTCCGCCGCGTGCGGCCACTTCGCGCTCCACATCCCCGTAGCCGAGCTTCGGTTGCGGCGTGCGCGAGAGTGCGAGGGTGACGGCCGTGATGATCGCCCGACCGCGCCATGCCCGCTTGAAGAGGCTGTCGCGGTAGCCGAAGGCGCAGGCCGTGCGATCCAGCTCGAAATGGCTCTTGGTCGCTGTATCGAACCCCTCGACCCGATGGAGCGAATCCTTCAGCTCCACGCCGTAGGCACCGATGTTCTGCACGGGGGCAGCCCCCACCTTGCCCGGGATGAGCGAGAGGTTCTCGATCCCCCACAGCTCCCGCTCGACGGCCCAAGCGACCAGATCGTCCCACTCGACCCCCGCCTCGGCACGCACCAAGACGCGATCCTCCTCCTCGCCGAGCAGCTCGATGCCGTCGGCCGTCGGGGTGAGAATCACACCGTCGTAATCCTGCGTGAAGAGGATGTTGTTGCCCCCCGAAAGCACCATCCAGTGTGCGGGCGGCTCCTTGTCGAAGAGGGCGGCAAGATCGGCCTCGTGATCGAACTCGATGAGGCGTGCGGCGCGTTGCTCGACGCGAAAACTGTTGCGCTCCCTTAAATTTATATCGGAAAATTGGCGTATCATTGTGCAAAGTTAGGAATTTTTATTAACTTTGGAGATAAAATTACGCAGAACCAATCTAAAATATCAAATACTATGTTTACCGAAAAAGACCTGCAACAGATCGCGGCTCGCGGTTTAACGCCCGAGGCCGTTGAAGTCCAAATCGAGAATTTCCGTCGCGGCTTCCCCTTCTTGGGGATCGTACGCGCCGCTTCGCCTGCCGACGGTGTGGTGATCGTAGATCCTGAAACGGCCGATCGCGCCGTTGCCCGCTACGAGAAGGCCGCCGAGGAGCTGAAGGTGGTGAAGTTCGTCCCCGCATCGGGCGCAGCGACCCGTATGTTTAAGGAGTTGTTCTCGTTCGTCAACGAGGATAAGCGCACGGCAGGGATCGACAAGCTGATCGAAAATATCGAACACTTCGCCTTCTGGCCCGAGCTGAAGGCCGTCTTGCCCGCCGAGTATGACGACAAGCAGCTCGTCAGCGCCATCATCAAGGAGGGGCTGAACTACGGCGCGAAACCGAAGGGTTTGGTCACCTTCCACGCCTATCCGGAGGGTGCTCGCAAGGCCGTTGAGGAGCACTTGGCCGAGGGTGCAGCCTACGCCGCCTCGAACGGCGTGGCAACCATCCACTTTACCGTATCGCCCGAGCATATCGAGGGCTTCAAGAGCCTGTTGGAGGAGAAGGTGCCCCTCTATGAGGCACGCTACGGTATCCGTTACGACATCTCGTTCTCGGTGCAGAAACCCTCGACCGACACGATCGCCGTCAATCCCGACAACACCCCCTTCCGTCAGGACGACGGTTCGCTCCTGTTCCGTCCCGCCGGTCACGGTGCGTTGATCGAGAACCTGAACGATATTGATGCCGACATCGTCTTCATCAAGAACATCGACAATGTGACGACCGATGCCCGTCGTGACGATACGATCCGCTACAAGAAGATCTTGGCCGGTCTGCTCGTCGAACTGCAGGAGCGTTCGTTCGAGTACCTGAAGGCGTTGGAGGTCGGCGGTGCCGAGCTCGAAACGATCGCCGCCTTCATCGAGCAGCAGCTCTGCGTGAAGCTCCCCGAGCAGTACGATGCTGCGCTGCTGAAGGCCGTGCTGGATCGCCCGATTCGCCTCTGCGGTATGGTACGCAACGAGGGTGAGCCGGGTGGCGGTCCCTTCTGGGTGAAGAACGAGGATGGCACCGAGTCGCTGCAGATTGCCGAGTCGAGCCAAATCGCCCCCGAGGATCTGCACCTGATGCAGTCGGCAACGCACTTCAACCCCGTCGATCTGGTCTGCGGCGTGAAGAACTCGAAGGGCGTGAAGTTCGATCTGCGCCAATACACCGACCCCGCCACGGGCTTCATCTCGTCGAAGTCGGCCGGCGGCCGCGACCTGCGTGCGCAGGAGTTGCCCGGTCTGTGGAACGGTGCGATGGCGAAGTGGAACACCGTCTTTGTCGATGTGCCCATCACGACCTTCTCGCCCGTCAAGGTGGTGCAGGATCTGTTGCGTGAGCAGCACCAGTAGAGCCGGAGGCGCAATTCAAAATTCAAAATTCAAAATTCAAAATTAAAAATTGGGCTGACGCGCCCTACAAAGCAAACAGACGATGGCTTCAACCATCGTCTGTTTGCTTATAATTTTGAATTGCTGCAATCATCATGTCATTCCGAACGCTTTAGCGGAGGAATCTTCCTCTTTTCTAAAAGCTGACTGCTAAAAACAATTTTGCATGCTAAATTCTACATTTTGAATTTGTAAATCGCTCGACGCGATTTACAAAACCTCCGCTACGACATAGGTGCTGCCGCCGACGAAGATCATATCGTCGGGTGCTGCCAGCTCGCGGGCACGAGCCAACGCCCCCTGCACATCCTGCACGGCCTCGCCCTGCAATCCGTAGATCGCCGCCTTGCTGCGCAGCTCCTCGGCGGCGAGGGCGCGGTCGGTCTTGGCCTGCGTGAAGAGGTAGTGCGCCTCCTTCGGCAGGAGGGGCAGGATGTGTGCCAGATCCTTGTCGCGGGCAAACCCCATCACGCAGAAGAGGCGGTTGTGGGGCGTAGCGGCGATCTGCTCGGCCACATACTTGATGCCGTGCGCGTTGTGTCCCGTGTCGCAGATGACGAGCGGTCGCTCGTCCAAACGCTGCCAACGACCCTGCAATGAGGTATCTTTGGCGGCCGAGTGCACGCCCTCGACGAAGGCGCGGCGCGAGATGGTCAGCGGGGTCGATTCGTGCAGATAGTCGGCCACAGCGGCCACCGTGACGAGGTTGTGACGCTGGTACGCGCCGCAGAGATCGAGATCGACCTCGTAGCAGTAGTTGTCGCGCGTGCGGCAGAGGTGGATGTGCTGGCTCTCGCTGCCGAGCGACTGCTCGCAGCACGAGAACTCCTGCTCGGCATAGATCACGCGCGAGCGCATCGCGGCGGCGACCTGCTCGATCGCGCCGTTGTAGCGGTCGTCGGCCTCGCCGATGACGACCGGAATACTCTTTTTAATAATACCCGCCTTCTCGGTGGCGATCTTCTGCGGCGTATCGCCCAACAGCGCCGTGTGCTCCAAATCGATGTTCGTGATGACGCTCACGACCGGCAGGATGATGTTCGTGGCATCCAGTCGGCCGCCCAACCCCGTCTCGATCACGGCGATCTCGACATCGCTCTGTGCGAAGTAGTCGAAGGCCAACGCGGCGGTCATCTCGAAGAACGAGAGCTCCAGATCGACCATCTTCGCGCGGTGCTTATCGACGAAATTGACCACCTTCTGCTTCGGGATCATCTCGCCATCGACACGGATGCGCTCGCGGAAGTCGCGCAGATGGGGAGAGGTGAAGAGCCCCGTGCGGTAGCCCGCTTGTTGCAGGATCGAGGCCAGCAGGTGCGAAACGGATCCCTTGCCGTTCGTGCCGGCGATGTGGATCGTGAAGAAGTTGCGTTGCGGGTTGCCGAGCTGGCGGCAGAACTCCGTGATGCGCTCCAGCCCGGGCTTATAGGCCGAGGCTCCCTTCTGCTCAAAGACGGGGAGCGAGTTGAAGAGAAAATCGAGGGTTTGGGTATAGTTCATACGAATCTGAATTTGCAGTGTGGTGGGTTAATCGACAAGGTGGTTGCGCCGCTTGGTGCGGTAGGCGACATAGTAGAGCAGGCAGAGCAGCGTGACATAGAGCGCGATGCGCCCCACATAGTCGCCGTAGCGCGTGTAGAGGGTCAGTTCGCTGTTGAGCGGCACCTCCTCGGTCAGTACGCCGCGCTCCTCCCAGCCGAGCGTGCTCGAAACCTCGCCGCGCGGCGAGATGAAACCCGATTGGCCGGTATTGGCCGAGCGGACGACGGCGCGACGGTGCTCGATGGCGCGCAGGCGCGAGATCGAGAAGAGGTGACGATACCCGGGCGTGTCGCCCCACCAACCGTCGTTCGAGAGGATCGCCATCACCTGTGCACCCTTACGGACATGGTCGCCGAAGAACTCGCCGTAGATCCCCTCGTAGCAGATCGCAGGGCCGATCTTCGTGCCGTTGTTGTCGAAACTCGTGCCCGATTTCCCCTCGCCGATCTGCCCCAGCGTGCCGCCGAGGTCGATCACCAAGAAGCGGAGCACGCTGAAGATCCACGACGGGGTCTTCTCCACGCCGACCACCAGCTTCCCTTTGTGGTGCAGCTGCGGCAGTCCGTCGAGGTGGATGCCGACGGCCGTATTGAAAATGTCTTGGTAGTCCCCCGTCCGACCGTAGGGGCGTGCCGTGTAGGGGCGCGGCACACCGGCAGCGTAGAATTGGCGCGTATTGGCACCCGTGACGACCATCGACTCGGGGTGTGTGCGTTTCAGCCAGTCGATCAAGCGCACCCACGCGCGACCCGTTTCGGGCGGATAGAGGTAGGAGGAGAGTACCGGCTCCCAATAGTAGCCCGGGAAGGCTGTCTCGGGGAGCAGGACGAACTCCGCATCGGCGGGCACCTCGTCGAGGAGCTGAAAGATGTTCTCCTCTTGGGCCTTGTCGTCGCCGTGAAATTTCAGATAACAATCGACATTGGGCTGGATCGCGGCGATCCGCACCGAACCCTCGTCTGCGGGGCGGTAGCCGAACCACAAGGCAAGCGAAACGATGATCGGAACGACCACCGTAGCGACGGCTGCTGCCGTGCGGCGCGGCGTGCGCCGGCGCAGGGCACGGAAGATCATCAGGTTGGCAACGAGTACCCACAACGACCCGCCAAAGACACCCGTCCACTCATACCACTGCACGGCCCACACATCGTGCGAGAAGCCGTTGCCGAGCGTGAGCCACGGCCACGAAAATTCGCTGTTGGTGTAGAGGTATTCGGTGGCGATCCACGCCGTGACGAAGAGTACGGAGGCCAACGCCTGCGATGCCCGTTTCGAGACGGTGTGGTAGGTCATAAAGGCGACCATATTCCAAAAAGTCGAGAAGAGGGTAGCGGCCACGGGACCGACGGGGGTGGCATTCCAGATCCACCACACGGTCGCGGCGTTCCACAATACGAAGGTCAGCATCGCCCAACGGAAGGTTTGCCACCAACCGCGGCGAGTAGCCTCCGCCTCGGCGCTGATCCAGAGCAGCGGCACGAAGGCGATGGGGAGAAAGAGTCCGGTCAACCCCAGCCAGCCCATCGAGAGAAGAGCGACCGAGAGGAGCACGGCAACGAGTTTCTTTGCCATTCGGGTACGGGTTTAACGAGCTACAAAAATAGAAAAAGAAAGTGGATTGTAAAAGCGAAAGCGGAAAAAACGCGATAAAATCTTTCGTCGGAGGATTTCTTGCGGAAAAATGGCGGTGGTTTGCAAAATTTTGCGTAATTTAGCCCAAATTTGTGATCAATCATGAAATACCTGACTACCCAACCCCTGCCTGTCGATGTGGTCTTCCACACTTCGTGGTGGCATAAGCACGCGGGCATCGTCTTCGACGAAGATTTCTTCTACGACCCGCGCCGTCGCGTAGCCGACGAGCAACGGATGGAGAAGATGCTCTACGACCGCTTCGGCGAGTTTGGCTTGGGGCAACACCGCGCCGACGAGCGTCCCGAGATCGGCGCCGTCCATCTGGCGGCGGGTTATCTGCTGTCGGAGATGCTCGGCTGTCGGATCGAGTATGGCGAAAATACCCCTCCGCAGGTGATCTGCGCCAACCGCGAGGAGCTTACGATCGACGAGGAGGCTCCCTTCCGCAGCCCCGCCTTCAAGCGGTTGCAGCGATTGATCGAGCAGCTCAAAGCCAAGTATGGCTATGTGACGGGCGACATCAACTGGGGTGGTGTGCTGAATCTGGCGATGGACCTCAAAGGCGAGAGCGTCCTGATGGATATGATGCTCGATCCCGAGGCGACGAAGGCCTACTTCGTGCAGATCGGCCGCGTCGTGGAGCGATTCTTCAGCTACATTCAGAGCCAAACGGGTTCATCGTCGATCTCGGTGAACCGCATCGCCCGCTATATGGACGATCCGCTCTACATCCATTCGGAGTGTTCGCATACGATGATCTCGGAGCAAGATTATGAAGATCTGCTGCTGCCGATCGACATCGAGTGGAGCGCGAAGTACCAACCCTACGGCATCCATTACTGCGGCCGCGACCCGCACCGCCACGCCGCGCAGTTTGCACAGATACCGAACCTCGCGTTCCTCGATTTGGGGTGGGGTGGTGATGTGAAGGTGCTGCGCGAGGCACTCCCCGAGGTCTTCTTCAGCCTGCGTCTGAATCCGGTCGAGATCAACGGCTACTCGTCCGACGAGTTGCGTGAGATCATCACCTCGCGCGTGGAGGCTTCGGGCGATCTGCACCGCACGGGCATCTGCTGCGTCAATATGGATGCCGAGGTGAGCGACGAGCGCGTGAAGGAGATCTATCGCATCGCCGAGGGCTTGCGATAAATCCCAATTCAAAATTTAGAATTCAAAATGCAAAATTAGAGAGGAGAGATAAGATGAATGTGAAGGACACTTTTAATACCGCGTTGGCCGATTCGCAGGCGACGGTCGTGAAGCCGATTGCACCCGAAAAGTTTGATCGTGCCCGTTATGTCGATTATGCGGCTGCACTCGACGAGCGATGCAAAGCCTTTTGGGCTGCCGACGAAGGGGTGCTGGTCTATCGCCGTATGCGCGTCAAGGAGGTCTTCGCCGAGGATTGCCGCGATCGCGAACGGTCGCTCGCTTGGCAGCTCGGCGCCCTCGAACAGTCGATGCGTTTCGAGGCCGATGTCCCCAACTTCCTCGAGCCGTGGTACGGCTTGGGTACGGTGGCGGCGGCCTACGGCTTCGACTACCGCTGGGAGGCGGGGTTGGCACCGGCCGTGGACGGAAAGTTCGGTTCGACGGCCGAGCTGGTCGCAGCCCCCTACAAGGCGGTGGCCGATACGCCGATCGGGCGCCACACGCTCGAGATGGTGGAGTACTTCCTCGACAAGACAAAGGGTGAGGTGCCGATGTCGTACTGCGATGTGCAGTCGCCGCTCAACACCTTGAGCAACATCATCGACTCGAACCAATTCTACCTCGACTTCTACCTCGATCCCGAGTCGATGGAGGCGGCGATGTCGCGCACGGCCGACCTGCTGATCGACTTCACGGAGGCGCAACGCCGCCTGATCGGATCGGCACTCGTGAAGCCCGGGCACGGCTTTGCGTCGAGCCGTATGTTCGACGGCTTGGGTATGAGCGACGACACGGTGACGATGCTCTCGCCCGATCTCTACTTCCCCGTAGCCGTTCCCGCGATGAAGCGGGCGGGCGACCGCTTTGGCGGTACGGTCTTCCACTCGTGCGGCAACTGGTCGGACAAGAAGGAGGAGATCGCCCGCATCGAGGGGCTGCGGATGGCCGACGGTGCCTTCTCGCTCGCTACCGACCCGGGTGCGAACCCCACCGAGGGCTTCGCCGAGGCCTTTGCCGGCTCGGGGGCGGTGCTCAATGCCCGCATCGTCGGCTCGCCCGATCTGGTTTGCGAGAAGGTGCAGTCGTTGTGGAGCAAGGGGATGAAACTGATTGTGGTGACCTACTGCGAAACGCCCGAAGAGCAGGCGGAGGTTTATCGTAAAATTCACGAAATCTGCCGCTAACGAGGATGGCAAAGCGGATTGAAAAGACCAACGCCGCGCGCCTCTTGGATCGGGCGAAGATCGGCTACGAACTGGTGCCCTACGAGGTCGATGAGCACGACCTCGCCGCCACGCATGTTGCCGAGCAGTTGGGTGAGCCGATCGAGCAGGTCTTTAAGACGCTGATCCTGCGCGGCGACCGCACGGGACACTTCGTCTGTGTGATCCCGGGCGATCGGGAGGTCGATCTGAAACGTGCCGCGAAGGTTTCGGGGAATAAATGGGCCGAGTTGATCCCGATGAAGGAGCTGTTGCCGACGACGGGGTATATCCGCGGCGGTTGCTCGCCGATCGGTATGAAAAAGCCCTTCCCGACCTTTATCCACGCCTCATGCGAGCAGCTCGACCGCATCTACATCAGTGCCGGCGTGCGCGGCTTGCAACTCGCCATCGCGCCACAGGCGTTGGTCGCCTTTACCCGTGCCACCGTGGCGGAGCTGATCGAGCAGAAACCGCTTGAAACAGAGCAAAACTTATAAAAAACAACTAACTACTATGAACAAAATCAAAGAATCGATCTTGAAACACAACGGGGTAAACTACCTCGTGCCGTTTATTCTGATCACCTCGTGCTTCGCCCTGTGGGGCTTTGCCAATGACATCACAAACCCGATGGTGAAGGCCTTCTCGAAGATCTTCCGTATGAGCGTTACGGATGGTGCTTTGGTACAGGTGGCCTTCTATGGCGGCTACTTCGCCATGGCCTTCCCCGCTGCGATGTTCATCCGTCGCTACTCCTACAAGGCGGGTATTTTGATGGGCTTGGGGCTGTATGCCGTAGGTGCCTTGCTCTTCTTCCCCGCCAAGATGACGGGCAACTACTACCCCTTCCTCTTGGCCTACTTCATCCTCACCTGCGGCCTCTCGTTCCTCGAAACGAGTGCCAACCCCTACATCCTCTCGATGGGTTCGGAGGCGACCGCAACGCGCCGTCTGAACCTCGCGCAGGCCTTCAATCCGATGGGTTCGCTCGTGGGTATGTATGTGGCGATGAACTTCATTCAGGCGAAACTCAATCCGCTCGATACGGCCGGTCGCGCCCAGCTCTCCGAGACGGAGTTCGAGGCGATGAAACAGGCCGATCTGCAGGTGCTGATCACCCCCTATCTGATCATCGGTCTGGTCATTGCGGCGATGTTCCTCACAATTTGGCTGGCGCGCATGCCGAAGGTGCAGGAGGAGTCGAAACAGGATAGTTTCCTCGTGACGATCAAGCGTATCTTTTCGCTCAAACGCTACCGCAACGGTGTGATTGCGCAGTTTGCCTATGTGGGTGCGCAGATTATGTGTTGGACCTTCATTATCCAATATGGTACGCGCGTATTTGTCGGCGAGGGGATGGCGGAGATCGACGCCGAGGTGTTGTCGCAACGCTACAACATCCTTGCGATGGTGATCTTCTGTTCGAGCCGCTTTGTCTGCACCTTCCTCTTGAAGTACATCAACCCGGGGCGTCTGCTGGCTATTCTGGCAATCGCCGCAACGGCCTTTACTGCAGGTGTAATCGGCATTGACGGTCGTTGGGGTCTCTACTCGTTGGTTGCCGTCTCGGCCTGTATGTCGCTGATGTTCCCGACGATCTACGGTATCGCTCTCGAAGGGATGGGTGAGGATGCCAAGTTCGGTGCTGCCGGCCTGATTATGGCGATCCTCGGCGGCTCGGTGCTGCCCCCCGTGCAGGCGATGATCATCGACCTCGGCACGGTCGCCGGCTGGCCCGCCGTCAATGTGTCGTTCATCCTGCCGCTCGTCTGCTTCTTGGTGGTGATGTATTACGGCTTCCAAACTGCCAAAGAGCAGTAAAGCTCTCTTTTTGTTGGAACTTTAAGCGTTCTGTGTGGCATCTGCTGCCCACAGAACGCTTTTTTTTTGGGGGGGGTAAGGGCGATTAAGGGTTTTGTGGCTTTCACTATCTTTACCTTCGCTTTGCGGAGTCTTCCGACCCGCTCCGCTCGGTTTAGATAGGCTGCGCCTCGGCAATGCCACACTTTTTTTGTCGTCGAAAAAACGCAACGGTCGTTAGCTCCACCCAAGGAGCGAAGCGACTAAGCCCGCCCTTTTCCAAAGGGAGGGTTTGGGAGGGAATGTAAGTATTTTATTTATTTAGTTTTGAGGAAGTTTTTCCATCCCAACCTGTTTATTTCGCCTTTCGCTTGCCGAAGGCAATAGACAATAGGAGTATGGCTGTCAATCACAAGCGAGCTTGATGAATTGTCAGCCATACTCCTATTGTCCCTCCTACGGAGGGTACGAAAGGCGAAACAAATAAACCGTTCGCAAATCCTTGTGAACTTACTGCGCGATTGTTGCATTTTTTCTCCCTACTTTCACAACCGAAGTGCAAAGTTCGGTAGAGCCGAGCAATA
>CAZVNR010000040.1:0-15503 GCA_964628945.1 uncultured Alistipes sp. | reverse complement strand
ACCAACAAGCCGGCTGCCGAGTTTGTGCCCGCCCCCGACTGGTACTACGACTTCGAGTACCTGCAGGATCTGGCACGCGGCTACGACGGCTACGAGGATCTGCTGACGACGGGCTACTTCGAGTGCGAGCTGAAGAAGGGCGAGAGCATCATCTTCTCGGCTTCGCTCGACGAGATGCAGTCGGGCAAGGAGATTGAGGAGAAGTTTGAGCAGTCGATCGCGCGTCGTACCCACAAGGTCGATTTCATCAGCTGCTTGGAGCACGCTGCCCGCCAGTTCGTGATCCGTCGCGGTGAGCGTACGGAGGTGATCAAGGGCTACCCGTGGCACGAGCCGCAGGGTCGTCAGACCTTCGTTTCGCTGCCGGGTATCACGCTCGAGCAGAACCACAAGGAGGATTGCATCGCCGCTCTCGATACGCTTGTAGGCGATATGCAGGACGGAATGTTCACCGGTTCGGCTTCGGCACGCGTGGCTGTGGATGCCCCGCTGTGGTTCTTCTGGACGCTGCAGCGTCTGGAGCAGCACATCGGCCCGAAGGAGGTTTGGAGCCGCTACGGAGAGGCGATGAAGGGGATCTTGGAGAACTATCGTCGCGGTATCGACGGTCGCATCGTGCTGAACGAGAACGGTCTGATCTGGGCCACCTCGAACGACTTCCCCGTATCGTGGATGGACTCGGTGATCGACGGCAAGGCCGTAACGCCGCGTAACGGCTATCAGGTCGAGGTGCAGGCATTGTGGTACAACGCCGTGATGTACGCCCTCTACTTGGCCAAGGAGAACAAGGACAAGGCGTTCGTGAAGGCTTGGGAGGCACTGCCCGAGAAGACGAAGGCGTCGTTCAACGCGATGTTCCCGCTGCGTGAGGGCTACCTCGCAGACTACATCGGCGAGGAGGGGATCAACACCTTCATCCGCCCGAATATGGTCGTAGCGTGCGGTCTTCCGTTCAAGATGCTCTCGTCGGAGGTGATCCTCGACACGCTGCGCACGATCCGTCAGCACCTCTTGACCCCGCGCGGTCTGCGCACCCTTTCGCCGCGCAACCCGCTCTATCGCGGTTCGCAGGAGGGTACGCCCGCCGAGCGCGACTTCGCCGGTAAGAACGGTTCGGTTTGGCCGTGGTTGCTCCCGTTCTATGTGGCGGCAGCATTCGACATCAACGGTGACCGCTATCTGCCGACGGCCGAGGAGATCTTGGAGTACTTCGAGGAGGATATCCAGAGCTACGGCATCGGCTCGATCTGCGAGCTCTACGATGCCGATCCCCCGTACGCTTCGCGCGGTGCCATCTCGCAGGCGTGGTCGGTAAGTGCCGTACTCGACATCTATGAGATGATCCGCAGCCGCAAGGAGGCTTCGGCTCCGAAGAAGAAGGCGACGCGCAAAGCCGCTGCAACGAAAAAGGTAACGAAAAAATAAAAAACGATAGAGCTATGAGAGTGTTAATGTTCGGCTGGGAGTTCCCGCCTCACATTGCCGGTGGTTTGGGTACGGCCTGCTACGGTATGACCCGCGGTTTGGCACGCAACGGGGTCGATGTGACCTTCATCGTGCCGCACGCCTACGGCGACGAGGATCAGCGTTTCATTCGCGTCGTGAATGCGAGTGATGTCGAGGCTGTTTACGGTGCTACGGAGAGTGGTGCGGACGATATCTTGGACAAGATCTCGTTCATCCACATCGACTCGAATATGGTGCCCTACATCTCGCCCGAGGAGTACACGACCTACCACGACGAGTATGTCAAGAGCGGTAAGCGCGTATGGTCCACGACCGACTGCTGGAAGCAGCGTTACACCTTCTCGGGTAAGTATGGAGCGAACCTGATGGAGGAGGTAGCTCGCTACGCCGTGGTGGCTGCACAGGTGGCCAAGGATCTGGAGGGTCAATTCGACATCATCCACGCCCACGACTGGCTCACCTACTATGCCGGTATCGCTGCCAAGCGCGTATCGGGCAAGCCGCTGGTGGTACATATGCACGCGACGGAGTACGACCGTTCGGGCGAGAATGTCAATACGCAGGTACACGCCATCGAGAAGACGGGTATGCAGGCGGCCGATTGCGTGATGGCCGTGTCGAATCTGACGCGAAACATCGTCATCAACCGCTACGGCATTCCGGCCGAGAAGGTCGTGACGGTGCACAACGCCGTCCGCTTCGCCGAGAAGCAGGCCGAGGCTCCCGAGCGCGGTGTCGATGACAAGATCATCACCTTCTTGGGTCGTATCACCTACCAGAAGGGCCCCGACTACTTCGTCGAGGCGGCTGCCAAGGTGCTGAAGCGCGTACCGAATGTCCGCTTCGTGATGGCCGGTTCGGGCGATATGATGAACCATGTGATTCGCCGTGTGGCACGCTTGGGCATCGCCGACCGCTTCCACTTCACGGGCTTCCTGCGCGGTGACGATGTGCACAAGATGTTCCAACTGTCGGATGTCTATGTGATGCCTTCGGTGTCGGAGCCGTTCGGTATCTCGCCGTTGGAGGCGATGCGTTCGAATGTGCCGGTGATCATCTCGAAGCAGAGCGGTGTGGCCGAGGTGTTGGACTACGCCGTGAAGGTCGATTACTGGGATGTGGATGCGTTGGCTGACGCGATGTACGGTCTGATTAAGTACCCCGCACTGGCCAATATGTTCTCGTCGAAGGGTCTTGAGGAGGTGACGAACCTCAAATGGAACAATGTCGCTGCCAAGATGAAGACCATCTACGAGCGCATCGTTGAAGAGAGTAAAAAATAATAAAAAAAATACAGATACCGTTATGAAAACCGTTTGTCTTTACTTTCAGGTCCACCAGCCTTGGCGTCTGAAGAAGTATCGTTTCTTCAATATGGGCAAGGACCACAACTATTTGGACGATCTCTCGAACCGTGCCATCCTGCAGAAGGTGGCTCGTCAGTGCTACCTGCCGATGAACGCCCTGTTGCTGAATCTGATCAAGGAGCACAAGGGCGCGTTCCGCTGCTCGTTCTCGCTGACGGGTATCGCCGTCGAGCAGTTCAAGGCCTACGCTCCCGAGGTGCTCGACTCGTTTAAGGAGTTGGCCAAGACGGGTTGTGTCGAGTTCTTGGCCGAGACCTACTCGCACTCGCTGGCTGCGCTCGCCTCGAAGGAGGATTTCGCCGCACAGGTGAAGCTCCACGCTGCGATGATCAAGAAGGAGTTTGGTCAGAAGCCCACCGCCTTCCGCAATACGGAGCTGATCTACTCGGACGAGATCGGCGCGATGGTGTCGGAGCTGGGCTACCAAACGATGCTGGCCGAGGGAGCTCGCCACATCTTGGGTTGGAAGTCGCCCAACTATGTCTATGCCAACGCCATCGACCAGAAGATGCGCCTCTTGCTGCGTAACTACAAGCTCTCGGACGATATCGCCTTCCGCTTCTCGAATCAGGGTTGGGATCAGTATCCGCTGACGGCCGACAAGTATGTTTCGTGGCTCAACTCGGAGGAGACGCCGGGTGAGGTGATCAACCTCTTTATGGACTACGAGACCTTCGGCGAGCATCAGGGTGCCGAGACCGGTATCTTCGACTTTATGAAGGCACTGCCCGCTGAGGCACTGGCTTCGGGTGTCGAGTTTGCGACGGTGAGCGAGGCTGCGAAGAAGTACCAGCCCGTTTCGGTGCTGCACTGCCCGCACACGATGTCGTGGGCCGATGAGGAGCGCGATGTGACGGCTTGGCTCGGTAACGAGCTGCAGAACGAGGCCTTCTCGAAGCTCTACGCCATGAAGGAGAAGATCGCCAAGCTCAAGAGCGAGGACTTCAACTATGTTTGGAACTTTATGCAGACCTCGGACCACTTCTACTATATGGCGACGAAGTGGCTCTCGGACGGCGATGTGCACTCCTACTTCAACCCCTACGACTCGGCTTACGACGCCTTCATCAACTATATGAATGTGTTGTCGGACTTCGAGATCGAGGTGGACAAGGCACTGGAGGCCAAGAAGACCAAGCGCACGAAGAAAGCGTAAAGCGCACACAACAAGACCGGCAGAGCCGCTCCTTTTCGGGAGCGGCTCTGTTATGCTTTCAGCGATCAGCTCTTTGAGAGGAAAGAGCAAAGAGAAGAGAGCAGAGAGATAACCTTGCGATTAAGGCTCGGCATAGTCCGTAAACGGCCTCCGCTGAGCCGAAGCCTGCGAAGCAGGGTCAAAGAGCAAAGAGATGGGTTGCGCGACGGGGAAGGGAAGTTAGGGAAGTTAGGGAGGTTAAGAAATTTAGGGAGGAACTGGGAGTTCTGTGAATGCTGCGAAGAGGACACGGTGTTTCCGGTTCTCATAAGCTGATTGCTGACCGCTGAAAGCTAATTTTGAATTTTGAATTCTAAATTTTGAATTTATATATGTATCTTTGTGGGTACAAAAACAACAACTCACGATGAAGCACCTCTTTTGCGCGATTTTTGTATTGATGATGTCGGCCGTAACGATGCCGGCCGCCGCACAGTTTACGATCGACAATGTGAAGACACAATCGAAAAGCAGTATGTCGTTCCGCGACACGATGAAGCACACCTCGGCCGATACCGAGTACTTCAGCTTGGCGCGCTACAAAGCCGAGCGTGCCGCGATCCGCAAGGAGCGCAACTCGCTCGAGATCACGGGCGGCGTGATGGCCTCGGTCACCTCCTACAACGACCCGTGGGTCGATGTGTCGGGTGGTGACAACTCGGTGGCAACGGTGGCCAACTTCTTCCTGAAGCACACCTTCACGAAGGACCTCTTCTCGGTCGAGACGAAGGTCGAGGGTAAGTTCGGCTACAACCGCATCAAGGTTGAGACCCCCTACACCGACCCGAACGGGCAGGAGAAGATCGAGCGCGAGGGGTTGTGGTTCAAGAATCAGGATGAGTTCTACATCTCGATCGCACCCTCGTTCAAGATGTCGAAGAACTGGTCGTACGGTGCTTCGCTGAAGTTCCGCAGCCAGATCGCACGCGGTTATATCTCGCGTACCGAGCAGGAGCGCAAGCACATGAAGAGCGCCTTTATGACCCCGGGTTACCTCGACCTCTCGGTTGGTGTGAAGTACAACCTGCCGAGCGAGAAATACCCCATCAAGATCGACCTCTCGCCGATCGCTATGAGTGCCGTCTATGCCACCAACGACTGGATTCGTCGTGAGCAGTACGACGAGGCGGGCGAGAAGATCAAGAGCGCATTCGCCTACGGTATCGAAGATCCCGACAAGAAGTCGAAATACGAGGGCGGTTCCTCGATTCAGGTCGATTTCGACGGCACCTTCGGCAAGCATAAGAACATCCGCTACCGAACGACCTTCTACTCGTTCTGGGGCTGGATCACGAACATCGGCTTGGACAACAAGTACGGCAGTTACAGCAAATTTGTCGATGCCTACGACCGTTGGAAGGAGGAGGGCGGCGACATCAAACACAAACCCCACCTCTCGATCCACCCCACCGTGCGCTGGGAGAATACGATCGACCTGAAGGCGACGAAGTTCCTCACGACGAGCATCTCGTTTCAGCTCTACTACAACCGCGCACAGAACACCCGCATACAGACCAAGACGCTCGTGAGCGTCGGTTTGAGCTACACCTTTAAGAATAAGTAATGGCACACTACCGCAACCGTCTTCGTTCGATTCTCTTTCCGCTGATCCTCGCCATAGGCGTAGTCGGCGGTATCCTCTTTGGTAACCACCTCGGCCGCAACAGCAGCGCCTACCGCCTGCGCGGACTGCTGCAACAGATGGCCGGTCAGCAGAACAAACTGACCCACACGCTCGCGCTCATCGAGCGCGAGTATGTCGATTCGTTGCCAATGGATACGCTCGTCGAGCACCTCGTGCCGATCGTACTGAAGGAGCTGGACCCCCACTCGGCCTACTTCACGGCCGAGGAGATGGCCGAGCTGAACGAGCCGCTCGAGGGGGAGTTTGACGGGATCGGTGTGGTCTTCAATATGGCGACCGACACGGTGATCGTGCTGAATGTAATTCCGAAGGGGCCGAGCGACAAGGCGGGTGTCAAGGCGGGCGACCGCATCATCCGAATCGACGATTCGATCGTTGCGGGGCAGAAGATCCCGCAGCATCAGATCGTCAAGCGGCTGCGTGGCCCGCGCGGGACGAAGGTGCGCTTGGGGCTGGAGCGACAGCCGATCAAAGAGCTGGTCGAGGTGGAGATCGAGCGCGGCGTGATCCCGATCAAGAGCATCGAGGCGGCCTTCACGATCGCCCCGAAGATCGGCTACATCAAGCTCGGGCAGTTTGCCAAAACCTCCCACACGGAGCTGCAACTTGCGATCCTCAAGCTGCGTACAGAGGGGGTCGATCGCCTGATCTTCGACCTGCGCGGCAACTCGGGCGGTTTCCTCGACCAAGCGATCCTGATCGCCAACGAGTTTCTGCACGCCAAGCAGCTGATCGTCTATACCGAGGATCGCCACCACACGCGCATCAGCGAGTACGCCGACGGCTCGGGCATTGCACAGGATATGGAGGTAGCGGTGCTGATCGACGAGTACAGCGCCTCGTCGAGCGAGATCTTGGCCGGCGCGTTGCAGGACAACGATCGCGGCACGATCATCGGCCGCCGCTCGTTCGGCAAGGGGTTGGTTCAGCGACAGATCGACTACCCCGACGGCTCGGCCGTGCGCCTCACGATTGCCCGCTACTATACGCCGACCGGCCGCTCGATCCAGAAGCCCTATGCCTACGGCAAGGGTGAGGAGTACGAGGCCGATCTGCTACACCGCTACGAGAACAACGAGTTTTTCTCGGCCGAATCGATCCACTTCGCCGACTCGCTCAAGCGCGTCACCCCGAAGGGGAAGGTGGTCTATGGCGGCGGCGGCATCATGCCCGACCTATTCATTCCGGCCGACACGACCGATGTGACCCCCTACTTCATCGAGGTCACGGGGCGCAACATCCTCTACCGCTACACGATCGAGTACGCCGACCGCCACCGCGAGGCATTGAATCGCGTGCAGACACTCGGCGAGCTGAAGCAACTGCTCGACAGCGACCGCCGCTTGGTTGATGACTTCATCGCCTACGCCGAGCGACAGGGCGTTGCCCCGCGCCGCCGCGACATCGCCCGCTCACGCCACCTGATCGAGGCGCAACTCCGCGCCTACATCGGCCGTAACACGGTGCTCGAAGACAACGCCTTCTATATGAGCATCCACCCGATTGATCCGGTCATCACGCGAGCGATCGAGGAGTTAAACGGGAGCGAGTAAAATAAGGGCTAGCGCGGTACGAAGTGCGCCAGCCCAATTTTTAATTCTAAATTTTGAATTTTACACAATGCCCTGCTCGACCATCGACTTGGCGACCTTCATAAAGCCGGCGATGTTCGCTCCCTTCATATAGTTGATGTAGCCGCTCTTCTCCGTACCGTACTCGATGCAGGCCGAGTGGATCGACGACATAATTTGGTGCAATTTCTGATCCACCTCCTCGGCCGACCAGTTCAGTTTCTGCGCATTCTGGGTCATCTCCAAGCCCGAGGTGGCCACGCCGCCGGCATTGACCGCCTTGCCCGGGCCGTAGGGGATCTGCGCCTCGATGAAGGCCTCGATCGCCTCGGGACGGCAACCCATATTCGACACCTCGGCCACGATCTTCACGCCGTTGGCCAAGAGCCGGCGGGCATCCTCGCCGTTCAGCTCGTTCTGCGTAGCGCACGGCATCGCAATATCGACCGCCACCTCCCACGGTTTACGACCGGCAACAAACTTCGCACCGGCAAACTTCGCTGCGTAGGGAGCGACCACATCGTTGTTCGAGGCTCGCAGCTCCAACATATAGGCGATCTTCTCCTCATCGAGCCCCGCCTCGTCGTAGATGTAACCGTCAGGGCCCGAAATTGTTACAACCTTGGCACCCAGTTCGGTTGCCTTCTTCGCAGCACCCCAAGCCACATTGCCAAAGCCCGAGATGGCGATGCGCTTGCCGGCGATCTCCATCCCCTGCTCGGCGAGCATCTGCACCAAGAAATAGACGGCACCGAAGCCCGTCGCCTCGGGACGAATGAGCGATCCGCCGTAGGTCATCCCCTTACCCGTCAGCACGCCCGTATTCTCACGGGCCAGCTTGCGGTACATACCGTAGAGGTAGCCGATCTCGCGTGCACCTACACCGATGTCGCCCGCCGGTACATCCGTCTCGGGGCCGATGTGGCGCCACAGCTCGGTCATAAAGGCTTGGCAGAAGCGCATCACCTCGCCGGCCGACTTGCCCTTCGGATCGAAGTCCGAGCCGCCCTTTGCGCCACCCATCGGGAGGGTCGTCAGGGCGTTCTTGAAGATCTGCTCGAAGCCGAGGAACTTCAGGATCGAGGGGTTCACCGAGGGGTGGAAACGCAGACCACCCTTGTAGGGGCCGATTGCGTTGTTGAACTGCACGCGGTAGCCGGTATTGACCTGCACCTCGCCGCGATCATCGACCCATGTCACACGGAAGGTGAATTGACGATCGGGCTCCACGATGCGCTCGGCGATCTTGTTGGCCTCGAATTCGGGATGAGCGTTGTAGGCCTCCTCGACGGTGGTCAAGACCTCGCGCACGGCCTGCAAATACTCGCTTTCGTTCGGGTGCTTGCGTTCAAGCTCCTGCATCAATTTTTCGACATTCATAGTATAGGATGTTTAAGGTTGTTTCCTATCACAAATATAGCAATTTTTCTGACATTCCATTATATGAACCGAAATTTTTTTGATCAAATGTTATCTTTGCCTCTCCACCGCCTGCTACATCCCTCTCATTTTGAATTCTTAATTTCTATCACCCCTCGGTTGGCTCGGCCGTCGATCGCCACCTCCAACTCCCGATCGAAGCGCACCCAACGCAGGAACTCCCCCTCATAGTAGGCGGGGAGGGCATCGAGTGCCGCCTCGTCGAAGCGACCGTCGCCGCGATAGGGGTTGATCGTGAGGTAGCCCACGCCAAGCGAGGTGACATTCTGGAAGAAGTGCGTCCCCTGCGAGGGCTCGATCTCGAACTCCTTGATGCCGCACTCGACGATCACCTTCGCCTCCGAGATATGCGTCCACTTGACCGGAACGCCCAAGAAGGGGTCCGACGAGCCCCAACGCCCGGGGCCGATCAGGATGTAACCGCGCCGCTCCTCCTGTGCGCGGCGGTTCAGCGCGAGCAGCTCCTCGGCGATCTGCTCCGTCACGAGCGACGAGAAGCGATCCGCCTTGATGTAGATCACATCCCGCAGCTCCCCCATACGGCCGATGCCCAACGCCTGCTCGCCATAGACCAGAGCCTGCGCGGGATCAACCTGCGACCAGTCGATCGAGCGGTTGTCCTGATTGTCGATGATTGGGCGGATCTGCAGCAGGTTAAAGATCTTCTCCTGCCCTGCCGGCACATCCATATTGACGGCGAACTCCACCTCAACGGGACAGCGCATCTCCTCGGCACCCACGCGCAGCATATCCTGCACGATCTCGGCCAACGGGAAGGTATTGTATTTGAGGATGTTATTGAAGGTGATCACGCGACGACCCCGATCGAACGGGCTGTCCGAGATGCGCTCGTTGTCGCGGTCCCATACCGAGGTGACAAAGCGCGCGTGGCGCAGGCGGTCGATCTCTGTGAGCTTCAATCGTTTCAGATTGACCGCATCGTCAATCGACGAACGGAAGGCGGCGGGGTTGAGATCGAGTGCCAGCACCTCGTTCTGCGTTTCGCGCAGGGCCAGCTCGGGGGTCGAGGTCTGCAGTACGCGCTGCGGATAGGCGGGCGAGAAGCGCAGCGTGCGGCCGCCATCAACCACCAGTTTTCCCAAGCCCATCGCAATATTGCACACGCCGTCCTCGGCGCGTTCGTCGCCGATCGGGTAGTAGTTGATCGAGCGTGCCACACCCGAGAGGGTCGGCATATACAGCCCGTCCTGCTCCGTGCCGCACACCTCCTGCAGGATGACGGCCATCTTCTCCTCCGAGATCAGGTTCTGCGACGACTGGATGTAGGCCCTCGACTCGGCGAAATAGACCGAGGCATAGACGCTCTTGATGGCACGCAGGACGAGGCGCAATAGCTGGTCGGGGTTGGGCGTATAGGGGACCATATAGGTCGAATAGATGCCCGCAAAGGGCTGGAAATGCGAATCTTCGAGTTTCGACGACGAACGCACGGCCAGCGGCGTACGCACGGTGCGGATGTAGGCTTTGAGTGCCTCTTGCAGGCGATGCGGCACGGTCGAGGCGACGAACTCCGAAAGGATCTCCTCATCTGTCAGCTCCTGCGAAAGGATGTCGGCCAAGCCGTTGCGTTCGATGAAACGGTCGAAGAACTCCGTGGCGATCACCACCGAACGGGGGATCAGGATGCGCACGCCGGCGTGCTTGTCGTACTGGCGGTGCTTGATGAGCATCGAGTTCATAAAGGCCAAGCCGCGCGCCTTGCCGCCGAGTGAACCCTCGCCGATGCGGGCAAAGCCGACCGTGTCGGTGTAGGTCTCGGGGTCGAACTTCGCCACCACACCCTGCCCGAGCAGCGTGCGGTAGTCGCGGATGGCGTTCACGATCGAGCGACGGTGCTCGTCAATGTTGCTGAAGTGGCTCTTGTTGCGGCGACGAATCGCGGCGGCCAACGGGAACAGACCGCGCGAGTAGAGCCACTTCGAGAGGTGGTTCTGCGAGGTGTGGTACTCGAAGGCGGTGTCGGGGATCGTGGCGATCATCGCCTGCATCTGCATCAGATCCTTCGCACGCCCCACCTCGGCACCCGTCGCGGGGTCCTTGAAGATGAAGTCGCCGAAGGCAAACTCCTTTTGAATGAAGTCGCGCAGCTCCAAGAGGAGCGTTTTCGAGTTCTTGGCGATAAAGCCCGCCCCCAACTCGTTGGCCGTCGAGCGGAAGTCGGTCTGCGACGACTGCAACAGCACGGGCATCAACGGGTTCTCCTGCTTGATGTGGCGGCAGAGCTCGATGCCGGCATCCAATCGCTCCTGCTCGGGGGCATCTTGGCGGTGCATCACAAAGCCCACATCGGAGATCACGCCCAGTAGGTTCGTTTTGTAGCGGTCGTAGAGTTCGATCGCCTCGTCGTAGCTCGTCGCCAAGAGCACCTTCGGGCGGGCACGCTTGCGCAGGATCTGCTGCTGCTCGTTGAAGGCATCACGCAGGAATTCGGTATTCTGCTGCAGGAGCAGCTTGTAGAGCTCGGGCAGATAGGTCGAGTAGAAGCGGATCGAATCCTCGACCAAGAGGATCGCCTGCACGCCCCCCTCCAAGATATCCGCCTCGGCGTTCATCTTATCCTCGACGAGCTTGATGATGGCGATGATCAGATCCGCGTTGCCGTGCCAGCAGAAGATGTAGTCGAGCCCCGAGCGGTCCTGCTCCTCGATACGGCGGTAGATATCCTTCGAGAAGGAGGTCATCAGCGCGACGGGGATGGCGTAGCGTTCGCGGACGATCTTGCCGAACGAGAAGACATCCAGCTCGCCGACATTGTACATCGTCAGGATGAAGTCGAACGAGGCATCGTGCTCCAACAGCTCGAGAGCCTCGCGCGTGGAGCTTACGCGTGTCAGCGCGGGCGGATTCGACATATTGAGCTCGAGGTACTCGCGGTTGATCTGCGACTCGATATGGCCGTCCTCCTCCAAGATGTAGCCGTCGTAGGAGGAGCAGACCAACAGAATGCGGTGGATGCGGTATCGCATAAAGGTATGCTCACGCTGCTCGCCGATAGGTTCACGCGTTGTATTCATCATTTGCAGGCTTTGTGTAGAGAACAAAGATAGAAAAAAATCGGGGATTACACCATAAGATCGACTTAAATTCAAAATTAGCTGTCAGCGATCAGCACTCAGCTGTCAGCTTTGGGCTGACGCGCCGGAGAGAGTTGGGAGTGTTGGGGAATCTGGGGCCAGTAGCAAATTCCGGTGGAGAGATTTAAGAAAAGCCGCCGTCATTCTGAGTGAAACGAAGAATCTGTATGTCGGCAAAGTTTGCCGTACAGATCTTTCGCTACGCTCAAGATGACGCTTTAAGCACACTTCTATAGGTGGTTCCAAAGTTACTGCCCCACCGACTTTTGCAGGTGGTTCGCTCCGTCGTTCAAAAAAAAGGAGCTTGTCGCCGACGACAAGCTCCTGCTCAAGAGATAGAAATAGATATGTTAGAACTTCAGACCAATAGCTACCGTAAAGCAATTCGCCTTGATCTCCTCCATCATCTCCGTGAAATCGTATGTATAGCCAAGCCCAACCGAGAGCGACTTGAAATCAAAGTTTACACCCAACGAGGCGCCAACACCGAAACGCTTTGCATCATAATCGTCAAAGAAATCATATTTATCACCATCCTCCGACTCCTCTCCAAGAATATTTCCACGCAGATTCAGACCTGCATAAGGCAAGATTGACATCGTCTCGTGCAGGGTAATTTTATAGGTGAGCAGCACCGGTACATTTACACCCAGATAGCTATAATCAAAACCATACTCGCTTCCAAAGGCATACATCACATGTAAGCCGGTCTCAACATAGAGCGGCATCTTCTCAGCAATGCTGATACCCTTGGTCCAACCAACCGAAAGACCCGTCAGATCAAGACTGTCACCTTCAGTAGAGAGGCTGAAAGAGTTGTATGCGGCCACGAATCGGTTGTAATTCTCCGTGTTCGTACTAACTTTTGTTGTTTTTTTGCCACTGTTAGCGAATTGGGCCGAAGCCGTCGTTGCGATGGCCATCAGAGCCACCGTCAGCACAAATGATAATTTTTTCATAGTGATAATTGTTTAAGTAAAAAAATGTGTATTGCCTATTGTCTTTATTGGTAGAGGAAATTCATCCGCCAAATATTAGCCGTGCCATCTGCACTGCCTCGCTGCGAGACAAAAAAGATGTATCGGCTGTTGCAGCTCCACTCCGGACTCAAATCATCCGCAGCGTGATAGGTCAATTGAACAATGTCGGAACCATCCGGACGGCACGCGAAAATATCCGTATTGCGGTAGGTGAATGAACCGGCATCGATCACGCTTTCACCTACAAAAAGGATCCACTTACCGTTCGGCGAGATGCTGGGTGACGAAAAACTGCGATTGGGATCGGAGATGACACACTCCTCAACGCCGGTCTCATAGTTGACCTTCCAAATCTCTGTGCGGCCGCTGCTGTTCACACGAGCGCAAAGGAATGCCGGCTCTTCCGGCAGGGGGCAGGGATTCATACCGGATGTATAACTCGACAAGAAGTTGTTGCTCATGTCATACCCCCAAATACTCAGACTATTGGCCTCCTGACGAGCAAAAAGCACCTGCTTCATATCGTCCGAATAGACCGGCGAGTAATCTCGATTGGCAGAGGTCAATTGACGGCAGATGTAGCCTTGATGTGCGCTGGTGCGAAAAATTTGAGTGGTTGCTCCCCGTTGTTCAGAAAAACAGATATATTCGCCATCGGGCGAAAAGCTGAAATCAATCACCATCTGTCGATTGGTGCGTTGCACGGAAGCACCCTGCTTACCCAGCTCTTTGATGAAGATGTTGCTCGTATCATTGCGATAGGAGAGATAGGCGATCTTCGTACCATCTACGGAGATATCCAACACACGATTGGTCATCCAATTCAGGGATGTCGAACTCCGTTGTACGACGGGAAGACAAACATAGTCGCTGGCTGATGTGATCTGCATAAAATCAATGCCCGATTCTTCGGGAACAGCGACGATCGAGTAATCGACTTTTTGTGCAAACGCAGCGGTCAGGCCAAACATGGCAACCGCAGCAGCAAGGTTTCGTAAGTAGCGCATGTGTGATTTTCTACATATTTTTTGCAAAGGTAGAGATTTCCTCTTCACCACACCTGCAACACCTGTTGCCAATTTCGCAACATTTTTGATGTTAATTTTTCACTACTTTATCCATATCCGAGAGCGATTCGGAGAGATCGGCAAAGAAATCGTGTTTCAAAACTTGAGAGATGCGTTTCAACAAGAAGGTATCGATCGACTCCCGTTGGAACAGACGATAAATATTTGACCGATCGCAAGAGAGTTTACGGGCAAACCAACTCACGCCTCGTTCTTGTCGTTCAAGCTCTGCTTTAATACATTGTCCAATGTGTTTCATGGCTGATAAGGATATAATCTCTTTGGCCGACCCCAAACAAAGAGCATTTGATTATAAACAGAAAGTGTGGGTCAATTCACGCCTATTCTGTAGGAGGTTCTGACAAAACCCAAGCAAAAACAGACGATACAATGCCCCACACTTGTAATGCAGGGCCGGCAGGCACAGACGATGCCACAAGCCATACATATACAAGAGATGAGTGCCGTTCGTTTATCCTTTTGCTTGTTTGAAACTGTCAGATTTCCTACAAAGGAGCGCGAAAACACCTTCAAAAAATGGCGCAACCATCGCGATTGCACAACAAAAGTAAGATTAATTTTTCAGATGCACAAACGGAACCTCGATTGGGCTTCCATCGCATCACCCTGCCGACAAACGCCCCCCCCAGCGACAGTTCTGTAAAAAGCCATAAAAAAGGGAGCGATGCGTCGTATCTGTTTGATCTTTTACCTTAATTTTAATCGTAAAACGAAAATATTGCGCCGCAGGGTTGGCTATGTGGCAAATAATTGCTATTTTTACTCGATTTTTTGTTATCAACACCATTACACACAACCCAATGAAACGAATCTTCCTCCTCGTGTTGCTGCTCGGTTCGGCGCTGACCCTCTCGGCACAGAACCTGCAACTGCACTACGACCTCGGTCGATCGCTCTACGACGAGCTGGACAAGACGGCGGATGCCGACGGGCGTGCTCCGCTGACCACCACCTTTGAAATGTTCCGTCCCGACCGCGCGGGTTCGACCTACCTCTTTGTCGATATGGACTACGACGACGGCGTGAGCGGTGCCTACTGGGAGATCGCCCGCGAGTTCTGCTTCTGGCAGGAGTCGAAGTGGAGCTGGTTGTCGCTGCACCTCGAGTACAACGGCGGTCAGAACCGCACGGTGGGGAGCTTCAACGATGCCTACTTGGCCGGTGCGACCTACTCGGGGCACTCGGCCGACTTCGGCAAGACTTGGTCGCTCTCGGTCATGTACAAGCACATCCCCCACACGGTCGATACGGACGGTGACAAGGCCGAGGCAAACTTCCAGATCACGGGCGTTTGGGGCATTCAGCTCCTCGACGGGCGTGCCACCTTCAGCGGCTTCTTCGACTTCTGGCGCGAGTGCCGCCCGTGGCAGGGAACGACCCATATCTTCTTGGCCGAGCCGCAACTCTGGTACAACTTCAACCGCAAGGGCGGTGACGGCGGTTTTTGGAGCCTCGGTGCCGAGTGCGAGCTCTCGAACAACTTTGTCGGCGAGGGGTTCTACGCCATCCCCACGCTGGCCGTAAAGTGGACATTTTAACGATTAATCCAAACAGAATATGCTTAACAAACTTTTCGGCTTTGATCCTGCAAAACACACGATACGCACCGAGGTTTTGGCCGGTATCACCACCTTTTTGACCATGTCCTACATCTT
>CAZVNR010000039.1:0-15564 GCA_964628945.1 uncultured Alistipes sp. | reverse complement strand
GATTTTTTCTGCATCTTTTTCAATTTTTTTTGCAAAGATAGGGATTTTTTTCTACTTTTGTGCCTCGGGTGAGTCTTATACGACCAGCTCCCTCAGAATCCCCCAGGTGTGGAAGCAAGCAAGGGTATGAGGTTGTAGCGGTGCGATATAAATAGCTCACCCTTTTTTTGTGCCCATAGGCGAACAAAATGTGGCTGATGCAACGGAGGATAGGAAGTTAGTGAAATTAGGGAGTTTAGGGAGATTCACTTCACTAAACTCCCTAAATTCCCTAAAAAAATCAAAACCGAATACCCCAACCCACAAACCACGAGAGGCCGCTCGGCACTGCGCCGCGATAGGTGTCGTAGTAGCGTACCCCCGCCTCAACATAGTGCGAGATTCCGCTGTTTTTATGCCCGTCGCCGTAGCGCACGCCAAACTCGTAGGCACGGTATCGCCAGTCGCTGTCGATCGAGCAGTCCCACTGCGCCAGCAACTCCAACCGATCGGTGCGCGTGTGGATCGGGCTGTAACCCGCCGCAAGGCCGATCGTGTTGCTGTTCTCGTAGCGTTTCACCCCCTTTTGCCGATCGAAGAGGGCGTAGGTCGTCGCCATCGGCAGATACACCGACCAACGCTTGTTGAAGTCATAGCCGACCATAAATACATCTTCCAACAGATGGTAGGAGCCGCTCGAGAAGGGTTTTCCCGTGCGAATCGTGTTGGTAATCGAAACACGGTTGATCCAGTGCGCCGGCTGTTCGGGCTCCTCGGCGCGAGCCGTCGTGATCGTTGCGACCACGACAGCCGCAGCCATCCATACAAACATTTTTTTCATAATCGATAAAGTTTAAGTTAATAAAAAGGTTTAAGTCTGTTCAATTCGCTGTTTGCTTTTTTGGCGTCGTACGGTCGAGGGGATCACCAATACATCACACACTCACAAATAATCCCGATCCCCTCGACACGGCGAACGCTTTTGGTGTTGTTTCCGAGTGCAAAATTAGAGCGACGACGGTGCGAACGCAAGAAAAACGGGCAAAAACCATCTCACAAGTTGATATGCTAACACATTGACACACAACAAAATAAGCGAACCGAAAGATCCAAAAATCTCACAGTTCGCTTACAATAGTTATAATCTATTGATAATCAGTAGATTACAATATTCAATCAACCGAAAACAAAGCTAAACAGCTAAATATCAATCATTTACTTCATTTTCTCAAAAAAAAGCTCCTTCGACGGGGGATTTTGTTGCGCGATTTTGATACGCAAACGGTAGCGGCGCGTGTCGATCGTGCCGACCGTCGTACCCAAAAAGATACTGATCGCCTTGGTCGAAAAACCGGCGTAGCTGTAACACAAAATTTGGAGATCCAGTTCCGAGAAGGCGGGCATTTCGGCGCGTAGTTTCGCCATCACCCCCTCCTTGTAGCGATCGACGATCTGCTCCAGTTCGCGGGCATTCTTCTTTTGGTTCGACCAGTGGGCGATCTCGTCGCAGACCCGCTTATAGATCGCCTCCTTATCCTTTTTCAGGCCGCGCGTTTCGTAGTAGATCGTGCTCAACTGGTCGATCAGCGCAAACTGCCCGCCGAAGAGCTGGGCGAGTTGCTGCTGCATCTCGGCCGTTTTTGCATCCTGTTCGCGCCGTTCGCCGGCGATCTGCTCCATCTGTTCGCTGTAGTGTTGCGCCATTTGGTGGTGCGAGCGACGCTCTTTCCGTTCGCGCAGGAGCAGAAAGAGGAGCACAAAGACCAGCACAAGCAGCAGGAGCAGCAGCGAAAGGCCGACCACCAAGTAGCGAAGATAGAGGTGCCCGATCAGCAGATAGGCCTCGTTGAAGGTACTGCTGCGCACGGCCGGCTCTTCACGCTGCTCCGCAGCCTGCACCACCCCACGCTCCTGCACCACCCACTCGTCCTGTGCCTGCAGGGGCGTTGCGGGTGTGGTTGTCGCGGCAACGGCATCGCCAGAGGCGAGCAGCAGCCAAAGACAACCGATCAGAAGTAGCGTATGGAGGCGCAACTGTCTCATCGACCGTTCGTTCGTTTGTTTAGAAGGCGATCCGCACACCGACCATGCCGTTGATGCCGTACTCGGGCATCGTCGGCAGGCGATAGAGTTCGCGGCAGAGGAGGTTACGAGCCTCTAAATAGAGGGCCGTTTGTGCCGAAATCAGCCACTCGAAATCGACTCCGAGATCGACCGCAAAGGGGGCTTTATACTCCCCGAGCACGGCGATCGGCTCCACACCCTGCCCGACGACCGTCCAGCGGCGTGCACCCTCGAAGCGTGCACGCAGGCCGATGCGCACCTTGCGATCCTCGTAGCGCACGGCCGCCTCGCTCTCCATCGCGGGGAGGCCGTTTTCGATCTCCTCCTCGTCGTTGTAGGCAAAGAAACGAGCCGCGAGATCGAATTGCAGGGCGTTGATCGGGCGGTAGTTCACCTCACCGCCGAGCGTTACGACCGTCTGCCGCCCCTGCATCGGGGTCAGCCACCCCGCCACGGTCTGCATCGGCAGGTGCTCGTCGAAGGTCGGTACGAGCCAGTAGAGCTGATTTTCGCGCAGCGCAACGGCGGCATAGGCGCGGTAGTTGAAGCGCGTGCGTTTCGAGTGTCCCGTGAGGCCGCCGCGCACCTCCCACTCGGCCGTACTGCGGTCGAGCCACAAGGGAGCCTCGAGGTAGGGGTTGCGGTGCGTGAGGCTCTGGTAGTCGTTGCTCTTCAGCGAACCGTCGATCTCGGCAAAGGGTTTCACGGCATCGGCGATCAGATCAAACTCGACGCGCGCAAAGGGGAAGAGGTAGTTCTCGGCCGTAGCGTGGCGACCCTTGAATCGGTCGTAGTAGTAGTCGGCACCCACCTCGTAGCGGTACTGTTCGCTCTCCGAACCGTAGCGCAACGAGGCCGAGAGGAGCTGCTGGCGATGGCGGTTGAGTGCCTTGGCACCCTCCGTGTGGCGATACCCCGCGCCGAGCAGGAAGCGGCGATCGCCAAAGGCGCGTGCCACCTTCGTTGCGATTCCGAGCCGCGACTGGTTGCCCCGCATACCGGCCGTCACGGGGTCGGTATGGTCGAAGAAGAACGATCCGTCGGCCACCACCTCGAAGTTCGTGCGCGTGAGGTTTTGGAAGTCGTCACCGATGCGTACGAGGGCATCGAGATCGCCATAGGCGATGCGGCTCGGGAGCGGCTGAAGCAGCCCGTAGTAGTGGGCTCCGTAGCGATGAAAGAGGCGGTGCGAATAGTGCACATCGCCCTCCACGGTGCGCTTGCCGACCGGTCGTCCGGCCGCCACCCCCACGCGGTTCTGCATCTGCGCGGAGGCGTGCCGATCACCCCGATCGTTCTCGATCGAGGCGTAACGCCCCGAATGGTTCAGGTAGCCGAGAAGGTAACCTGTGGTCGGGTTCTGCGTGGCGGCGTAGAGATCCAGCTCCGACTGCCACGGCGCACCGATGCCCGCCTTGAGGTAGTAGGGGCGCGGGCGGTTGAACTCCCAGTAGCTCACCTGCGCCGGACGGATCGGGCGGGTCGTGAGGGTCGTTTGCAGCGAGAGGGGCGTGATCGTGTAGTCGATCTCGGGTCGCAACTGCATCGTATCGGTCATATCGGGGGCAATCGAGAGCTTCTCGGCTCGCTCCAAGGTCGGCTCGTAGGCCTTCGTCACCTCGACCTGTTTCTCCACCTGCGCGGTGGTTGTCAGCGGCAGCATCGCCACCAACAGCATCCATAACGATCTCTGTTTCATCATTCACCTAATTTTTTGATTCGTGCCCGCGCCTCGGCCACAATGCCGTCGTCGTCGGGCGAATAACCATCAGCCACGCTCTGATAGGTGGCACGCGCTTGGAAGGGGTCACCCTTCACCACATAAAGATCGCCCAAGAGGAGGTAGGCTTTGGCCAACCAGTAGGCCTTCGGTACCCGCTCCGAGAGAGCAAAGACCGCCTTTTCGGTGCGATCCAAATCGCCCTTGCCGTCGGCGTAGTCGTGTTCGATCACACGGTAGGCCGCAGCCGATCCTTCGTCGCTCTTCACCTCCTCCGAGAGCTCCTTATAGAGGCGATGTGCCGCCTCCGCGCGACCCTCCTCGCGCATCTGCTCGGCCCACGCAAACTTCGCCTCGCGGCGGGCGGTCGTGCCGGCATCCTCCGCAGCGAGGAGATCCAAGGCCATCTTCGAGATCGCCTCCTTATCCTCCGTCCGAACCGTTGCGCGAACATAGCGCGTCATCGCCTCCTCGCGCTCCTCTTGCACGGTCGAGGCGGCGTAGAGCTTACGCGCCGTAGCGGCGGCCTCCTTGTAGCGTTTCGCGTTCCAAGTCAGCTCCGAGAGGCGGCGCAGCGCATCGAGCGTATATTCGGGCGTAGCGAGGTCGGCCAACTCGGTGAGCGTTTCGATCGCGCCGTCGGTCTGCTCCGAGGCGAGGTAGAGCGAGCTTAAGTAGTGGAGCGCATCGGCGCGGTAGCGACCCTTCGGGTAGCTCTTCAGGTAGCTGCGAAGCGACCGTTCGGCATCCGTACGGCGTTCGTCAAGATAGAGTTTCTGCGCCGCGACGAACGAGAGCGAGTCGCGCGAAAGCGCCGAGAGATCGCTCTCGACACCCGCCTCGGCGGCATAGGTAAAGTAGCCGTCGGCATCGCCCTGCGCCACATAGATCTCACGGATCGACTGCAACGCCTCACGCGCCGAGGGGGATTGCGGAGCCGCCTTGACGACTTGATCGTAGGCCTGCATCGCCTTCTCCTTCTCGCCCATATTGAGGTAGGCCAACCCCAAATCCTGCGCCACCTGCGCACGCATCGTCGAGGCGGGATACGAGGCGAGGAATTGCTCATACTGCTTGGCGGCAGCGGCGTACTGTTCGCGGCGCATATAGCTGTTACCCAGCTCATAAGCGGCTACCTCCACGCGATCGCCCTTTCCCGTGCGGATGATCTGCCGCAGTGCCTCCTGCTGCTGTTCGGTGCGTCCCAACAGACCGAGTGTCACGGCGCGTTGATAGGCGGCATAATCGCGCCCCGCGCCCCCCGTTGCCACCACACGATCGTAGTGCGCCAACGCCTGCTCGAAGCGACGAGCCGTGTAGTCGATGTCACCCAAACGGTTCTCGGCATCGTTGCGGTAGCGATCGCGGCGCGGATAGGCCGTCAGGAAGTTGTTGAAGGCACCCTCGGCCTGTGCCGAGCGGTCGCTCTCCAAGTAGCAGTAACCGAGGTTGTACCACGCCAACGCGAACTCGCGCTCGGTTCGCGGTGCACGGCGCAGGTAGGCGTTGTACTTCGTGGCGGCCAGCGTGTAGTCACCCTCCTCGTAGGCGATCTCGCCCTGCCAGAAGGTGGCCAGTGCCGTATAGCGCGGACTGATATTGAGTGTCACGACCTCGTGCAGCAGGCGGCGTGCCGTCGAACGGTCACCCGCCTTTTTCGCCTCGAGGGCACGGAAATAGACGATCTTTTGGAGCGCGGTGCGCAGCTCGGCATCGGTCGAGGGCATCTGTTTGATGGCGCGGTAGGCGGCATCGTAGTTGCGCGAGTTGTAGTAAGCGGCCACGAGCAGCGTGCGTGCCTCCCCTGCACGGGGCGATTGGGGGTACTCCTTCAGGTAGCGCGAGAGGAGCTGAATGGCTCCGTTGAAGAGGCCGCCGCCCAGCTCATACTGCAGCTTGGCATAGTTAAAGAGGGCATCCTCGGCCACCACGGCATCGAGCTGTTTGTCGGTGGCAAGGGCAAAGGCCTGTATCGCCTCCTGCTTGCGTCCCAAGCGCAGGTAGCAGTCGGCGAGGTGGTACGAGGCGTTCTGTGTCAGACGATCCTCGGGGCCGGCCGCCTTGCGCAGCCACTCGACCGCCTCCTCCCAGCGAGTCATCCGATAGAGCGAGAAGCCGCGTAGGTAGCTCCCGTCACGATCCATCACACCGCCCGCCGCCTCATAGGCATCGAGGTAGGTGAGCGTTTGGGCGTAATCTTCGAGGTGATACGATGCCTCGGCCAAGACACGCAGCAGCTCCGCCTTACGCTCGCCAACGGCACGCTCGGCAAGCGGCACACCGTGTTCGACGACATAGGCGTAGTTCCCTTCGTTGAACTCGAGTTGCAGGAGGTAATAGGGGGCCAATTCGCTGTATGCGCCCTCCGCAGCGAGGCGTTGGAAGGCCTCCTTGGCGGGGGCGATGCGCCCCTCCGTGTAGTCGATATAGGCGCGGTAGTAGGTGGCGTGGTCGGCATATTCGCTCTCGTCACCGATACGATTGAAGTGGGTGTAGGCCTCCGTGTAGCTCTTCTCGTCGAAGGCGACATAGCCCATACGGAAGTGGTAGCGTTCGCGCTGCACGCGGCTCAACGCCTTGTAGTCGCACTGCTCGAAGTAGCTGCGGGCACGCGCCATATCGCCCTCGGCGCAGTAGTGCGAGGCGAGGGCGAAGCGCACCTCGTTGTTGAAGGTCGAGCCCGGGTAGGTGCGGCGGAAGTTCAAGAGCGCCTCCTCGGCATCTGCGCTGCGCAGCTCGACGGCGCAGGCGGCCAAGTAGTAGTCCGCCTCCTCGCGCAGGGCGAGTTGCGAGGCGGTCATCGCACGGCGAGCCTCGGTGAAGCTGTGGCGAGCATCGCTCCAACGGCCAAATTCGTAGAGTTCGCGGCCGCGACGAATCGCCTGTTCAACCTCATCGGGTACGGCGGCAACGGCGGCTCCCGCAGTCAGGAGCCAGCAAAAAAGGAGCACAAATCGTTGCATAATGCAGAGTTGTTAGCGGTTAGAGCTTGGCATCCAAGCAGTTGTATTTTGCAGTGATCACCCCGTCCTCGAGCACCACCACCCCGTCGCGGGCACGCAGCATCGTCTTCATGGTCGAGGCATCGATATTGAAGCAGGAGATCATCAACCCGCCGCACGACCAGTTGACCTGTTCGTAGAGGGGGTCGGGGGTGACACAGATCACATAGTCGCCGCGCTGTTGCGCCGCGTAGCAAAGATTGATCAAGCGCGAGGAGCAGGCCGTAGGAATCGCATTCGGATCGGTCACGCAGAGCATATAGATACGCCCCTTGAGCGTCAGAATCCACTCCGTCATATCGCCCTCGGCGTTGTGGAGCGAGAACTCGCTGATCAGCGCACGCACGACCCGTTCGCCGCTCTCGGTGCGCGTATCGACCCACTCCCACTTCTCGTCGTCCTGCCACTCGGTATCCTCCAACGAGAACTCGCGCAGCTTGCCGCTCTTGCGGTTGCGATAGACGAGCACCGTTTCGCTCTCCTCGTCGGGGGCGGCGGCCTGTTCGACCATCGCCTCGTGGATATTGACACCCACCTTGTAGGGGAGGAAATCGACCAACGGAAGGTGACGGTAGCAGTAGTAGCCGAGCGACATCGAGCCGGCAAAGAACAGACACATCAGGATCAACTCCAACCGCTTAAACGAGAAGATGCGGTCGGGACGGTAACGCCACCACACCACGACGGCCATCGGCAGCGAGATCAGATTCTTCATAAAGGTCTGCCACGGCGTGAGTTTGATCGCCTCGCCGAAGCAGCCGCAATCCTCAACCGGCAGCACCGTCGCGCTTAAGAAGGTGATCACAGTAAAGATCAGCATCGAGCCGAGCGCAAAGATCGACACCATACGGATACGCACCTTGAAGAGCAGCATACACCCCATCATCAGCTCCGCACCGCAGAGCCAGATCGAGAAAGCCATCGCCGCAGGTTGCAGCTCGTCCCAGCCGTAGATCGTGAGGTATTCGCTCACCTTGAGGGCCGTGCCCCACGGATCGACCGTCTTCGTAAATCCCGAGAGGATGAAGGTGACAGCCAATACGATTCGGCAGAAGTGGGCCAGCAGTTTGATCAGTCGTTTATTGCGCATCGTCGTTCAGCAAAGGACTCAACAGCTCGGTTATGCGTGCGAAGATCTCTTCGGGTGCGGCCATCCCGCCCTCCTCGGTGCCGCAATCCACCACACGCAGCGACGGATCCTCTTCGGCGGCGGCCAAATAGACCTCGCGCACGCGGCGTTGCAGATCGAGCGAAGCCTCGTGAATATCGCTTGCGCCACGCAGGTAGCTACGGTCGTCGCCCTCGCGCTGCTCGGTCAGCTTGCGTTCGGTGAACGAGAACGGGACATCCAAAAAGAGCGAGAGATCGGGGCGCGGGATGGCATTGTAGCCGTACTCCAGCTCCAAGATCCACCGCATCAGGCGGTCGCGCTCCTCGCCGGCGGGGAGTTTGGCGCACTGGTAACCGATATTGGAATAGACATAGCGATCGAGGATCACCACCTGCCCTTCGTCGAGCCAGCGGCGAATCTCGCGTGCCGCATCGGCGCGGTCGCCCGCATAGAGCAACGCCACGAGGTAGGGATCGACCTCGGCCGCCGTGCCGAACTCACCGCGCAGAAAACGGGCGATCAGTTCGCCATAGATCGGGGCATCGAAACGGGGGAAGTGCACATAGGCACACTTCGCGCCACGCGCCTCAAAGAGCGCACGCAACTGTTTGATCTGCGTCGATTTACCGGCTCCGTCCAGCCCTTCCAATACGATAAACATAGCTCTTGCTCCTTTCTTTTAGTTTGGTTCTATCTCAACATCCCGACGGCACGCCGTACCCCCTTGACGAGGGCCTCGATCTCCGCCTCGGTGTTGTACATGGCAAGCGAGGCGCGGCACATTCCCTGCACCCCGTAGTGGGTCATCACCGGCTCGGCGCAGTGGTGTCCCGTGCGGATCGCGATCCCCAACTTATCGAGGATCATCCCGATATCGTAGCCGTGCACCCCCTCGACATTGAACGAGAGGATCGCGCACTTCTCCGCAGTCGTACCGTAGATGGTCAGCCCCTCGATCCGCCGCAGCTCGTCGGTGGCCAGTTGCAGCAGGGCGCGTTCGTGCTCCTCGACGGCTCGCAGATCGAGCGTGCGGAGGAAGCGGATCGCCTCGGCCAAGCCGACCGCAGCGATAAAGTTGGCCGTGCCCGCCTCGAAACGCAGCGGCACGGGGGCGTAGGTCGTCCGCTCGAAGGTGACCCGATCGACCATATCGCCACCCCCCATAAAGGGCGGCATCGCCTCCAACACCTCGCGTTTACCGTAGAGGGCACCGATCCCCGTCGGGCCGTAGAGTTTATGACCCGAGAAGGCGTAGAAATCGCAATCGAGCGCCGCGACATCGACGCCGCCGTGCACCACACCCTGACATCCATCGACCAAGACACGCGCACCAACGCGGTGTGCCGCCTCGATGATCGGCTTCAGATCGGGGCGCGTACCGAGCGTATTGGAGGCCTGCGTAACGGCCACCAACTTCGTCCGCTCGTCGAGCAGATCGGCGAGGCGTTCGGTCATCAGTCGCCCCGTATCGTCGAACGGCAACATCCGCAGCTCGGCCCCCTTGCGTTCGGCCAAGAGTTGCCACGGCACGAGGTTCGAGTGGTGCTCCATCTCGCTCACAACGAGGTTATCCCCCTCGCCCACAAAGCGATCGCCCCACGCATAGGCCACCGTATTGATCGAGGCCGTTGCGCCGGCCGTAAAGATCACCTCCGCCGCCTCGCGGGCACCGATGAAGTCGGCCACCTCGCTTCGAGCCTCCTCGTAACGCTCGGTCGCCTGCTCCGAGAGGTAGTGTACACCGCGATGGATGTTGGCGTTGTGGCAGCGATACGACGCATCGAGCGCACGCAGCACCCGTTCGGGTTTCTGCGCCGTCGCACCGCTGTCGAGATAGACGAGCGGTCGGCCATAGACCTGTTGTTGCAGGAGGGGAAACTCCTTGCGTATCTGCTCCACATCAAACATCACCTACAAAGTATCTAATCGTTCGTTTAACTGCTCCAACAGCGCGGCGCACAGCTCCTCGCAACCGCACTGCATCACCAAATCGCCCACAAAACCGGCAATCTGCAGGCGGCGTGCCTGCAGCTCGTCGATGCCGCGTTGGCGCATATAGTAGATCGCCTCCTGATCCATCTGCCCCACCGTCGCGCCGTGTGTACACTTCACATCGTCGGCGTAGATCTCCAGTTGCGGCAGCGTGTCGATCCGCGCCGTATCGCTCAAGAGCATATTGCGGTTCTGCTGCTGCGCATCGGTGCGCTGGGCATCGGGGGCGACATAGACCATCCCCTCGAAACGACCGACGGCCATACCGCCCGCCAAACCACGCACGACGGATTGGCTCGTGCAGTCGGGGACGAGGTGGTTCGTGCGGATCGCCAGACGGCTCTGCTCCGCCCCGCCGACCGTGAAGATCGCGTTCAGCTCCGACGAGGCGTGCGCACCCTTCAGATCGACCGTGTAGGCGGCCTCGGCACTGCCCAACTCGAGAGCCGTCGCCTTCAAGTGTGCCCCCTCGGCCTGCTCGACAAGGGTTTCGCCCTTGGCTCCCTGCTCAAAGAGTTCGACAAGGGTCAGCGAGGCTCCGCGCTCCAAGCGCAAGGTCAGCTTGCCGCTCGTCGCACAGCGCAGCACCAAGAGGCGGCGGCAGCTCTCGGCCGTCACCGTCAGCTCCACCTCGTAGGGGTTGCGGATCAGGAGCCACTGCTCGTCGCACCCGACCAAATCGCTCTTCGTCGAGGCCATCAGTTGCGGCAGGGTTCTGCTATATTCGGCAAGGTTCATCCTACTCGTTCTGTTCGTTAATCAACCAATCGTAACCCTCCTTCTCGAGCTTGAGTGCCAGCGACTTATCGCCCGTATAGATGATGCGCCCCTTGTAGAGCACATGCACGAAATCGGGGACGATGTAGTCCAACAGGCGTTGGTAGTGGGTGATCACCACCGTTGCATTCTCGGCCGTATGGAGCTTCGTTACACCCGTAGCGACGATGCGCAGGGCATCGATATCCAGCCCCGAGTCCGTCTCGTCCAAGATGGCCAGTTTCGGGTCGAGCATCGCCATTTGGAAGATCTCGTTCTTCTTCTTCTCGCCGCCCGAGAAGCCCTCATTGACGGCACGCGAGGTCATCTTCGTATCGAGTTCGACGACCTTTGCCTTTTCGCGCATCAGCTTGAGGAACTCGGCAGCCGTGAGCGGCTCCTCGCCGCGAGCCTTGCGCTGCTCGTTGACGGCCAGCTTCATAAAGTTGGCCATCGTCACACCCGGGATCTCGACCGGATACTGAAACCCGAGGAAGAGCCCCTTGCGCGAACGCTCCTCGATCGAGAGATCGAGCAGTTCCTCACCCAAGAACTCCACCTGCCCCTCCGTGACCGTAAACTTCTCGTTGCCGGCCAAGACCGATGCAAGGGTCGATTTACCCGATCCGTTGGGCCCCATGATGGCGTGCACCTCGCCCGCCTTCACCTCGAGGTTGATCCCCCGAAGGATCTCCTTGCCCTCGACCGTAGCGTGTAAGTTGGTTACTTTTAACATATTGCGTTATAATTTTCTCCAAACTAATTTTTAATTTTGAATGCTTAATTTTGAATTTCGAATTAGCTTTAGCCCACGCTTCCCTCCAACTGCAACGCCAAGAGTTTCTGCGCCTCGACGGCAAACTCCATCGGCAGTTTTTGCAGCACCTCACGGGCGTAGCCGTTCACGATCAACCCCACGGCATCCTCGGTCGAGAGGCCGCGCTGGTTGCAGTAGAAGAGCTGATCGTCCGAGATCTTCGAGGTGGTCGCCTCGTGCTCCACGATCGCCGTGCGGTTACGGCAGTCGATCTCGGGGAAGGTGTGCGCACCGCACTTATCACCGATCAGGAGCGAGTCGCACTGCGAGTAGTTGCGGGCATTTTCAGCCCCCTTACCCACGCGCACCAAGCCGCGATAGGCGTTCTGACTGCTACCGGCCGAGATACCCTTCGACACGATGCGCGAGCGGGTATTTCGTCCGATATGGATCATCTTTGTACCCGTATCGGCCTGCTGAAAGTTGTTGGTCATCGCCACCGAGTAGAACTCCCCTACCGCATTGTCACCAAGCAGCACGCAGCTCGGATACTTCCAAGTGATCGCCGAACCGGTCTCGACCTGCGTCCACGAGAGACGGGCATTTTCGCGGCACAAACCGCGCTTGGTGACGAAGTTGTAGATGCCGCCCTTACCCTCCTTATCGCCCGGGTACCAGTTCTGCACGGTCGAGTACTTCACCTCGGCATCGCGCTCGACGACGATCTCGACAACCGCCGCGTGGAGCTGATTCTCATCGCGTTGCGGGGCGGTACACCCCTCCAAGTAGCTCACATAGGCTCCCTCGTCGGCCACGATCAGCGTGCGCTCAAACTGCCCCGTACCCGCCGCATTGATGCGGAAGTAGGTTGAGAGCTCCATCGGGCAGCGCACCCCCTTCGGGATGTAGCAGAACGACCCGTCGGAGAAGACGGCGGCGTTGAGCGCGGCGTAGAAGTTGTCGGTGTAGGGCACGACACTCCCCAGATACTTTTTGATCAGTTCGGGGTACTCGCGGATCGCCTCCGAAATGGAGCAGAAGATGATCCCCTTCTCGGCCAGTGTTTCACGGAAGGTGGTCTTGACCGACACGGAGTCCATCACGGCATCGACCGCCACACCCGCCAAGGCCATCTGCTCCTCGAGCGGAATGCCGAGCTTGTCGAAGGTGCGTTTCAGTTCGGGATCGACCTCGTCCATCGAGTTGAGCTGCTTCTTCTGCTTGGGCGCGGCGTAGTAGATAATATCCTGAAAATCAATCTCGGGAATCGTAAGGTGTGCCCAAGTCGGGACCTTCAGCGTGAGCCAATGACGATAGGCCGCCAATCGACGCTCGGTCATCCACGCCGGTTCGCCCTTCTTTTCGGAGATCGTGCGCACGATCTCCTCGCTCAAGCCGCGTTGGATAAACTCGGTCTCGATCTCGGTCGTAAAGCCGTATTTATACTCCTCACCGGTGAGGGTCTGTAAAATATCTTTTTCTTGTTCGTTTGCCATAGCACATATAATAGCACGCAAATTTACAAAATCTTCTCCACAATTAAAAATTCTGCCCCACCATTCCAAACAAAAAAGGAGGATAGAAATCAATCTATCCTCCAAAACTCGGTTGAGTGATTAAAGCGGATGAATTTCAAGGCTTGCGATGAAACGAAAAGCGGGGCATACATTGCGTATGTGAGCATTTTCGTTTCGAGCGTAACGCAGAAATTCGCCGTTTTTTTATCGCTCACTACTCAAGACCTTTAGCTTTTTTCCAAAGCGCATTGTAATGGTTGTACTTATCCATCATACCCTCCTCGTCACGCAGACGGAAGCAGAGCGCCTTCAGCGAATCGAGTGCATCGAAGGAGTCGGGATTGAGCCGGTAAGCCTTCTCGAAGTAGGGAAGAGCCTCCTTGTAAACGGCGTTTACGCTTGCGTAGTCGGCATCGTAAGCGGCTTGGCTCGTGTAGTTGCGCGTGTTCAGCTCTTGACCCATCGCATCGCCCTTATAGACATAGAAAGCACCGAGGAAGAAGTTGCCCTCGTACATATCGGGCTTCAGCTCCACGACCTTCTTGAACGAAACGATTGCCTCGTCGAAGTTCTTGAGCGTGTAGAAGATACGACCGCGACCGAACCAAAGCTCCACATTGTCGGGCGTCTCGGCCAGCTGCTTGTCGAACATCGCTACGAGGTCGGCGGGGTCACCCACGCCCTCCTCCGAGGTGTAGAGCTGCATCAGACCCTCCAAGATACGCTCGTTCTTCGGATACTTCTCGATACCCGTGAGGAGCGACTCCTTGGCCTTCATCACCATCGCCTTGTCCTGATCCTTCTGACCATAGTAGCAGTGGAAGAGGTAGTAGTAGATACCACCGTCGGGATCCTCGAAACCGGCAGCCATTGCCTTGTTCAGCAACTCGGCACCCTCAACAAACGACTGAACATTGTTCGGGCCGTCCATCGTGCGCAGGTAACCTGCATAGTAGAGCAGCGTGGGGTCAGCCTTGCCGTAAGCGGGCGACGACTGCGCCTCGTAAGCTGCCTTGTAACCATCGGCTGCGGCGGGATAGCGGGCAGCATCGAGGTTCGTGTTACCCGTCTGCGAGTGGAAATCAACCAGCTGCTGCAGACCGGCCTTCACCTTCTCGGCCTGACCGTTGTCGATCTCGTAAGCCTTGTTGTAAGCCTCGAGTGCAACCTGTGCAGCACCCTCCTTCACGAGATCGTTCTGGATCCAAGTTACCACCTTACCACCGGCGAGATAGGCCGTAAAGTAGGGGTAAACCCAAGCCTCGAACTCCTTGCCGGCGAGGGTCTCGGCACCCACCGACTTCGGCTCACCGGCCGTCATGCGGAGCATCATCGACTCCATACCCACGAATACATCCTTCGTCGGAGCAACGGCAGCCTCGTAGTAGACCTTACCGCGATTGATCCAAGTTGCAGCCTTGGCGTTCTTCTTCGGATTTGCAATATCGGCGTCACTCTTCTCGAGCTTCGACAAGATTGCCTCCTTGTTCACTCTCTGTGCCTGCACGGCGGGAGCAGCCAGCAGGAGGGCAGCAATAGCTGTCACAAACATTCTTTTCATAAAGCGTTTAATTTAAGGTAGTTATTAATTTTCTATTATTCGTTCTGCGTTGCGGGAGCTTCGTCCGTTGCGGTCGGCTCGACGGCGGGGGTTGCACCCTCAACAGGAGCGGCACCCTCCGTCTGTTCGGTCGGCTCGGCCTGCGGCTCCTCCTCGGTCTTCGGAACAGCCACCACCGATGCGATCGAGTCGCCCTCGCGCAGGTTGATGATCTTCACACCCTGCGTTGCACGGCCGGCCAAGCGGATCTGCTCGACACCCGTACGGATTGCGATACCCGAGCGGTTGATGATCATCAGGTCGTTCTCGTCCGTCACGGCTTGGATCGACACCAACTTACCGGTCTTCTCCGTCACATTGATCGTCTTGACACCCTTACCGCCGCGGTTCGTGATGCGGTACTCGTCGAGATCGGTGCGCTTACCAAAGCCGTTCTCGCTCAAGACAAGCACATCCTTCTTCTCGTCGGGCTCGATCGTGATCATACCGATCACCTCATCCTCCTCCTCGATCGAGATACCGCGCACACCGGCACCCGTGCGTCCGATGGCACGAACGGTCTGCTCGTTGAAGCGGATCGCCTTACCCTCGCGGGCCGCGATCATGATCTCGGCGTTGCCGCTCGTGATCTTTGCATCGAGCAGTTCGTCACCCTCGCGTACCGTAATGGCGTTGATACCGTTCTGACGCGGGCGCGAGTAGGCCTCGACGAGCGTCTTCTTGATCGTACCGCGACGCGTACACATCACGATGTGGTAGTTGTTGAGGAACTCCTCGTCCTTCAGATTCCACACATTGATATAGGCACGCACCTTATCGTTCTGTGCGATCTGGATCACATTCTGGATCGCACGACCCTTCGACGAACGGGTACCCTCGGGGATCTCATAGACCTTGAGCCAGTAGCAACGACCCTGCTCCGTGAAGAAGAGCATCGTATTGTGCATCTGTGCCACATAGATATGCTCGATGAAGTCCTCGTCGCGCGTGGCACTGCCCTTCACGCCTACACCGCCACGGTGCTGGGCGCGATACTCGCTCAGCGGCGTACGCTTGATGTAGCCCATGTGCGAAATGGTGATCACGACATCCTCGTTGGCGTAGA
>CAZVNR010000038.1:0-15581 GCA_964628945.1 uncultured Alistipes sp. | reverse complement strand
AAGGATGTGAAAGATACCGTAGGCACCATCTGCACCTGCGGCATCGGTACTAACCCCATCAACAGCAGCCTCCTTAGCGGCAGCCTCAACCTTATCTACAGCCTCGGCAGCAGCCTCCTTAACGGCACCCTCAACCGTCTGAGCGGCCTCCTTGCAAGCCTCGCACTGCTCCTCTGCGGGCTTCGTGCAAGCCTGACCCTCAGCGCAGCACTCCGTACCCGTGCACTCGGTGCACTCGGCCGACTTATTCGTATTACCGGCGCAGCTAACCATAGCCGCAGCAGCCAACATGATGGCGAACATGTAAATCTTTTTCATACCTAAATCTTTTAAATTGAAAAGTTATACAGTCGCAAATATAGCGTTTCGACCTGTAACGAGCAAGAAAAAAGTGAAAAAATGTCAAAAAGTTACATTTTATTACTCTAAAAGGTCGCCCAAGGCGATCTCCTCGCTCTTGGGGAAGGCTTTCGGGAAGTAGTCCATCAGCTGGCCCTTCAGGATCACGGCCTCCTCGATTGTGAGGCAATTGCCCACAGTTACACGGAAATAGGGGTTTTCATAGACCATGTAGAGTTTCGTCGTGGGGAAGTGCTCCTCGAAGAGCTGTTTCGCCTCCATGGCACCGGCA
This sequence comes from uncultured Alistipes sp., assembly GCA_964628945.1. Lineage (GTDB taxonomy): Bacteria > Bacteroidota > Bacteroidia > Bacteroidales > Rikenellaceae > Alistipes. The sequence goes on along the minus strand of CAZVNR010000038.1, from coordinate 14,950 downwards.
CGGGCATCCTGGCCGTTATCGAAGAAGATGCAGACGCGATAACCGCGCACGCGCGCGGGTGTATTATTACGATTCGAAAGGTCACGCACGGCATCGGCCGCCAAGCCGATCTCCGTCACCTCGACACGCGCGGGCGCCGAAGTGGCCTCCGAGAGGCTTTCGGTTGCCAAACCGCGCTTAAAATCGGTCAGTGACTGCGCCTCGGCCAGAGCGGCAAAAGCAAACAAAAACGCCACCGAAACAGCTATTTTCTTACAGATTGTCATATTTTCGTTCCTATTTCAAAAAGTTCATCAAATTGTTCGAATCCACCCCAAAGGTACGCAAAAAATCCGACAACGGCATCTTTTCGCGCGAAAGATTCACCGGCACAGGGCCGCCTCGACCCTCCAGCTCCAGATCGACCCAAAGTTCCGAGAGGTCGCCGCTACGCACCTTGCCCAGGATCGGAAGCAAGGACAAGGGATTGCCGATCTCGACAGCCCAGTCGGTCGGGAAAACCTCGCTTTCGGTACGCTTCGGCACTTCGACACGCTCCTTGAGGCGCATCGTGCCGATGCAGTTGTCGCGGTAGTAGAGGTGCGCCACGGCATCCTTCAGGTGGAGTTTATAGGCCGTTTGGTTCATGATACGGAAGTCGATCCGAATCGACGAAAGGCTCGTGGGGCGAACCTCCTCGATCCCCTCCAGCTTCACCTTGCGGCGCATCTTCTGCATCGTGTTCGAGCAGGAGCTCATCAGCAGGCCTGTAGCCACCAAGAGCATCAAAATCAAGCTTTTCTTCATCCCTTTATCCTTTTTTCGCATAATAAACATGGGCTATTCCGAGGCTCTTACTCTCGGAAACCACCTCCTTAAACCCGGCCTCGCGCATCATCTCCACGACCCGTTCCGGGCGATGAAAGGCGCGAATCGAAGCGGGCAGGTAGCGGTAAGCCGCGCGATCTTTCGATACCACACCTCCGATCCACGGCAACAAGCGGAAAGCGTAAAACTCGTAACCCCACTTCACAACGGGATTCGAGGGGGTCGAAAGCTCAATAATCATCACCATACCCTCTTGCCGCAACACGCGGTGCATCTGTCGAAGAGATAACGGCAAATCGGCAAAATTTCGTACACCGAAAGCGACCGTCACGGCATCAAACGAGCCATCGGCAAAGGGTAACGCCTCGGCATCGCCCTCCTGCAAAGTCACCCGATCGGCCAGTTCCTCAGCCTCGATTTTCGCGTTTCCCACAGCCAACATCTCTGTCGAGAGATCCACCCCCACGACCTCGGCCAAAGGTATTCGCCGAGCCATATAGATCGCCAAATCGGCCGTGCCCGTTGCCAAATCGAGGATGCGATGCGGGGTGTGTTCGGCCACGAGATCCACACCGTGCCGTCGCCAGGCGCGATCGATATTGAGCGACATAATATGGTTCAACCGATCGTAGCTTTCGGCAATGCGGTTAAACATCTGCCGCATCTGCTCCTTTTTACCCTTCAGGGCGGTATTCGCGTTACTCATAGCGCATTGTTTCATCGGGTTTAACAGTCGCCACCACGGTCGTCGGGAGCTGCATCAACAGCAAAATTGCACCCGCAAAGCCCACGTTGAGCAACAACCACCAGCCCCACTCAAGTGCAATCGGCACCGAAGAGAGGATATAGCCCTCGGCATCCAGCGAGATGAGGTGGAAATGTTGCTGCGCGAGGCAGATCGCCACACCCACCGCATTACCCCAAAGCAACCCTCGGAAGGCGATCATCGAGGCTCGGTAGAGGAAGATGCGACGTAACGAACGGTTCTGCATGCCGAGAGCCTTCAGCACACCGATCATGCGGATACGCTCCAAGACCAGGATCAGCAGGGCGGCCGACATATTGAAGAAGGCGACCACGAGCATGATGACGAGGATCACCAACGCATTGACATCATGCGCCTTCAGCCAATCGAAAATCTGCGGATAGAGCTGCTCGACCCAAATGGCCGTGGCATTCTCGCTCTCAACAGACTCGTTGTACAGCAATACGTGATCGATCCGCGCGGCAAGTGCCTCTCCTGCCTCGTGCGACGTCGTAAAAAGCTCATACCCCGAAACTTGCTCCTCCTCCCACTGCGAGAGGCGCTGCACGTTGCGAAGATCCGTCACGAGGGTCGTGCGATCCAGCTCCTCCAGCCCCGAGGCATAGAGTCCCGAAACTTTGAAGCGGTCGCGGTAAGGCATTTGATCGGCATCGACAAAAAGCAGTTCGATGCGATCATCGACCCCCACGCGCAATCGGGCGGCCAGGCTCTCGGACAAGAGCAGATCTTTCGTGCGGATCGAGTCCCCGACGCGGGGCAGTGCGCCCTCGGTGAGCCACCGCTCGAAGTGCGACCAATCGAAATCACCATCCACACCCTTCAGGATCACTCCCTCGACCGCATCGGCCGTGCGCACCACGCCTCCCCGACGGGCAAAGCGCTGGTAGTGCACCACCGCGGAATCCTGCTCAAACAACGCCTCAAGCGACGGCGTGGCCCGAATCGGCTCGGCATCCGTGCGGTGCATCCCGCGCACATCCATCACCACGACATGGGCCGCAAAGCCCGACATATTCTCCCTAATATCGTGCTTAAAACCATAGACCACGGCCAGCGAAAGGATCATCACGGCCACGCTCACGGCAACCGACAAAACGGCAATCCGCTCCATCACCGAACGGCTTTTGCCGTCCGTCGAGCGAGCCATACGACGGGCAATATGGAGTTCAAGTTGTGCCAAAAGTGGTTTTTCGTTCAAATTATGATGCAAAGTAACACATAATTTCGTATTTTTGCCCCATATTGATGTGCCTTTTTCTTAGAAAAAGGCCGAAACAACCTTAAAAAACACAAAATAAAGATGATGACAACGTTGATGGTGAACCTGTTACAGACGGGTTACGAGTATGGGTATAACACGGGAATGGGTATGCAGAACCTCTCGTCGGGCGGTATGTACCTGCTGATGATCGTTATTGGTATCGTAGGCTACATCGTGCAGGCTCGCCTGCAATCGGTCTTCAAGAAGTACTCGCAGGTGATGTTTCCGGGCGGGCTGACCGGTGCCGAGGTGGCCGAGAAGATGCTGCGCGATAACAACATCCACAACGTCAAGGTGACCCATGTCAAGGGCCATCTGACGGACCACTTCAACCCGAAGACCATGACGGTCAATCTGAGCGACTCGGTCTATTCGTCGCGCTCGGTGGCTGCCGCAGCCGTAGCAGCGCATGAGTGCGGTCACGCCGTACAGCACGCTCAGGCCTACGCTCCGCTGGTGTTGCGCTCGCAGCTGGTGCCGCTCGTGAACTTCGCCTCGACGGCCGCCACCTGGGTGATCATTGCCGGTCTGGCCATTCTGGCCTCGACCCAGAACGAGACGGTCTGCTGGATCGGCATCGGTCTGATTGCCATGTCGGCCCTCTTTGCCTTGGTGACCCTCCCCGTGGAGTACAACGCCTCGGCACGCGCCCTGGCCTGGTTGAAGCAGAGCCGCGTGATGGCCGAGCCGGAGCTTAAGCAGGCCTCCATTTCGCTCAAGTGGGCTGCTCGCACCTACCTCGTGGCCGCCCTGAGTGCCATTGCCTCGGTGCTCTACTATGTGATGCTCGTAGTCGGGCGTCGCGACTAATCAAACTCTTTCCATGAAGAGATCTCAAGAAGATTATATGCTGCGGGGCTGGAAGATCGCCCTGTGGGTCGTGATCGTCATGTGCGGTGTGAGCCTCGTACCCCCCGTGACGGTAGGTGGCGTGGAGTTGCGCCGTACCAATATTTTTGCCGACCTCTACCGCTTTGAGGAACGCACCGAACCCCAAGAGGAGGAGATGCTCTTTGACGAGGCGGAGTTTGAGGTCGATTTCGAGGCCGTGAGCCAGCAGGTCGAGGCGGTACAACAACAGCTTCAGCAGGCCGATACGCTGCCGCACGAAGTGCCCGTCGAGTATCGCTGGACCCTCCACGAGCAACAACACGAGCACGCCGCGCTGACAATCAACCCCGCCCGCTACAGCTCGCGCCTCACGCCGATCGAGGATTTCAGCGACGAGGGACGCTTTGCCGCCTTCTGCGATACGCTCATCGCCCGTCAGCGTCCGATTCGCATCGCCGTGCTGGGTGACTCGTTTATCGAGGGCGACATCCTCACGGCCGACCTGCGCGAACGCCTCCAGACGGCCTTCGGGGGTCGCGGTACGGGCTTTGCACCGATGGCCTCGCCCCTCACCGGTTTCCGACGCTCGGTCAAGACCCAATCGAAGGGGTGGACTTCGTATAATGTAATGCAACACAAGAGCGTTCCCGCCCCCTACAACGAGCAGTTCTTCGTTTCGGGCTGGGTATGCCGTCCGAGTGACGGGGCTTCGACCCGCTGGGAGTAGACCACCTTCCGCAAACAGCGCGACTCCTGCTCGGTGGCCCGCGTGTGGTTCCGATTACCCCCCTAAAGCCTTGTGCAGCTTATGGTAAACGACTCGCTGAGCCGCGAATTCCGCATCGAGGCAGCCGATAAGGTTCGCCAGGTGGTCGTCGAGGCCGACCACATCCATTCACTCGAATTCAAGGTATTGGAGGGAGCCTCCTCGCTGGTCGGCTATGGTGCATTTTTCGAGAAAGGGGGCGTCGTGGTGGATAACTACTCGGTACGCAGCAACAACGGGCAGGCCATCTTCCGCACCAACCCGACGATCAATGCCGAGATCAACGCCATGCTGGGTTATGACCTGGTGATTCTGCAATACGGTCTGAACATCATGCAGGCCGGTGTCCACAAATACACCTCCTACGGCCAGCAGATCGAGAAGGTGATCACCTACTGCCGTCAATGCTTCCCCTCGGCCGCCATCCTCGTCATGGGCGTAAGTGATCGCGCCATCAAGAACGAGAACGGTGTGGAGACGATGGATGCCATCCCCTACATGATCGACTGCCAGCGCACGGCCGCCCGCAATCAGAAGGCCGCCTTCTGGTCCACGTTCGACGCCATGCAGGCCGAGGGCGGTATCCGTGAATTTGTTGCCAAGGGGTGGTCCGGCAAGGACTTTACGCACATCAACTACGGGGGCGGACGACGTGTGGCGTGGGCCTTGTTCGATGCCATCAACGACGAGGCCGCCAAGGCGCAGGAGCGCCAAGAGCGTCGTTTAGAGGCGGCTCGGGCCGTGGCCGACTCGCTGGAGAACATTGAGCAGATGCTGAAACCCCTCGAGAGCGAACCGCCGATTGCGGAAATCTCGACTCACGAGCCGATTCAACTTTAAGCGTAGAGGATGGAGGAGCTTTTGTCGCATATTCAAGCCCTGTTGCAATACGACCCGCTTTCGCCGCTGATCTTCAGCAGCGGACTCTTCCTGTACCTCTTTGTCGGCTTCCTGGGGCTTTATTGGCTCATGCGCAACACGACGCACCTAAGGATTCTCTATGTGGTGGCCTTCTCGCTCTACTTCTACTACAAGTCGAGCGGCTGGTACTTCGTGTTGCTCCTGCTGGTGGCCACCTACGACTACCTGATCGGCTACTCGCTCTACTTCACAAAGAGTCGCCGAGGGCGCAAATGGCTCGTCGGAGCGAGTGTCGTGATGAACCTCGCACTGCTGGGCTACTTCAAATACACGAACTTCCTGGGCGAGTTGGCCAATCAGCTCTTCGGAGCGGGATTCCTGGAGTTTCAGAACATCTTCCTGCCGGTCGGTATCTCATTCTTCATCTTCCAGTCGATGAGCTACACGATCGACATCTACCGAGGTAATCTCCGCCCGCTCGACAGCTGGCTCGATTACCTCTTCTACCTCTCCTACTTCCCCGCCCTGTTGGCCGGCCCGATTGTGCGCGCCAGCCACTTCATTCCCCAGATTCGTCGCAAGCCCCTCGGCACGCGCGAAATGTTGGGCTCGGCACTCTTTTTGATTCTTACGGGTCTGTTTAAGAAGGCGGTGATCTCGGACTACATCGCGCTGAACTTCGTGGATCGCATCTTCGACGAGCCGCTGCTCTACTCGGGATTTGAGTGCCTGATGGGCATCTACGGCTACGCGCTTCAGATCTACTGCGACTTCTCGGGCTACTCGGACATGGCCATCGGCCTGGCGCTTCTGATGGGCTTCCACTTCCCCAAGAACTTCGATGCCCCCTACCGCTCGGCCACGATCACCGAGTTTTGGCGACGGTGGCATATCTCGCTCTCGTCGTGGTTACGCGACTACCTCTATATCTCGCTCGGCGGCAATCGCAAGGGCAAGGCGCGCACCTACCTCAACCTGCTGCTGACGATGCTCCTGGGTGGTCTGTGGCACGGTGCTGCGGTGCGCTTCATCCTGTGGGGAGCACTGCACGGCGCGGCGCTTGCCCTGCATAAAATGTGGCTCTCGGTGGTTCCCGGGGCCAAGGCTTTGGGCAAGGATATGAACCCCGTGATGCGTTTGCTGGGCATCGTCTTTACCTTCCACCTCGTCTGCCTCGGCTGGCTCGTCTTCCGTGCCGATTCGATGCAGACGGCCGGACTGATGTTGCACCAGATCTTCTCGGCCTTCGATCCGACGCTGATTCCGCAGGTGGTGGAGGGCTATGCCGCTTCGTTCCTGCTGCTGGCCGTGGGTTACATCCTCCACGCCATCCCCGAGCGGGGAGACAGCTGGCTGCGCGGTGTGGTTACCCGCGCCCCGATGGGGTGGCAGGTAGCGATGGCCGTCGTGATGATTTGGCTCGTGATGCAGGTAAAATCATCGGATATTCAACCCTTTATCTACTTCCAATTCTAACCTGCAACTTTACAATCAATTTTGAATTCTAAATTCTAAATTTTGCATTTCAACCGATGTACACGTTTGACCACGATCTGTTTTTGACCCTGAATTTTGACGGAGGCGATCTCATGGACGAGGTGATGCTCGCAATCTCGGGGACAGCGATGTGGATTCCGCTCTACCTGCTGATCTTCTTCCTCGTACAGCGTCGCTACGGCTGGCGGGCTTTGGGGGGATTTATCCTGCTGTTGGCCCTCGCCATGGGGCTGGCCGACATGGTGGCGGGCATCTTCAAACACAGCGGTTTCTTGGAGGATACGCTCCCGAACTTCGAGCCGCGCTGGCGACCGATGTTCGAGCCGATGCTGGAGGGTCTTGCGATCACACCCGACTCGCTGCGCACGCTCCGCGACGGAGCGCTCCTGACCAATCCTGCGGTACACGTCCCGATGGAGGCACTCGGAGGTCGTTTCGGCACGGTCTCGGCACACGCCTCGACGGTTTGGGCACTGATGATCCTCTCCGCCTCGGCAATTCGCCGCCACTGGTTTACGATCCTGATGCTTCTCTGCACGCTTTTGATCTGCTACTCGCGCATCTACCTTGCGAAGCACTATCCGATGGATATTTTTTGGGGAACAATGCTCGGCATCCTTTTAGGATGGATTGGAAATCTGCTATTTTTTCGTTACTTTTGCCGCACGAAATAAGACAATAATAAAAACGCAATAAATTATGGCTTTCGAACAATTAAGCGAACAAGAAGTTTTGCGCCGTAACTCCCTCAAGGCGCTACGCGATCTGGGCATCGAGCCTTACCCCGCCGAGCGTTTCGACGTAACGGCCACGGCTGCCGAGATTGCCGAGAATTTCGACAACGAGCCTGCTCGTTTCGAGAAGGTGCAGATTGCCGGCCGTATGCTCTCGCGCCGCATCATGGGCAGCGCCTCGTTCTTCGAGTTGCAGGACCACACGGGCCGTATTCAGGTCTATATCCGTCGTGACGATATCTGCCCCGAGGGCGATCCGACGCTCTACAACACGGTCTTCAAGAAGCTCTTGGATATCGGCGACTTCATCGGTGTCGAGGGTTTTGCCTTCCGCACCAACACGGGCGAGCTGTCGGTACACTGTAACCGCTTCACGGTGCTCTCGAAGTCGATCCGCCCGCTGCCGATCGTCAAGGAGAAGGATGGCCAGCAGTTCGATGCGCTGACTGACCCCGAGGTGCGCTACCGCCAGCGTTATGTCGATCTGGTCGTGAACCCGAAGGTGCGCGAGGTCTTCGTAAAGCGTGCCAAGATTATAGCCACGATGCGCGACTACTTCAACGCCGAGGGGTGCTTGGAGGTCGAGACCCCCATTCTGCAACCCATTCCGGGCGGTGCCGCCGCGCGCCCCTTCATCACGCACCACAACGCGCTCGATACGGACTTCTATATGCGTATTGCTACGGAGTTGTACCTCAAGCGACTGATCGTCGGCGGTTTCAACGGCGTCTATGAGTTCGGCAAGAACTTCCGCAACGAGGGTATGGATCGTACGCACAACCCCGAGTTTACCTGCATGGAGATCTATGTCGCCTACAAGGACTATAAGTGGATGATGGAGTTTACGGAGCAGATGTTGGAGCGTGTCTGCCGCGCCGTGAACGACGATCGGACGGAGGTGGAGATCGACGGCAAGCTGATCTCGTTCAAGGCACCGTTCCGTCGCCTGACGATGACCGATGCAATCCGCGAGAAGACGGGCTACGACATCACGGGCCAAAGCGAGGAGCAGCTGCGCGAGGCGTGCGCCCGCCTGAATGTCGAGATCGACGAGACGATGGGTAAGGGTAAGCTCATCGATGCCATCTTCGGCCAGTACTGCGAGGGCGATCTGATCCAGCCCACCTTCATCTGCGACTACCCGATCGAGATGTCGCCGCTCTGCAAGCGTCACCGCGAGAATTCCGACCTCACGGAGCGTTTCGAGCTGTTCGTGGCCGGTAAGGAGTTGTGTAACGCCTACTCGGAGCTGAACGACCCGATCGACCAGCTGGAGCGTTTCCAAGAGCAGATGCGCCTCTCGGAGCGCGGCGATGACGAGGCGATGTTTATCGATATGGACTTCGTACGCGCACTGGAGTACGGTATGCCCAACTGCTCGGGTATGGGTATGGGTATCGACCGTCTGACGATGTTTATGACGGGTCAGACCTCGATTCAGGATGTGTTGTTCTTCCCGACGATGCGTCCCGAGAAGAAGCCGACGATCGACGAGCCGGAGAAGTACATCGCCATCGGCGTTCCCGAGGAGTGGGTCGAGGTGATCCAGAAGATGGGTTATGTAACGGTCGATTCGCTCAAGAAGCTCGCCCCGGGTAAGTTCTTCAACGACCTCTGCGGTTTCAACAAGAAGAACAAGCTCGGTCTGAAAGCCCCCTCGATGGAGGAGGTCAAGGCGTGGTGCGCAAGCGAAGAGTAGGCTGCGCCGGTTCAAAATTCAAAAGTTAGAATTTAGAATTCAAAATTAGGTGCGGCGCAATGGCAAAAGAGCAACCGAATAATAAGAAGACCTATGGCGCGGGGATCGCTACGGGGTTACTGATCGGCGTGGTGTTCGGCCTGCTGACGGACAATCTCGTTATGGGGCTCTGCATCGGGGTCGCCCTCGGTTACGGCGGTTCGACTGTCGCCGCCACGCGCGATAAGCTCGACCGCGAGGAGTAACGGGTGAAATTTGCTGCGCAGTATTGAAAAGGAGATGTAAGAATTAATTGAATGATATATCAAGTAGTCAAAAAAAGTATTTAACACTATGAGAAAGAAGATTGTAGCAGGTAACTGGAAGATGAACACGCTGCCGGCCGAGGGTGTCGAGCTGGCCAAGGGCGTGGTTGCAAAGCGCGGTGAGGTGTGCGAGTGCGTAAACTTCATCGTATGCCCCCCGTTCACGCATCTTGCACAGGTGGCCGAGGCGTTGAAAGGCTCGGATGTGGAGCTCGGTGCGCAGAACTGCGCCGCCGAGGCCAAGGGTGCCTACACGGGCGAGGTGGCTGCTTCGATGATCGCCGCACTGGGTTGCAAGTATGTGATCCTCGGCCACTCGGAGCGCCGTCAGTACTACGGCGAGACCTCCGAGACGCTCAACAAGAAGATGGAGCAGGCCTACGCCAACGGCCTCACGCCGATCTACTGCGTAGGTGAGAACCTCGACGAGCGCGAGGCAGGCAACCACTTCGCCGTCTGCAAGCAGCAGATCGAGGAGGTGGTCTTCAACCTCACGGAGGAGCAGTTCAAGAACCTCGTGATCGCCTACGAGCCGGTTTGGGCCATCGGTACGGGTAAGACCGCCACGGCCGAGCAGGCACAGGAGATCCACGCCTACATCCGCGAGGTGCTGGCCTCGAAGTTCGGCGCAGCTGCTGCCGAGTGCCCGATCCTCTACGGTGGTTCGTGCAAGCCGTCGAACGCCGCCGAGATCTTCGCCAAGGAGGATGTCGATGGTGGCCTGATCGGTGGTGCTGCCCTCAAGGCCGACGACTTTATCGCCATCGGCAAGGGCTTTATGGCCTAATCGCCCCGAAGCGACAAAGAGAAGGCTCGCAGGTTGATCCTGCGGGCTTTTCTTTTTGGTTACATCGGCTTCTCAAAAAAAATAATCACTCAAAAATTTGGTTTATAAAATAAAGTAGTTTATATTTGCACTCGAAAACCAATTTTATGTTTCACTTCTAAAACCTGTATTGTTATGGAAAACCGCAAAATGACCGAGGTCGAGAGCCTCGAACTGATCACCTCGATGATCCGCTCCGCACGCCACAAGCTGGCACGCAACTCCTACCGCCCCTTCCTGATTTGGGGCTACACAACACTCGCTATTACGCTGATTGAGCTGGCATTGCACCTCGTGGCGACACCGACCGTAACGCCCGCCTTCCGCTTGTGGCTTTGGTGGACGATCCCCGTCATCGGCGGTCTGTTTTCGTACCTTTTCCGCGACCGCGAACCGCAGAGCAAATCGCCACTCGACATGAACATCGGCGCGGTATGGACGATCCTCACCTTTACGATGATACCGACCCTGACGATGATCATCATCGTTTCAGGAAGTGCCGGCTACCTCATTCTGCCGATGATCCTCGTGCTGATGGGTTCGGCCACGATGATCACCGGAACGATGGCGCACCTGAAGGTGGTCAGCTGGGGCGGCGTTGCCTCGATCGTAGGGGCGGTGCTGATCTGTCTAATGGCCTTATGGTTCAAAAAGGCGGCGGGCGCGGCTCCGATCGAGGAGCGTGGCGCACTGATCGAGGGCTTTATCACGGGTCAGATGGCGATCTTCGCCCTCTCGTTTGTCGGCACGATGATTCTGCCCGGCCACTATATGAAACGATGCTTCAACCGTAACGACGAGCAACAGGATGCTTAAACCGCTTAATCCACTGCTACACTCCGAGTTACGCTTGGCCGTCATCTCGATTTTGATCTCGCTCCGAGAGGCCGACTTCGTCTATCTGCGCACGCAGACCGGAGCGACAGCGGGCAACCTCTCGGTGCAGCTCGACAAGTTGCAACAGGCGGGGTACATCTCGATCGAGAAGGGCTTCAGCGGCAAGAAACCCCGCACCCTCTGCCGCATCACCGACGAGGGGGTCTCGGCTTTCGAGGAGTATGTAACAGCATTGAAGGAGTACATCATAAAATAGAGCAAAGAGCAAAGAGCAAAGAGATAAACATTCTCTCAGAATTCCCAGTTCTCCCAGTCCACCCAGCTCCCCTACGCCAAAACGAAAAAAGGCCGAACCCGAAAGTTCGACCTTTTTTTCTTGAGGTAAATCAGCTGGTTTTCAGCCGCCTCCGGCGAGCACCGCTCGGAGCGCCTAGTCGTGCTTTGCACCACATCCGGCCGATCATCCCTCTACCAACCTAAAACTACTAACCTAAATGAACCTTAAAACTTCGGTGCAAAGATAAGGCCACTTTTTGAATTATGCAAATATTTTAGAAAAAAAATAAAAAAATTTAACAACTATTTTTTTCGGCGCGATTTTACACCCCCGATCCGAGGGGTTTGGTGCTTTCGATTTTCTTTGTTATCTTTGGTACCCCAATGGCCGGAATTTACTATCACATACCGTTTTGCAAGCGGATCTGCAGCTACTGCGACTTCTATCGCACGGCCCAACTCGGACGGATGGACGAGGTGGTCGGGGCGATGTGCCGAGAGGTGCGCGAACGGCGCGATTACCTCCGTGGCGAGCCGATCCGTACGCGCTACTTCGGGGGCGGAACCCCCTCGCTCTGCACGACGGAGCAGCTCAAACGGTTGCTCGACACGACGGCCGAGGTGATGGATTGTTCGACGGTGGAGGAGACCACCCTCGAGGCCAACCCCGACGACCTCAACACACACTACCTCAAATTGTTGCGCGAGATCGGCATCGACCGTCTTTCGATCGGGGTGCAATCCTTCGACAACGACTGCCTGCGCCTGATGAACCGCCGCCACACGGCCGAGGAGGCCGAGGAGGCCGTGCGCCGCGCACAGGAGGCGGGGTTCGAGAACCTCACGATTGATCTGATTTTCGGCGTGCCGAACTTTGGCGGCGGGGTGCTCGAGCGTTCGATCGACCGCGCCCTTGCGTTGGGCGTGCAGCACATCTCGGCATATCTTTTGACCATCGAGCCGCGCACGCGCTTCGGGGTGTTGCGCGATCGGGGTGCATTGCGGGAGGTGAGCGATGCGGTCTGCGAGGAGGAGTTTGCGCTGACACACAAGCGATTGACCGAGGCGGGATATGAGCACTACGAGGTATCAAATTTCGCCCTGAAGGGGTATCGCGCCCGCCACAACAGCCGCTACTGGGACTCGACGCCCTACCTCGGGATCGGGGCGGCGGCGCACTCCTACGACGGCTCGACCCGCCAATGGAACGCCGCTTCGGTCGAACGCTACCTCGCGAGCGAAGCACCCGAACGCGAAGTGCTGACGACGGCAGATCGCATCAACGAATACCTGATGACCCGTCTGCGCACGGCCGAAGGCTTCGCGTGGAGCGATCTTGAGCAGCGTTTCGGGGCCGCAGCGCGGCAGTTGATCGAGTCGGCAGCAGCCGCCGAAATCAGCTCCGGAGGGCTCTCAGCCCAAGAAAACAGCGTGCGAATTTCGCCGGAAAAGATGCTCGTTTCGGATCGCATCATCGCCGCGCTTTTTGTTGATGAAGAGGCAATTTAAGCCCCTGACAAGCGACGAGTTGAGAATTATTAAATTTTTTGAAAAAGTTGGAATATATAAATATAAGTATTACCTTTGCGACCGATTCGATTGAAATCGAAAAATAACAACAACATTAATCATATATGAGCAACACGAAAATGACCCCCGACCATCTGTTTGAGGTGAGTTGGGAAGTATGCAACAAAGTTGGCGGTATCCACACCGTCATTGCAACCAAAGCCAAGACCGCGCTGCGCAAGTTCAACAACCACTATGTGCTGATCGGTCCCGATCTGCAGCACGAGGGTACGAATCCCGAGTTCAAGGAGGATCCGACCCTGCTTCGCGCTTGGCGTCAGAGTGTCTATGAGATGGGTATCCGTATCCGCGTAGGACATTGGGATATTGAGGGTAAGCCGATGGCTATCCTGATTGACTTCACCTCGCTCTTCACGAAGAAGGACGAGATTCTGAAGCAGTTGTGGGATGAGTACCATGTCGATTCGATCTCGGGTCAGTGGGACTACATCGAGCCGGTGCTCTTCGGTTGGGCTGCCGGTCAGGTGATCGCATCTTATGTAGATTCGTTCTGCAACGCAACGGACAAGGTGGCAGCCCACTTCCACGAGTGGATGACCGCCGCCGGTGCGCTCTACCTGCGTTCGAACGCCCCCTACATCGCCACGCTCTTCTCGACCCACGCAACGGTGATGGGTCGCTGCATCGCAGGCAACCGTCTGCCCCTCTACAACGATCTGACGAAGTTCAACGCCGACGATCTGGCACGCCAGTTCAATGTGATGGCCAAGCACTCAATCGAGAAGATGGCCGCCACCTACACCGACTCGTTCCTGACGGTGAGCGACATCACGGCCAACGAGTGTAAGTACCTGATCGGCCGCGAGCCGGACGGCGTAACGCCCAACGGTTTCGAGAACGACATCGTATGGAGCGGCAAGGAGTTCGACAAGAAGCGCAAGGAGGCGCGCAAGGCGATGATCGAGGTGGCCGAGGCCTGCCTCGGGCAGAAGTTCGAGCAGGAGCCGCTGATCATCGGCACGAGCGGTCGCTACGAGTTCCGCAACAAGGGGTTGGATCTGTTCATCGAGTCGCTGAAGCGTTTGGCCGCTTCGGATAAGCTGAACCGCGAGGTGTTGGCCTACATCACCGTTCCGGCTGCCAACTGCGGTCCCCGTCAGGATCTGCAGGCACACTTGGCCGACCCGAAGAACGCCATTGATCAGAGCCAGTACAAATACTCGACGCACCGTTTGGAGTACCAATCGACCGATCAGGTGGTAAATGCCATCAACGGTTCGATCCTCACGACCGAGCAGTCGAAGGTGAAGGTGATCTTCGTTCCGACCTACCTCAACGCACAGGACGGCATCTTCAACAAGCACTACTACGAGCTGCTCGTCGGTATGGATGTGACGGTCTTCCCGTCGTACTACGAGCCGTGGGGCTACACGCCGCTCGAGTCGGTGGCCTTCTCGGTACCGACCATCACGACGACCCTCGCCGGTTTCGGTATGTGGGTCGATAAGAAGATCGAGCACGCCGGCGTGGAGGTGATTCGCCGCGACGACTACAACGATATGGAGGTGACGATGAAGATCGCCGACGCCCTGCTGCGCTTCGCCGAGATGAACGAGGAGCAGGTGGCCGAGGTGCGTAAGTCGGCACTCGACATCTCGAAGACGGCACTTTGGAAGAACCTCTACCCCTTCTACGAGCAGGCCTATGCGGAGGCACTGGAGGCTTCGGTACTGCGCACGAACCGCGCCGTACTGGGCGAGGGCGGTACACGCAACGAGCAGATCAACTTCGTGCGCCAGCAGCTCTTCGTCGAGAAGCCGAACTGGAATCGTATGATGATCGACAAGACCCTGCCCGCGCGTCTGCACGCACTGGAGGAGCTGTCGCGCAACCTGTGGTGGTGCTGGAATCCCTGCGCCCGCGACCTCTTCGAGGGGATCGATCAGCAGCTGTG
>CAZVNR010000037.1:0-15718 GCA_964628945.1 uncultured Alistipes sp. | reverse complement strand
CCGCCCAGCTCCTCGGGATCGAGCCAGCGACCTGCGGGGGTCTTGGCGCAGATGAACGAATCGAACGGGTGGCGCGAGCCGTCGGGCTGTACCTCGCGCAGCGGAGCAGTCTGAGGCGTAGCGATGTAGCCCGGGCCGATACCGTTGCACTGGATGTTGTACTCGCCATACTCCGAGCAGATGTTGCGCGTGAGCATCTTCAGACCGCCCTTCGCAGCGGCGTAGGCCGATACGGTCTCACGACCCAGCTCCGACATCATCGAGCAGATGTTGATGATCTTACCCTCGCGGCGCTCCATCATCTCGGGCAGCACGGCGCTGGCGCAGATAAACGGACCAACGAGGTCGATGTCGATCACCTGCTGGAACTCCGAACGCTTCATCTCGTGCATCGGGATGCGCTTGATGATGCCGGCGTTGTTGACGAGGATGTCGATCTGACCCACCTCGGCGTGTACCTTCTCGACCAGCTCCTTTACCTGCTCCTCGTTCGTTACATCGCATACATAGCCGTGTACATTCTCGATGCCGGCCTCCTTGTAGTTGGCCAAGCCCTTCTCGAGTGCAGCCTCGTTGATGTCGTTAAAGATGATGTTCTTGATGCCGGCCCCTACAAAAGCCTTGGCAATGTTGAACCCGATACCGTACGATGCGCCCGTGATCCACGCATTCTTACCTTCCAATGAAAAATTCATAGTGCTTTTAATTTTATGCGATACCTTTCGCACCTCCTCGCCGGCTTCGATCGTCACATACGCTCGGTATGCTCCTGCCTTGCCGACTTCGGTCGGCACGAAATCTACTCGCCTAAAATCAAAAACTGCTCGGCGAGCCGATACCGCTTTGGTTAATTTTGAATTCTAAATTCTAAATTTGGATCTTTTCCTCCACCCTCGAAGTCCCCCTTATCAAAGGGGGATTTAGGGGGATTGTCTATCCGGATTTCTCGAAATCACGGATTGTTGTCGCGCTTATTCGACCCGAAACCGTCCGCTTATCTCGAAACCTTGATATTTTTTACTTCAAATCCGTGATTTTTGAGAAATCTTGGTCGCCGTAGTCGAGGTTCTCGCCGCCCATACCCCAAATGAAGGTGTAGTTGTGCGTAGCGGCTGCGCTGTGGATCGACCACTCGGGCGAGAGGACGGCTTGATCGTTGTGCATCCAGATATGGCGCGTCTCATCGACCTCACCCATCAGGTGGCAAACGGCATCCGTCTCGGGTACCTCGAAGTAGAAGTAGGCCTCCATACGGCGCGAGTGCACATGTGCCGGCATCGTGTTCCATACGCTGCCCGTAGCCAACTCGGTCATACCCATCTGCAACTGGCAGGTCGGCAGCACCTGATTGACGATCATCTTGTTGATGTTGCGCTCGTTCGAGCCCTCCAACGAACCCATCTGCGCCACGACGGCATCGGCCTTCGTGATCTTCTTGTCGGGATAGGTCGTGTGAGCCGTGCAGGAGTTGAAGTAGAACTTCGCGGGCTTCTCGGGATCGAGGCTCTCGAATACCACCTCCTTATCACCGGCACCGAGGTAGAGTGCCTCCTTGTAATTCAGCTCGAACGCCTCGTCGCCGTGCTTCACGACACCCTTGCCGCCGACATTGAAGATACCCAACTCACGACGCGTGAGGAAGTAGGGCGCCTTCAGCGGGTCGATGGCCTCCAGCTTCAACGCCTCCTTGACGGGCATGGCACCACCCACGACCATACGATCGTACATCGAGTAAACCATATTGACCTCGTCGGCCGCAAAGACCGTCTCGATCAGGAAATCGCGACGCATACGCGCCGTGTCGTAATGCTTTGCATCCTCGGGATGCGCGGCATAGCGTACTTCGTAGTTTGTTTTCATTTTTGCTTTGTGTTATTTAGTTAGTTGTCGTATGCACATTATCCAAACAAAGTTAGCAAAAGAATTTGAGATCGCAAAATTTGGGTGGACTTTTTACCGCTATCGCAACGAATTCATACGGATCGAGGCCTTCACGAGCGCGATTGCGCGGATGCGGTTCATCGCCACCTCCTTGTCGGCGTGGTGCGGGTTTTGGCTCACGAGCTTCACGAAGCCCTCCCGCTCCGATTTTTGGATATACTTCACCGTCACATACTCCTCGCCGTCGATGTCGATCGAGAGCAGATACATATCGCCCCAAAAGATGTCGTCGAGGTGCTGCAGCTGCTTGTAGAGGACGATGTCGCCACTCTTGAGGAGCGGGTACATCGAGTCGCCCACGATGTAGATCGCCCCGTCGCACTTCGGCAGGTTGGGGATGTGGATGAAATTGACCGGCTTCTGCTCTTGGTGGTTGTTGAACAGCGGCACCAGCCCCGCCGTCCCCTCGATCGAGTAGAGCGGCACGCTCTGCATCGGCAGCGACTGATCGGTGCGCAGCATAAAGGCCTGCAGATCGGGCTCGGCATTGAACATCCGCCCCTTGCCCGTCTCCAACCACTCGGGATTGACATTCAATTCTTGAACCAAGATGTTGCGGTTGCGGGCAGTGAGGCTTGCACGCCCCGTCTCGATCATCGAGAGGGCGGCCTTGCCGATGCCAAAACGCTGTGCGAGTTGCTCTTGCGTCCATCCGAGGTGTTTGCGTATCAGTTTTACCCGTTCGTTCATAGCAGTTCGATTGAAATTTTTTATATCAAATTTTTAACTTTACGAGAACAAAAGTCAATTATTGAACTTATATTTGCACCGACAAAGTTAAGCGATTTATTTTAATAAAACAAATATTTACCTATAAAAAACCTGCAAATCAATGATTTTTTCTGTTTCACCTGAACTTTACGAGGAGGTTAAGCGTCGTTTGGTCGATGCCATTGACGATCGCGGCTACTATTCGGGGCGCATCGAATTCGATTACGAGGGGTGGGATTGCCGCCTTGTCTGCTCCTGTTTTGTCTATCGCACGCGCGAGGAGTGGTCCGAGGGGGTTGCACGCCCGATCACCGACTTGGTGCCTGTCTGGTGGGAGTTCCACACGGCCGACAGCGATACGGAGCATCTCAACGACTTCTCCTTCTCGACCCTGCGCACGCTCCTTTAGCGCAGGGCGGCGGTGTGCCTCCTCACTTGGCGCGGCAACGCCCGCACACCGCCTCGGCCGATCGCTGCTCCGCCCGTCGTGTTGCCGCACACCGGAGCGGCGGAGCGGCAGAGCCGCTCAATTAAAAATGCAAAATGCAAAATGCAAAATTAATTGGGCTGCGCTCGTTCAGATTGCTACGCTCGCTTGTCGCTCGCTCGCAATGACTTCGTGCTGTTGATTTGATCGCGCCAGCCCTCATTTTGAATTTTGAATTCTAAACTTTGAATTTGACAATGGACTTTATCTCTTTCTCCGAAACCCTCTATCCCTTTTTGGAATTGCAACCCTTTCACCGTACCTACTACCGTCTGCTGCAGGCCTTTGCCGAGGGGCGCATCCGCCGCTTGGTTGTCACGATGCCGCCGCAGCACGGTAAATCGGTCGGGGCGACGACGCTGCTGCCGGCCTACCTCTTGGGGCTTGATCCCGATTGCCGCATTGCGATCGCCTCCTACTCCGCCTCGCTCGCCTCGAAGTTCAACCGCCGCGTGCAACGCATCTTGGACGACCGCGCCTACGGTGAGATCTTCCCCGAGACGACCATCAAGCAGGGCGCAAAACCTGCCGGCTACATCCGCACGGCCGACGAGGTGGAGATTATCGGGCGGCGCGGCTCGCTGCTCTCGGTCGGGCGCGAGGGGTCGCTCACGGGCAATCGGGTCGATTGTTTCATCCTCGACGACCTCTACAAGGATGCGATGGAGGCCAACTCGCCCGTCGTGCGTGCCAACTGCTGGGAGTGGTACACCTCGGTCGTCCGTACCCGTATGCACAACCATTCGCGCGAGCTGATCGTCTTCACGCGCTGGCACGAGGAGGATCTGATCGGGATGTTGCGCCACCGCGAGCCGTTTGTCGAGTTTACGCAGTGGTCGCAACTCGATACGCTCCCCGAGGGGGCGTGGCTGCATCTGAACTTCGAGGCGTTGAAACAATCCGATCCGACCGAGATCGACCCCCGCACGGTGGGCGAGGCGTTGTGGGAGGAGCAGCAGGGGGCGAAGCTCTTGGAACAGAAACGCCGCCTCGATCCGATCCGCTTCGAGGCGATGTATCAGGGGCACCCCGCCCCGCGCGAGGGGTTGCTCTACGGCCTTTCGTTTGGCGAGTACGAGCGGCTGCCGCGCGAGATCGTCCGTCGTGCCTCCTACACCGACACGGCCGATGTGGGCGACGACTACCTCTGCTCGATGAGCTATCAGGTCGATGCCGACGGGGTGATCTACATCACCGATGCGGTCTATACGCGCGATCCGATGGAGGTGACCGAGGGGTTGGTGGCCGAGATGCTCCTCCGCTCCGATACGCGGCAGGCGGTGATCGAGAGCAACAACGGCGGGCGTGGCTTTGCGCGTGCCGTGCAGCAACGCGCCCCGACCGTGAAGGTCGAGTGGTTTCACCAAAGCGGCAACAAGGAGGCGCGCATCCTCTCCAACGCCGCGACGGTGCTGCATCTGGTGCGCTTCCCGAAGGGGTGGAATCTCCTTTGGCCCGAGCTCTATAACCACCTCACGACCTACCGCCGCTCGTTCCGTGCCAACCGTTGGCACGATGCCGCCGATGTCGTCACGGGCATCGTCGAACGCGAGGTGGTCGATAAAACAAAAAGCAGACTCCGAGGAGTCCGCTTCTTGTAAAATTCAAAATTTAGAATGCAAAATGCAAAATTGAGAATTGGGCCGGCGCGACCAATTGAAAATTCAAGATATTTAAGGTTGGGTCGCGCAGCCCTAATTTTGAATTCTAAAAGCTACATTCTACATTTTATAACAGCTCTTCCAGTCGCGCTACGGGGGCGATGTCGAGCGATGCGAACTCCCCCTTTTGGTAGCGGTGGTAGCCCGCCATGGCGATCATCGCCGCGTTGTCGGTCGTGAAACGGAATTCGGGGAGGAAGGTGCGCCACTTGCGCCGCTTGCCTTCGGCCACGATGCCGTTGCGCAGCCCCGAGTTGGCCGACACACCGCCTGCAATGGCGATGTCGCGGATACCCGTCTCCTTCGATACACGCACGAGCTGCTTCAAGAGTATCTCGACGATCGTCGTCTGCAGTGAGGCGCAGAGATCGGCCTTGTGCTTCTCGATGAAGTCGGGGTTCTCGGCTACGGCATCGCGCAGCGTGTAGAGAAACGAGGTCTTCAGCCCCGAGAAGGAGTAGTTGTACCCCTCGACGCGCGGGTGTGCAAAGTGGAACGCCTTGGGGTTGCCCTCCTGCGCCAGCCGGTCGATCACGGGGCCGCCCGGGTAGGGGAGTCCCATCACCTTGGCGCACTTGTCGAACGCCTCGCCCGCCGCATCGTCGATCGTCGTGCCGAGGATCTCCATCTCGGTAGGCGAATCGACCCGCACGATCTGCGTGTGGCCGCCACTGACGAGCAGACACAGGAACGGGAAATCGGGGTGGGGGAGCGTGCGATCCGGCAGGTCGATCAGGTGCGAGAGGATATGCCCCTGCAGGTGATTGACCTCGACCATCGGGATATGCTGCGCGATCGAGAGCCCCTTGGCGAACGATACGCCGACCAAGAGCGAACCGACCAAGCCCGGGCCGCGCGTGAAGGCGATTGCATCCACCTCGTCAATGCCGATACCCGCCTCTTTGAGCGCCGTATCGACGACGGGGATGATGTTCTGCTGGTGGGCACGCGAGGCGAGCTCGGGGATCACGCCACCATATTTAATATGTACCGCCTGCGAGGCGATCACATTCGAGAGCAGCACACTGTTCCGCAGCACGGCCGCCGAGGTGTCGTCGCACGACGACTCGATGCCTAATATCGTAATATCTCCGTTCATAACAGCGCAAAGGTACAACAAAAAATGAGTTCGACTGCAATCGAACTCATTTTTATTTCGTAAGGCTCTGTTCGTTTAGAACTTGAAATCAAGACCGATACCGCCCGAGATCGAGGTGCGGTCGTAGATGTCGGTGAAATCGATGCCGTTTGCCGTGCCCTTGCTCGTAACCTCCTCGTAGAAAGTCGGCATGAAACCAACATTCAGACGGAGTTTCTCCGAGAAGTTGTAAGCGATACCGATACCCGTCGACCACGACGAGGTCGAGAAGTTCATATCCGAGTAGGCGTTCTCGTTCAGGTCGTACTGCGTACGCTGAACACCGCAGCTCACGAGCCACTTGTCGTTGATCTGCCACTCGGCACCCAAGAGGTACTCCATCGTGTTGCCCTCGACACAGCTCGAGAACGAGTTCTCGGCATCCTTGTCGAAGTACTCGTGCCACTCGGCCGTAACCTTTACATTGCCCATCTGACGGCTCAAAGCCACTGCCAAGAGGGCGGGCGTCTCGGCCTTTACCTTGGCACCGTCGGGAAAGAGTGCGTTGATCACGGGATCCGAAGCCGAAACCAGTGCCGACTCGATCTCGAGCTCGGTCGCCATCTTGAACTCATACTTCACCGAAGCGGCCCAGCCGTTCTTCTGTGCGTAGAGGGCGAGGACGGGGCTGATCGATACGCCGCTCTGCTTAACATCGAGCGTGTGGTCGAGCGTCTTGATCTCGTTCTCCTTCACGGTCGTCATGGCACCAACGAGCGTCTGACCGGCCTCCGAGGTGAGGAAGCCCTGACCGTAAGCACCGAGTGCAGCGTTCAGCTGTGCCTCCAACTGCGAGTAGGCACCGGCGAAGAGCTGCGTAGCGGGCATCATCTGACCACCTACATTGACATTGATGTTCTTCAGATAACCCTCGTAGGCGTTGTTAGCCACACCGACGCGAACCATGGCGGCAGCCGACAACCAATCCGTGATGCGGTAAGCCACACCGAGGTTACCGGCCAGTGTCATCGACGAGCCCTTCAGATACATATCCAAATCGTACTGCGTAGCGTTGATGCCGAGCTGCTTCATACCGGCGGGCAGCGCAGCGAACATACGCTCGAACGAAGCCAAACCGTTGTCGTACTCGATCGTACCACCACCGCCGTTTACGCCCATACCGAGCATCACGGCCCAACGATTCTTCTTCCAAGTGAGGTGGAAGCTGGGGATAACCGGTGAGAAGACCTCACCCTTGAACTCCTTGGGCAGGTAGGAGATGTAGCCCTTGTCGTCCAACGAGAGCATGTTGCCGTTGCCGGCGCCATACTGGAAGAGTTTGTACGACGAGTCGGTCGTACGGGTCTGGTAGGCCATCTGGTTGTTGATGCCGAAGTGCCAGCCGTCCGTCATAAAGGCCGTACCGGCGGGGTTGTTGTACACAGCATCGGTATCGAGCGTCGTACCACGAGCGATCGAACGCAGGAAGGCTGCGCTCTGGTTCGAGTTGGTCATCAGACCACCGGCCGTAGCCGTTGCTACCGTTGCAATTGCAAGCAGAAGAGTAGCGATTTTTTTCATAAAAGAAATTAAGTTTTGGTTAAACATTTTGGCATCCCCGCCCGACGGCGCGTGCCGAGATACCGCTTATTTCAAAATAAGTGTAGCGCGAATTGATTTCCCAATCACACATTACGGCCGCAAAGATCGCCTTTTATTCCGAAACAGGCAAATAAAAGTGGCAGTTGGTGGAAAATGAGGACGAAAACAGCCTTTTTGGGGGCGAAAATCCGATTTGTGGGGTGAAAATCGGCTTTGGTAGGCTGTTTTCAGGGGTGAAATTTGTACTGATTGTAGGTTTTTGTGGGTAAAAAAGGCGGGAAAAATCCAATTCGAAGTTTAGAATTCAAAATTCAAAATGAGGGCTGGCGCGATCTAAAAGGGGAGTTTAGGGGGGGGGCGAATTTAATGAGTTTAGCGAGGCTGCCTTAAAACAGGCCTCGCTAAATTCTCTAAACTCCCTAATCTCTCTAATTTCTCCGCCGCGCAGCCCCAATTTTTAATTCTAAATTTTGAATTTCACTTATGCGCCCCGCTGTTCGGTCATCAGCCAGCGGGTGATGCTCTCCGAGTAGGTCTTCGAGATCGGAATGTCGGGCAGCCCCTCGATGCCGAGCTCGACGAAGATCCCCTCGCGTTCGCGGCGCAACACCTTCACGCGGTCGAGGTTGATCATGTAGGAGCGGTGGCAGCGCAGCACATTCGTATGGGCGAGCTGTTCGCTCACGAGCTTCAGTGTCGTGCGCACCATCATCTTCTTCGTCACCTCGCCGTTGATGTACCACACGCAGACATAGTTGTCGGCCGATTCGAGGGCGATCAGGTTCTCGCGGCGCACCGAGAGTTGCATCTTGCCTTTATCGTCGAAAATCTGAATATAAGCCTTTTGCAGTGCCGTTTCGTCCTCTTCGAGGCGTTTGCGGATCGTCTTCAGCTCCTTGACGCGCTCCTGCCAGATGAAGTAGATGTAGGTCATCACATAGGGGATCAAGAGGATCAGGATCGCCTTCAGCAGCGTGTTGTAGAAGATCGAGGTGGGGTCCTGCTCGTCGGCCGTAAAGACCGAAACGATCGTGTAGATGAGCGTCATAATGACGATCTCGAGGGCGACCCACACGATGTAGGCGACATACGATATGGCGTGCTTCTTGGTATAGGCGGTCATGATCACGCGCGAGATGGCCGCCACGGCCATACCGATCAGCACGATGCAGAACGAGAGGATGTGGTTCTTGAGCTGCGGCGAGATGTTGAGCCACGGCAGGATCTTCTCGTCGAGTTGGTTGAAGTCGAGCGGGCGGTAGATCAAGATGAAGGCCAGCACAAAGAACGGAACGAAGAGAACCATCGTGATCTGGTTCTTTTTCTTGTAGATAAACGACGGAATCGGTGTCATATCGGTCGCGGGGTGTAAATCTTTCGGTAAAAAGGGAGCAAAAACGGCGGTCTTTTTCCGAAAAAAAATTAACTTTGCAAATTATTATAGGTAATGTAATCGCGTTTCAATGCACAAAGTTATAAAAATATTGGGAAAAACCGCACTGATCCTGATTTTGTTCGTGCTCTTTTCTCCCTTTGTGCTCTCGCTGCTGTTGGCAATCCCGGGGGTGCAGAACTATGTGGCCGATGAGGCCGCACGGTTCGCTTCGCGCCACCTGCAGACGACGGTCGATATCGGTTACATCAACATCGGTGCCGGCGGCCGTATCCTGATCGACGATCTCTATGTCGAGGACTACGAGCAGGATACGCTCCTCTATGCCGAGCGACTCGATGTGCTCTTCCCTAATCTCGGTGTTGATGGACAGGGGTTGAACATCGCCCGTACGGTGCTTCGTGGCGCGAAACTCTACCTGCGCGAAACAGAGACGGGCGAGATGAACATCCGCCAAGTGGTGCGGCGCATTGCCGACCCGAACCGCAAGAAGAAGGGGGGCGACTTCAACCTTGCGATGCGCGATCTGCAGATCGAGGAGATGACTCTTTGGATCGAACGGCGCGAACACCGCAACCCCGAATACGGTGTCGATTACAGCAATATGCGTTTCGAACACCTCACGGGGCAATTCCGCGACTTTCGGATCGTCAAACACAGCGCATTGCCGTTGCTGATCTCGGCCGATGTGCTCGCGCTTTCGTTCGACGAGCAGAGCGGTTGCCGCCTCGATCAACTGGCGGGTAACTTTTGGTTGAACAACGGTGTGGTCGGTTTCTCGAATCTGCACCTTAAGATGCCCCAATCCGACCTCTTTGCTCCGCAACTCGTTTTGAGCAGTGGCTCGTGGCAGAACTATCGGAACTTTATTGCGGATGTAACGGTAGAGGTCGAGATCACGCCGCGCGACGACCGTCACGACGGCTACCTCTCGACCGACGATCTGGCCTACTTTGCCCCCTCGTTGCGCCGTTGGAAGACCACCTTCAAACGCCCGCAACTGCAGTTCGGCGGTACGGTAAACGACTTCCATGTCGAGATTCAAAATTTGGGTGTTGGTGCCCATACCGGTATCGTTGCGCCGGTGGTTTATGTCAAGGGCCTGCCCGAATTCAGCACGGCACGCTATACGATGAGCATCTCCACGCTCTTGACCCGTTCGGACGATCTGATCGACTTGGCACGCAAGATCGGCAACAAGGAGTTGCCGGCGGCTGCCCGTCAGATGCTGCGCCGTATGGGTAATATGGGTCTGAGCAACATCCGTTTCGACGGGTCGTTGTCGGAGTTCGAGTCGCAACTCTACCTCCACCGCTCGGAGGTGGGGCGTGTACGGGCGCGTGCCACGATGAAACCGCTCGGCCAAGCCAACGCCGAGACGGCCGAGGCGCAGCCCTACCGCTCGCTGACCGCCTCGCTCCGTTCGCAACACTTCGAGGTGGGTCGCCTCCTCGGCAAGGAACCGAAGCTCGGCTCGGCAGCCATCACGGCCGAACTGAACGGCGTGGTGGAGCATGGATTGAACACGGCGCAGTTCGATGTGAGCGTGACGGATCTCGAGTTCAACGGCTATCGCTACGACTCGCTCCACCTCGACGGTCGCCTGCGCCCGCGCGGTATTCGCGGCGTGTTGGCCGTAGTCGATCCGCACGCGATGACCTCGGTCGATGGCTTGGTGTCGTGGGCCGATTCGCTGCCGCGCTACGATGTGACGGGGCGCATCACGCACCTCGACCTCAAGCGGCTCAACTTCAATCACCGCGACTCGTTGGCGCACTTCGCCGGTCGCTTTACGGTCAAGGCGCGGGGGCGTTCGTTGGACGATCTGAACGGACAGATTCAGATGCAGGATGTCGTCTATCGCTACAACGACAAGGAGATCGCCTCGCGCGTGGTGTCGCTCCAAGGCGACAACTCGGCGACGAGCAAGCATATCTACCTCCACTCCGACTTCGTCAATGCCACCTTCCGCTCGCGTTCGAGCTATCGGGTGATCTACGACTACCTACGCCGCTCGGCACATCGCTACATTCCGCTGATCCACGCGGTTGAGGGACCGTTGCCTGCGCTCGCCTCGACGGCTGCCTCGACGGCCGACTACTCGATGCTGACCGTTGATGTGCTGCGCGACTTCTCGAAGGTGGCCGATGCGATCTCGGCCGGTTTGGAGATTGCTCCCAACTCGAAGATCTCGCTCATCTTCAACCCCGTGACCGACTACCTGAAATTCCACTTGGAGTCGGCCTACCTCCGCAGCCGCCGCAAACAGGGCGTCTTGGTGCAGGGCGTGCAACTCAACGCCTCGAACGAAACCGATTCGCTCAAGATCGACGGCGGTGCCGACTACCTGTATTATGGCAGTATGCGTCTACCGCATTTCCGCCTCTCGGCGGGTGCCAAGCAGGGGCGTGTCGAGCTGAAGACGGGCTTCGATGACCAAGAGAAACTGATCTCGGCCGAGGTCGATCTCTCGGCACGCATTGCCCGCTATGTGGGGGTACGCACGCCGCATGTCGATCTGAATATCAACCACTCGTTCGTTTCGCGCGAGGATCAGATGTGGGTGATGACCGGCGACAGCATCCGCCTCGACTCGACCCGTCTGGAGATCGGTCGGTTCCTGATCCGCAACGGCCGCCAGCAACTCCGCATCGACGGTGTCGCCTCGCGCCGTGATACCGATTCGCTCCACCTCCACCTCGACAACTTCGAGATCGCCCCGATCTTGGCCTTCTCCGACCGGTTGGGCTACCACATCGGCGGCCGTATGCAGGGCGATGCGATGATGACGGCCGTCTTGGGAAACAGCGTGATGCGGGCCGATATCGGGCTTGAAGAGCTGGCGGCCAACGAACTGGTCGCCCCGTCGTTGAGGTTGAAGGCCGACTGGGATATGGCGCGCAACCGTGCCGACATTGAATTGCGCAACGAGCGCAACGATCAGGCCCTCGTTACGGGTTGCTTCACTCCGCGCGAGAAGCGTTACGAGGCGCATCTGACGATCGACTCGCTCGATATGGCACTGCTCGATCCGCTGCTCGAGGGGGTAATCTCCTCGACCGAGGGCAGCGCGGCGATCGACCTCGATGTGACGGGTGTCGGCTCCGAACCCGACATCAACGGCTCGATCCGTGTCCGCGACTTCGCCACGCGGGTCGATTATACGCAGGTGCGCTACACGCTCCCCGAGGCGACGATCCGTGTCGATGGGAGCCGCTTTACGACCGGTAAGGACCTTTCGATCTACGACTCGGAGGGCAATCGCGGTCGCTTCGCCCTCTCGCTCGATCTGCAACACTTGGCCAACATCGGCTACAAGCTCAACCTCTACCCCGAGCAGATGTTGGTGCTCGATACCAATTCGGAGGATAACTCGATGTTCTACGGCCATGTCTATGCGACCGGCGAGGCGGTGGTTGAGGGCAACAAGGGCGGTGTGACGATGACCATCACGGGTGCAACCGACGACCATTCACGCTTCTATATGCCGTTGGCCGAAACCAACACGATCGCCAAGGCGGAGTTTATCACCTTCGTCGAACCGAAGGCGGAGCAGGAGCTGGACGAACTGGCCGAGATGCGGCGCGACTTCGAGCACCAAACCGACGAGGAGCAGAACACTGACAGCCGTATGACGATCAATTTGGATCTGGATGTGCAGCCCAATGTCGAGTTGCAGATGATGGTTGCCGACAGCCCGATCAAGGCGCGCGGTCAGGGTCGTCTGAATATGGATATCGACCCGAAGGTGGGCAAATTCGACCTGACGGGCGTCTATAGCATCGTCGAGGGTACCTACAACTTCTCGCTGCAGAACCTCATCTCGAAGAGCTTTGTCATCAACGAAGGCTCGACCCTCCAGTGGGATGGCGATCCGATGGATGCCGCGCTGAATATCAATGCGGTCTATACGGTCAAAACCTCGCTGCAACCGCTGTTGGAGGGGATGACCGAGAATATTCCGGTCGATCGTTCGACCCCCGTCGAGTGCCGTATCTTCCTCAGCAAAAACCTCTCGAACCCGACCATCGAGTTCGATGTGGTGGTACCCGATGCCGACCCCGAGACGACCGCCGTGATCAATACGGTGCTCAACTCGCCCGAGGCGAAGGATATGCAGTTCCTCTACCTGCTGGTGATCGGCTCGTTTATGGCCGATAACTCGCTCACCTCGGCGGCCAACAACCCGGGGGCTACGGTCTCGGCGGCGACGGGTGTGCAGTTCCTGACGAACCAGTTGAGCCGCCTGCTCTCGGTGAGCGACTACAATGTGGTGATCCGCTACCGTCCGAAGACCGAGGTGGCGAGCGACGAGCTCGATTTCGGCCTCTCGAAGTCGCTGATCAACAACCGCCTGTTGGTTGAGGTCGAGGGTAACTACCTGCTCGACGACAAGCAGACGGCCAACAGCCAGATGTCGAACTTCATGGGCGAGGCCTATGTCACCTACCTCATCGACCGCTCGGGAGCCCTGCGCCTGCGTGCCTTCACGCAGACGATCGACCGCTTCGACGAGAACCAAGGTCTTCAGGAGACGGGTGTCGGTGTCTATTACAAGGAGGACTTCGAGAACCTGCGCGATCTGCGCAACCGCATCAAGGAGCGATTCACGAGCAAACGCCGCCGCGAGAAGCGGGCCGCCCGTGAAAGCGAAAAGGCGGCTGTGGAGGCGGCTGCAACTGCAACCGATCCGGCTGTAACGACGACTGTGCCCGTTGCCGCATCGATTGCACAACAAACCGAACAAAAAGAAGAATAACCTATAAAAGTAACGATTTATGATCAATTTTTTGCAGGCTGCCGAGGCGGTGGCCACGAGTGAAGGAACACGCATGGGGTTGTGGGAGCTCTTTACGAAGGGTGGTTGGCTGATGTGGCCGCTCTTGGCATTGGGCGGTGTGACGATCTTTATCTTCGTCGAGCGATTCTTGCAGATTCGCAAGGCATCGGTCTTGGATATTAACTTTATGAACCGTATCCGCGACTACATCTCCGACGGAAAGATTGCTGTCGCCGTTAACCTCTGCAAAAAGACCGATACGCCCATCGCGCGTATGATCGAGAAGGGCATCGAGCGCATCGGCCGTCCGATGTCGGATGTGCAGACGGCCATCGAGAATGTGGCGAACCTCGAGGTGTCGAAGCTCGAGAGCGGCCTGCCGTTCTTGGCGACGATCGCCGGCGGTGCCCCGATGATCGGCTTCTTGGGTACGGTACTCGGTATGGTGCAGACCTTTATGGATATGTCGGCGGCCGGTGGTACGGTCGATATGGCGGTGCTCTCGAGCGGTATGTATGTGGCGATGGTGACGACCGTGATGGGTCTGGTGGTGGGTATCCCCGCTTACTTCGGCTACAACTACCTCGTGGCACGCATCGAGAAGCTCGTCTTTCAGATGGAGGCCAACTCGATCGCCTTTATGGATATTCTGAATCAACCCGCTCAAAAATAACCGCTTATGGCTATCAAACACGGATCAAAGGTAGATAAGAACTTCTCGTCGTCGTCGATGACCGACCTGATGTTCCTGTTGCTGCTGTTCCTGCTGATTGCGACGACGCTGATCAACCCCAACGCCTTGAAGCTGATGCTTCCGAAAAGCTCGAATCAGCTGAAGGACAAGGCGATGACTACCGTGTCGATCCAAGATGCAGGGCGCGGACAGTACCGCTACTATGTCGAGCTGCAGGAGGTCGGTTCGATCGAAGGGGTCGAGCGTGCACTGAAACAACGCCTCGACGGACAGGAGGGGGCGACCGTATCGCTCCACGCCGATAAGTCGGTGGTTTGGGATGAGATTATCCGCGTGATGAATGTGGCCAAACGCAACGGCTACAAACTCCACGCAGCCACCCAACCCGAATAGTCGCCCCTTTGCGGACGACTTCACCCGATCAAACACGCGCTCAAGATGGAGTATTACGACCCGAATGACCGCCGCCCGCGCCGCTGGGCGATCCTTGTGACGATGCTCTATGTGTTGTCGCTCGGTTCGGCGTTTGCCTTCGTGTCGTTTGACTTTACGCGCGAGGAGCGACCCTGCGAGGAGTTTGTGATCGAGCTGCTCGATCCTCCCGTCGAGCCGCCTGCACCCGCCAAAACGGTCACCGAGCCGCGCCGCCACACGACACCGGCTCCGGTGGAGCGCACGGCACAGAGCGAGGGCACGGAGCAGGAAACGCGCTCGCCCAATCCGAAGGCGCTCTTCAAGATGAACCAAAGCGGTGCGGACGAACCGGCCAATGCGGGCAATCCGCAGGCACGCGAGGGGGAGGAGCAGAATCGCGGTCGCGGCGAGGGGTTGAATCCCGACGGACTGGATCAGCTCGACAAGGGGTTGCAGGGGCGCGGCTTGGTGGGTGATCTCCCGCGCCCCTCCTACCCGGGAAAGAAGAGCGGTAAGATCCTCGTCCGCGTGACGGTGAATGCGGCGGGGGAGGTGACCAACGCCGTCTTCGAGCCGGTCGGTTCGACCCAAAGTGACGGAGAGCTGGTCGCGGCCGCCATCGCTGCCGCCTACAAAGCACGCTTTACGGAGAGCCGCGCTGTGGTGCAGGGCGGTACGATTACCTACATTTTCAGAATGGAATAACCGAAAACGATGATGAAACGAATCCTGCTTTGGTTGCTGATCCTGCTGCCGTCGCTCCTCGTGGCGCAGAACCGCCGCGAGGCTGCAACAGCATCGGGGGCACGCCTGAAACTCTACGAGGTGAGCCACAACTTTGGTGATGTGCCGCGACGGGGTGGCGATCTGGTCTATGAGATCACCTTCCGCAACGAGGGCACGGCACCGCTCGTGCTGACCCGCGTCGTGACGAGCTGTTCGTGCCTCAAGGTGCAC
>CAZVNR010000036.1:0-15772 GCA_964628945.1 uncultured Alistipes sp. | reverse complement strand
ATGCCCGCCTACTACGACCGCATCAAGACCCGCATCGGCCACTGGACGAGTAAGGATGCCATCCACTGGGAGCGTCAATCGACCCTCTACCAGTCGAGCGGTAAGTATGCCGTTTCGCCCTACGACCACCCGATGAACGACCGTCGCGCCGCGATCTGGTCCTATATGCCGATCTTCAACAAGGAGAAGAACCGTTGGCAGGGGCACTACTTGGCCTACACCTGCGACTTCAATGTCGCACCGAACCACTCGTTCGGCCGCATTTGGCGTTGCGAGTCGGAGGTGGAGGGCATCGAGGGTATCGGCGGCCCCTACCGCGACTGCGGTATCGTGATCGAACCCGGACTGGACAGCCAGCTGTGGGAGGGTCGTCAGGGCGTTGCCTCATTCTTCCCCTACAAGGTGGGCGATAAGTGGTACGGCTTTATCAGCGGTGCCTACCCCTACGAAACGAAAGAGGACTACCCCTTCGGCGGCAAGCCGACGAAATGGTATGTCGGTTTGGCCGTTGCCGATAACCTCGAAGGTCCTTTCGTGCGTTGCAAGGAGCTGAACCCGATCACCTCCATTCACCCCCGCTTTGTCGAGAACCCGATCGTATCGCAGCTGCCCAACGGCCTCTACATCGCCGTATTTGACGGTGGGCCGGAGTGGCTGAAGCTCCCGAATATGATCGCCTACACCCTCTCGAAGGATGGTGTGAATTGGTCGGAAGCGCACTACCTGCCGATTGATACGAAGGTGAAGAAGTGGTGGCACACGATGCGCACGCCGCTCGGTCTGATCCCCGAGGGGAACGACATCTACACGATCGTCTATGCCGCCGTGAACAACGAGATGCGCTTCCACCCGATGGGTATGGTGCAGGTAAAGTTGAACCGCGAGGTATTGGAGAAGATCGCCAACGAATTGTAAATCAACAAAAAAAACAACTAAATATTATGACTACCAAACAGTATCAGGGCGTTGTCGTACCGATGGTAACGCCCGTCAAAGGTGGTTCGGTCGATCTGGAGGCCGTTGCCACTATCATCCGCTCGTTTGCCGAGGCGGGGGTCGATACGCTCATCATGGGAACGACGGGTGAGGGTAACTCGGTGCCGATGGGCGAGGGTATCGATATGGTTCACACGGCCGTCGAGGCGGCCGAAGGGAAGGTGCGAATCTACGCCGGTGTGACGGGTCTGTGTCTGAAGGAGCAGATCTCGCAGATCGAGGGCTTCGCCCGCGCCGGCGCGGATGTGGCGGTGGCCGTGTTGCCGAGCTACTACGCCCTCACCGAAGAGCAGATGGTGGGCTACTACACGGCTCTGGCCGATGCGTCGCCGCTGCCCGTGATGCTCTATAACATCGTGGCAACCACCCACCTCTCGATCCCCGTTGAGGCGGTGCGCAAACTCGCCGAGCACCCCAACATCGTCGGTCTGAAGGATTCGGAACGCGACTTGGATCGTATGGCCGCCTGCATTGAGATCGCCAAGGGGCGTGAGGATTTCACCTACTTCTGTGGTTGGGCTGCGAAGTCGGCGCACGCACT
This sequence comes from uncultured Alistipes sp., assembly GCA_964628945.1. Taxonomy (GTDB): domain Bacteria; phylum Bacteroidota; class Bacteroidia; order Bacteroidales; family Rikenellaceae; genus Alistipes. Next base: position 14,235 of record CAZVNR010000036.1, on the reverse strand, counting down.
CGAATTGGGTGCCGACGGTATCGTCCCCTCGACGGGCAACTTCGTGCCGAAGCACTTCCGCGCCCTCTACGATGCCGCCGTCAGCGGTGATATGGAGGAGGCAAACCGCCTGCAGGCCGTGACGGACGATATGGCGAAGGTCTATCAGCAGGGTCGTCCGCTCGGACAGCAGTTGGCAGCCTTGAAGGGCATTATGGAGCAGTGCGAGTTGTGCGGCCGTGAGATGTTGCCGCCGCTGACGATGCTCCCCGAGGCGGAGTACACGAAAATTATTGAGCAGATCACCGAATTTGAATTAGAGTAACAAAAAAAACATTAAATACCTAAACTTAAAACAGTTATGACTTCTGCAATTCATTGGTTTGATATTCTGTTGGTCATCTCCAGCGTCGTCTTGGTTTTGCTTGTCGGTTTGAAATTTGCCCACAAGCAGGACTCGACCGATTCGTACTTCGCCGCAGGCGGTTCGATCCCCTCGTGGGCGATCGGTATGTCGATCTTCGCCACGCTGATCAGCTCCGTCACCTTCCTTTCGTACCCGGGTGCCGCCTATGGTGGCAACTGGATCCTCTTGGTACAAGGTCTGATGGTGCCGATCGTCTTGGTCGGAATGATTTGGTTCATCGTACCGTTGTTCCGTCGTACGATTAAGCTCTCGACCTACGAATATTTCGAGCGTCGTTTCGGTTGGGGTGCCCGCCTCTACGGTTCGTTGGCCTTCCTCTTGATCCACTTCTCGAAGCTCGGCACGGTCTTCTATCTCGTTGCGCTCGCCGTATCGCAGTTTATGAACTGGGATATCTACGCCGTGATCATCGTAATCGGTATTGCCGTCACCTTCATCACGCTCATCGGCGGTATGGAGGCGGTGATCTGGATGGATGTGATTCAGGGTTTCATCCTAATCGTCGGCGGTCTGGTTTGCGCCGCGTTGCTGCTCTTCACCCCCGAGGGTGGTGCCGGAGCTGTGATGGAGGTCGCCCTGCGCGACAACAAGATTGATGTAGGCCCCTACAATTGGAGCTTCGTCGAGCTGACCTTTTGGGTAATGGCCATCAATGGTGTCTTCTACGCCATTCAGAAGTATGGTACGGACCAGACGATCGTACAGCGTTATCTGACGGCCAAGGATGACCGTGCTGCCAAGAAGGCCGCCTATATCGGTGTTTTGGCCAGCGTGCCTATCTGGACGCTCTTTATGTTCATCGGAACCTGCCTCTATGCCTACTACAAGATCGAGGGCGGTGCCGACATCGCCGGTCTAAAGGCCGACGAGGTATTCCCCCACTTCATTGCACACGAGTTGCCGATCGGCGTGAAGGGTCTGATCATCTCGGCGCTGTTGGCCGGTGCCATCTCGTCGCTCGACTCGGATCTGAACTGTTTTGCCGCTATCGGTGTACAGGACTACTATGTACGCTTCAAGCCCGAGAGCACCGACCGTCAGCGTTTGGTACTGGGTCGTTGGATCGTTGCCATTTCGGGTGTTGCCTCGATCATCATCGCTGCGATCTACGCCTACTGGGGCGGCGAGGGTATCCTCGGCGTGCTGTTCGGACTCTATGCCATCTTCTCGTCGGGTATTGTTGGTCTGTTCCTGTTGGGTCTGCTCGTGCCGCGTGCCAATCGCAAGGGTCTGTGGGTCGGTCTGATCGTCTGCATCCTCTTCACGGCCTACGCCGTATTGACCTCGTCGAAGTTTACGATCGACGGCGAGAAGCAGATCCTCTTGGATCTCGGTGCTTGGAACTTCACGCACCATAAATATATGTTGGGTGTTTACAGCCACCTGATCGTCTTCTTCGTCGGTTGGGCTGCCTCGTACCTCTTCGCCAAAGAGGAGGTGGACGAGAGTCTTACCATCCGAGGTTATTTGAAGGAGCGTAAGGCGGGAAAATAAGTCAAAACAATGGATTTGATTACCTTACAACAACCCTCGCGCATCGTTTTGGGCGAGGGTGCTGCCGACCGTTTCGCCGAGGAGTTCTTGGCGCACGGTTTTCGCAAACTCTTTCTGATGACCGCCCCGCCGATCCGTCCGCTGATCGAGGGGATCATCACTAAAATCGAGGCCTCGGGTGCCGAGGTGCGCATCTACGACCGCATCACGGCCGAACCGGCACTGGACGAGGTGGTCGGGATCATCGACGAGGCTCGCTTGTTCGGGGTCGATAGTGTCGCCGGTATCGGCGGCGGCAGCGTCTTGGATGCGGCGAAGATCGTCGCCTGCTTCGCTCGGAGCGAGCAGCAGGTGGCCGACTGCTTCGGCACGGGGCTGATCAAAGCACGCGGCCTGTGGTGCGCCTGTCTTCCGACCACTTCGGGTACGGGCAGCGAGGTGTCGCCCAACGCCATTCTGCTGGATCGCGCCGAGAAGCTCAAGAAGGGGATCGTCAGCCCCTACCTCTTGGCCGATGCCGCCTACATTGATCCGCTCTTGACGCTCACCGTACCGGCCAAGATCACCGCCGAGACGGGTATGGATGCCCTCTCACACTGCATCGAGAGCTATACGAACCGCCACGCCCACCCCGTGGTCGATCGCTACGCACTAACGGGCATTGAGCTAATCGCCAAGAATTTGGAGCGTGCCGTAAAGGATGGCAGCGATCGTGAGGCACGCGCCGCCCTATCGCTGGGCAGCTACTACGGCGGTCTGTGTCTGGCTCCGGTCAATACGGCGGCTGTACACGCGCTGTCGTATCCGCTCGGAGGTGAGTACCACATCTCGCACGGTTTGGCCAATGCCATCCTGCTGCCCCCCGTAATGCGCTTCAACCTCTCGTCAAACATCGCCAAGCACGCCGCCATTGCGCGCGCCGTCGGGGTCGATTGCACGGGGCTGACGGACGAGGAGGCCGCCCAAAGGGGGGTGGAGGCCGTTGCTGCGCTCGCCGAGCGTTGCGGTATCCCCTCGACCCTCACGGCACTCGGTATCGGACGCGAGAAGGTCGAGTCGCTGGCCGATGCCGCGATGAAGGTGACGCGCCTCTTGGTAAACAATCCGCGCGAGGTGACCCGCGAGGATGCCATTGCAATCTATAACGAACTCTATTAAACGATGAACAACTTACCGATTTTAGCAATTACGATGGGTGATCCCGCCGGCGTAGGTCCCGAGATTATCGCGATGTCGCTGGCCGAGGAGTTCCCCTATACGGTCTGCCGCCCGTTGGTCGTGGGTGATGCCGCGATGATGGAGCTGGGCGTGAAGGCTGCCAAGGTCGATCTGAAGGTGCGTGCCGTCGAGCAGGTCGGCGAGGCGCAGTACGAGCGCGGCGTAATCGATGTGCTCGATCTGAAGCTGATCGACCCCTCGACCTTCGCCTACGGCGTGGTCTCGGCGCAGTGCGGAAATGCCGCGTTTGAGGCGGTGCGCAAGGCGATCGAGCTGGCGATGGCGGGCGAGGTGGCGGGTACGGTGACCGCCCCGCTCAACAAGGAGGCGCTGCACACCGCCGGCCACAACTTCGCCGGCCACACGGAGATCTACGCCCACTATACCGACACGAAAAAGTACGCGATGCTGTTGGCCGACGACAAGATGCGCGTGATCCATGTTTCGACCCATGTCTCGCTGCGCGAGGCGTGCGATCGTGCCAAGAAGGAGCGCGTGATCGCCGTGACGGAGCTGATCAACGAGGCGTGCAAGAGCTTCGGTATCGAGCATCCCCGCATCGGCATCGCCGGTCTGAACCCCCACGCGGGCGAGGGCGGTCTGTTTGGTGACGAGGAGATCCGCGAGATCATCCCCGCCATCGAGGAGATGAAGGCCAAGGGGTGGAATGTCGATGGCCCCGTGCCGCCCGATTCACTCTTCTCGCGTGCCCGTTCGGGTCAGTTCGACGGTTGCGTGGCGATGTACCACGATCAGGGTCACATCGCCTTCAAGGTGGGCGGTTTCGAGTGGGACCGCGAAACGCAGCGTATGGTCGCCGTCAAGGGTGTGAACATCACGCTCGGTCTGCCGATCATCCGCGTATCGGTCGATCACGGCACGGCCTTCGATGTGGCCGGTAAGGGCATCGCCAACCCCGATGCGCTGCTGATGTCGATCGAGTATGCCGCCCTGATGGCCAAGCACAGCAAGAAAGAGTAAACCCTCCCGACGATGCGCATCCTCGTTGTTGCCGATGACATCACGGGCGCGGCCGAGATGGCCGGTATCGCCCGCCGAATGGGGTGTCGTGTTCGTTTCGCCACCTCCCCCGACCGTCTTGACGGGAGGGAGGAGGTGGTCGTTTTGGCTACCGACACCCGTTCGATGAGCCGCGCCGCCGCCCTCGAGAAGACGCGCGAGGTGGTGACGGCCGTCAGCCGTATGGAGAGCGTTCGCCTCTTCAAGAAGACCGACTCGGCACTGCGCGGCCACCTTGTCGCCGAGCTGCGCGAGTTGATGGTCTTGGGCTACGATCGCACGCTGCTCTTGGCAGCCAACCCCTCGAAGGGGCGTTGCATCGAGCGGGGAATCTACACGATCGACGGCGTGCCGATCGACCAAACCGTTTTTCGTACCGACCCCGAGTTTCCGGCCACCACCGCCAACGCCGTTGCGCTGGTCGGCGGCGATGTCCACTACGCCACAAAACCCGCGATTCCGCTGCGTTTGGGCATCACGATCGGCGAGAGCCGCACGGTGGAGGAGGTCGCACGCTGGGTCGCCTCGGCCGACGAACGAACCCTCTTGGCCGGCGCGGCGGATGCCTTCGAGGCACTGCTCCGCCACGCGGGGTACACCCCTGCGCCACAAACGCCCTTCGCAGGGTTGGGCGAGCGATCGACCCTCGTCGTCTTGGGGAGCACCGTGCGCCACGATCTGACGAAGGAGCCCTTCTTCGAGCGTAACCGTGTCGCCAGCTGTCCGATGCCCGATGCTGTCTTTGCGGGCGGCGAATCGACCGCGTGGATCGAGCAGGTCGAGCAAGCCGCCACGACCCACCGAAGCCTTCTGCTACGCATCCCGCAACAGATCGAGGTGGATGGCGGTCGTGCGCTCCACCTGCGCTGCGCAATGGCCGCCACGGCAGCCACGGCGATCGAACGACACCGCCCCGAGGAGGTGGTGATCGAGGGGGGAGCTTCGGCCTACGCCCTTTTGGAGCGGCTCGGGTGGCACACCTTCACCGTCGCCAACGAGATCGCCGCCGGTGTGGTTCGTCTGCTCCACCCCGAGAGCGGTACGCACCTCACCTTTAAGCCCGGGAGTTATGCGTGGGGGGCAATGTTTTCGTAAAGCAACAGCCTTACGAAAACACAATTCAAAATTCAAAATTCAAAATTGCCACTGGTGCGATAAATTCAGTAAGACAGCCGATATGACATTGAACTTGAATCAATTGCAGGTGTTTGTTGGTTTTATGATTTGAATCAAAATGTCATCCCGACGGAGCCGAAGGCGACGAGGGATCCTCCTTATTCCATTGAAAAGCAAGCGTGGACAGAGGAAGATTCCTCCGCTTGCCGCGTTCGGAATGACACGATGATTTTTTTATCGCACCAGTAGTAATTCAAAATTAAAAATTAAGAGTTAAAAATTCAAAATTGCCAATTGATAATCAGATGAATAAGATATTAAAAACAACAGTTTTAGCCTTCGCCGCGATGGGGCTGACGGCTTGTGTTTCCGAATACGACATCAGCGATTGGCCCGTACCCGAGGAGCCGATCTGCGAGATGCACTACACCCCCGAGGCGACCGACTTTGCGTTGTGGGCACCGACGGCCGAGGAGGTCGAGGTGCGCATCTACAACGGCGACGAGCTCGAAACCGTCCTTCCGATGGAGCCCGCAGAGGCCTGTATGTGGCAGGCAAGTCAGGCGGGTGATCAGCGCGGGAAGTTCTACACCTTCCGTGTCAAGGTCGAGGGCGAGTGGCTCGCCGAGACGCAGGGTATCTTCGCCCGTGCGGTCGGCGTGAACGGTACGCGCGGCGCGATCATCGACCTCGCGGCGACCAACCCCGAGGGGTGGAGCAAGGATCGCCGTCCTGCCCTCACCGGCGCAAACCAAATTGCGATCTACGAGATGCACTACCGCGATATGACGGCGCACGCCTCGGCCGGCGTAACCCACGCCGGTAAGTACCTCGGTATGGCCGAGCGCGGCACCCGCTCGAAGGAGGGGTTGGCGACGGGGTTGGATCACCTTGTCGAGCTGGGCGTAAGCCACATCCACCTCCTCCCGACGGCCGATTTCGGGTCGATCGACGAGACGATCGAGAACAACACGCAGTACAACTGGGGCTACGAGCCGCAGAACTTCAATGTCCCCGAGGGCACCTACTCGACCAACGCGGCCGATCCCGAGGCGCGTATCCGCGAGCTGAAGACGCTCGTTCAGGCGATGCACAAGGCGGGGTTGCGCGTGGTGTTGGATGTGGTCTATAACCACACGACGGGGGTCGAGCGGTGCGGTTTCGAGCTGACCGTCCCCCACTACTACTACCGTTTCAACCCCGACGGGCAGTTTGCCAACGGTTCGGGTTGCGGCAACGAGACCGCCTCGGATCGCGCGATGATGCGTAAATTCATCGTCGAATCGTTGGAGTATTGGGTCAAGGAGTACCACATCGACGGTTTCCGCTTCGATCTGATGGCGATCCACGACATCGAGACGATGAACCTGATCCGCGAGCGTATGGATGCGATCGACCCCACGATTCTGCTCTACGGCGAGGGGTGGGCTGCGATGAATCCCGCCTACGACGAGGCGAAGTTGGCCTTCAAACGCTACACCCACAAAATGAGGGGCGTAGCGGCCTTCAGCGACGACATTCGCAATGCGCTGCGCGGCAATTTGGACTGCACGACGGGCGGTTTTATGCTCGGTGAGGCGGGCAATGCCGAGGCGTTGAAGTTCGGTCTTGCGGGCGGTATCGAGCACCCGCAGGTCAGCCATACGGAGGCGGCGTGGTGCGCCGAGCCGACACAGCACATCAGCTATGTCACCTGCCACGACGACCACAACCTGCGCGACCGTCTGGAGCACCTCGCCCCTGCGGCAGGCGAGGCCGAGCGGCTCAAGATGGCCAAGCTGGCTCACGCGGGGGTCTTCACCTCGCAGGGTCTTCCCTTCATCTTCTGCGGTGAGGAGTTGTACCGCTCGAAGTTGGGCGAGAAGAACACCTACAATCTCCCCGACAAATACAACGCCATCGACTGGCAACTCAAGAAGCAATACCATGACCTCTTCGCCTACTGTCGCGGGCTGATCGCACTGCGCAAGGCACACCCTGCGCTCTGCTTGGCAAAGGGCGATTTGGTGCGCCGTCACCTCGAGTTCCTGCCCTCGGAGCAGGCTGCAGCGGTCGGTTTCCGTCTGAAGGAGCTGACGGGAATCGACCCCGCACGGCAGATTGTCGTGCTGCTGAACGGTGAGCGCACAGCGACCTCGTTCACGCTGCCCGCCGGCAGCTACACGGTCGTAGCCGACGGTAAACGCGTCGATACGAAGGGGTTGCGCACGCTTTCGGTCAAGGAGGGCGAGCCCGTGAAGGTCGCCCCGATCGAGGCGTTGATCCTCATCGAAGAGTAAACCAACCTTTTACACGATCGACCTATGAACCGACTCTCCTTGTTGCTTGCTGCGCTGTTGCTCTTGACCGGATGCAACGATCCGCACCGCATCACCTCGCCCGACGGGCGCATCGAACTCCGTTTTGCACTCACCGAGGCGGGTGAACCGACCTACTCGCTCGCCTTCGAGGGCGAGCAGTTGATCCTCCCCTCGCGCTTGGGACTGACCACCACAACGGCCGACTACACCCAACAACTGACCCTCGTCGAGCACCACACGACGAGCCACGACGAGCGGTGGAGCCCCGTCTGGGGCACGACCGAAGCGGTGCGCGATCACTACAACGCGCTGACCGTTCGGCTACGGACGGCGACCGGTGAGGGGCTTGCGATCGAGATGCGCCTCTTCGACGACGGTTTGGGGCTTCGTTACCACCTCGAGGGGGAGGGCGCGGCCGCAATCACCGACGAGCGCACCGAGTTCCGTATGGGAGGCGACTACCTCGCACACTGGATTGCGGGGAGCGACGACGATGCCGAGTTGGCCTATCAGCACACCCCCTTGAGCGGCATCACGCGCGAGGCGATGGAGCAATCGGCCAGCAACACGCGCGATCTGATCGACTGCGGCGTGGGGACACCCGTGGCGATGGAGAGCAACGAGGGGCACATCCTCGCGCTGCACGAGGCGGCACTGTGGGAGTATGCCGGTATGGCACTCCGCTACGATGCCGAGCGCAACTGCTTCACCTCGGAGCTTTCGGGTAACGAGGCGGTCAAGAGTGCCGTTGAGCTCCCCTTCTCAACCCCGTGGCGCACGGTGACCGTCGGCGATCGTGCCGGCGTGTTGGTCGAGTCGAACTTGATCCTCAACCTCAACGAGCCGTGCCGCATCGAGGATACCTCGTGGATTCGGCCGATGAAGTATGTGGGCGTTTGGTGGGAGATGCACCTCAAAGTCTCGACTTGGGATCGGGACGGGCAGTACCCCCACTGCGCCACAACCGAGAAGGTGAAACACTACATCGACTTCGCCGCCGAGAATGGTTTTGGCGGCGTGCTGGTCGAGGGGTGGAATGTCGGTTGGGGTCGCCACGAGCGGTTCGACTATACGCAACCCTACCCCGACTTCGATATCGAGGAGCTGACACGCTACGCCCGTGAAAAGGGGATCGAGCTGATCGGCCACCACGAAACCTACGCCGATGTCGAGAACTACGAGCGGCAGATGAGCGATGCCTACGCCTACTACGCGCAGCTCGGCATCCACAATGTCAAGACGGGTTATGTAGGTCAGATCGCCGGCCGCAACCACTACGACCGTTCGATGGTCGATCACTACAACCGCACGGTGGTCGAGGGGGCGGCGCATCGGCTCTGCATCGACATCCACGAGCCGATCCACCCGACGGGTATCTGCCGCACCTACCCCAACCTGATGAGTGCCGAGGGGATGCGCGGCGAGGAGTGGCACGCGTGGAGTCGCGGCAACTCGATCGACCACAACCCCACCCTCCCCTTCACGCGCAATGTGGCAGGGGCGATGGACTTCACGCCCGGGATCTTCGACCTGCGCTACCACCACACGATCAACCGCGCAGCGGCTACGGCTGACGGAGCGGTGAACCCCCATTACGACTACACCTACTTCGTCAATTCGACCCTTGCGCACCAACTCGCGCTCTATGTGGTCTTCTACTCGCCGATTCAGATGGTCGCCGACCTGCCCGAGAACTACCGCCGCTACGACGATGCGTTGCAGTTCATCCGCGATGTACCGGTCGATTGGGCCGCGACACGCTGTCCCGATGCCAAGATCGGCGACTATGTCGTCGTTGCACGCCGCGACAAGCACTCGGCGGATTGGTATGTGGGCGGTATTACGGATGGCGAGGCGCGTGAGGTGGAGCTCGCGCTCGACTTCCTCGCACCCGATACGCGCTACACCGCCACGCTCTACCGCGACGGCGACAATGCGGGCTGGGATACAAATCCGACGGCCTACGCGATCGAGACTGACGAGGTGACGGCCGACGACCGGCTGACGATCCGGATGGCGGTCGGTGGCGGTTTTGCCCTCTCGCTGAAGGCGATCGAATAATCTCTTGACGAAGATGTTACGGCGCATCAAAAACTTCCTGCAACGCCTCTCGTTTCGGACGGGGGTCATCGTGTTGCTCTGCTGCATACCGTGCTACATCCTCTCGTTTGCGCAGATGGCACTGCCCATCTCGGCCGCTACAAAGGGGGTGTTGTGGTTCATCCTCTTCGGGATGGCCAAGACGACCCAATACGCCGGTCTGACGATCCTCGGTGTCGAGGGCATTCGACGGCTGAAAGCGTGGCGAGAGCGGAAACGGTAGGAGCCGGCTGCACTTACCGCATACGGCTGTCGAATTGTCGGCTGCCGAAGTCGCGTTTCGAGGATTTGTTCAGTCGCCAACCGAGGTTGATTGTAAAGTAGCGACCATAGGAGGGTTGCCAGCGTTGCTGTTCATAATCGGCATAGGTCGTAGTCGTATAGGAGGAGCCGCGATTCAGCAGATCGTAGGCCGCCAAGCTCAATGTAAGCCGCCCCTCCTTCCCCGTAAAACCGATGAGCGCGTGGAGCGTCTGATTCGTGTTGTTCACCCCCGAATCGGTCAGATAGCGGGTGTGGTTGATTCGATATGATGCATTCACAATCAGGAATTTTAAGATCTGCAACTCGGCCGATGCCGAAGCCGATTCGTTCAGGTATTCGATGCGCGATCCGATCGAGTTATCGACCGCCGAGTAGGTGGTTGTCGAGCTGATGCGGAGGCGGATGTTTCGCGCCCGTGTGCCGCCTAACGAGAGCGAAAGCGACGGCAGATGGCGGCGCGAGATATTCTCTTTCTCACCAATATAGGTTGCTTGTCGGCTGAAGTTGTACCGCAGGCCGATACTCAAGTTCGACTTAATCGCCTCGATGCGCTGCCCATAGCTCATATTTCCCGATAGATCGAACGAGCCGTCGATGTTCTCGTAGGTGTAGAGCGTACTGCCGGCCGGTGCCGTGTAGTCCCACTTATCGAGGTAGGTCGCCTTGTCGAAGTAGTAGGAGCGTTGCGCGATCTGTCGGCGATGAATCGTGGTCTGTACCCCCAGTTCAATATTGCGCCCCGTAGCGGCGTTCACATTGCCCGGGTAGTGGAGGGCGATGGTATGGCGGATGCTCTGTTTTAGCGACGGATTGCCCGCTTGAAGGAGCAGCGGATTGCTGTTGTCGATCCGATCGCGGAGCTGCTCGACCGAGGGGAGCACGGCCGAGGTCGAGTAGTTGAGCTGGTTGATGCGCCGGCCATCGTACGGACGGCCAACGCATTGAATACGAGCGTATCGCCGCGTTGCGACACTAAATCGAGCCGGCCCGTTACGACCACCTCCTCGATCGCTTGCGACTCCTGTTCCATACGGATACGCAACGGTTGTGCAATACCGAAACGCGGAGCGATATGCACCGAGTCGCGCTCGACGGTCATGTAGTCCAAATAGCTCACCTTGACACGCACCTCCCCCGAGGGGACGGCACGCAGATGGAAGTTGCCGTTGTAGTCGGTGGTCGTATGGAGCCTGTCGGTCGGAGCCTGCACCTCGACCAACGCGCCGACCAACGCCTGACGGCGGTAGGTGCCCTGCCTCTGCTCCTCATAGACGGAGCCGCTGATCGGTCCCGTGCGTATCTGCGCAAGGCACGGCACGGAGAGCATCGGCGCAAAGAGCGCGAAGAGCGGGGGTCGGAGGAGCGACATCAGTGGTTCGGCTTCTGTTTGGTTTGCTTGAGTAAAGTTAGCCGTTCATTCACAAAGCCGCGCCGAGGGGGTAGGTCAATCGTCCGTTTTACGGATTGAAACAGCCGATGCGGCGGGGGAATTTGCCGAGGCGGGTACAAAAAGGGTGAAAAGTTGCTTTTCGGGGTATTTATCTGTCGGTTTTATTTTTATAAATAGGTATTATTTCGTACCTTTGCGTGCCGAAAATACAAACAGACAATAACAAACGAACAATCAATAATAATAAATCATAAGACTTACACTATGGAAAACAAACTTCAGCAGTTGACCCAGAAGCTCTACGACGAAGGGTTGGAGAAGGGTCGCACGGAGGCAGACAAGCTCGTACAGGAGGCCAAGGAGAAGGCCGCCAAGATCGTTGCCGATGCCCGCAAAGAGGCCGAGGAGATTCTCAAGCAGGCCGAGATGAAGGCCGAGGATACGGCCAAGAACACCGAGACGGAGATCGCACTGGCCGGTAAGCAGGCTGTGGCTCGTCTGAAGGCCGAGATCACGGAGCTGATCGTCAAGAAGACCACCTCGAAGGGCGTAAAGGCTGCCGCGATGGATGCTGCATTTATCAAGGAGATGCTCGTAGCCGTTGCCAAGAATTGGAACGGCGCTTCGGCCGGCAAGGTCGAGCTGAAGGCACTGCTGCCCGAGGCCGAGCAGAAGAAGCTCGACGCGGCGTTCGAGAAGGCCGCTTCGGAGCTGCTCAAGGCCGGCGTCGAGGTGGGTTACTCGAAGGAGGTGAAGAGCGGTTTCCGCATCTCGGAGAAGAACGGCGGTTACTACATCTCGTTCGCCGATGCGGATCTCGAGGCACTCGTCTCGGAGTACCTACGCGAGAAGGTTTCCACGATGCTCTTTAAGGCTTAATTGCGTATGTTCGCTACGAGCTACTATACATTAGTTGCCGGTTTCCGCGAGTACGCACTCGATGCCGACCACAAGGGATTCGATGCTGCGGCGATCCGTGCCGAGGTACTCGAGGAGCTGTCGGCTACGGATGCGCATGCAGTGGAGCTGCTCTACGCCTACTACGACTGCGAGAATCTCTGCGCAGCGCGTGCCGGTCGCTCGGCTCACAACGCGCTGGGTAATCTCACGGCCGAGGAGGTGGCAGCCGAGCTGCATCGCCCCACGCTGCTCGCGGAGGAGTTGGCCACGGTGATCCGCGCCTACCAAGATCCGGAGGGCGAGGATGCCGAGTCGATCGACACGGCGCAGCCCTTCGAGAAGTCGCTCTTTGGCGCCTACTACGCGCTCTGCAGCCGCTCGAAGTGCCGTTTCCTGCGCGACTGGGCCGCATTCGACCGCAACCTGCGCAATGTCTCGGCCGCGCTGACGGCCCGCACGCTGGGTCGCGCCGTCGAGGAGGTGACCGTAGGCGGCGGCGAGATCGTCGATCAGCTGCAGCGCAGCTCGGCTTCGGACTTCGGTCTGCGTGGCGAGCTGGGCTATCTGGATCGCCTGATCGCCGCCGTGAGCGACGAGCAGAACCTCGTCGAGAAGGAGCACAAGATCGACCTGATCCGCTGGGAGGAGTCGTCGGAGCTCTCGACCTTCGACTACTTCGACATCAACGCCGTTGTGGCCTACCTCGTGAAGGTGAATTTGGTGGCACGCTGGTCGATACTCGATGCGCAGCGCGGCCGCGAGCTCTTCAACCGCCTGATGGCCGAGTTGGACGGCAAAGAATTGATCAATAAACAATAACAAAATAGGAATGAAAACTACAGGACGAGTAAACGGTATCATCTCGAACATCGTGATCGTCAAGGCCGACGGTGCCGTTGGTCAGAACGAGATCTGCTATGTGTACGCCGGTGATACGAAAATGATGGCCGAGGTCATCAAGGTCATAGGTGACGATGCCTATGTCCAAGTCTTCGACTCGACGCGCGGTCTGAAGATCGGCGACAAGGTAGAGTTCGAGGGCCACATGTTGGAGGCCACGCTGGCTCCGGGTATGCTGTCGCGCAACTACGACGGTCTGCAGAACGACCTTGCGAAGATGGACGGTCTGTTCATCGAGCGCGGTTCGGTGACCGATCCGATCGACTTCGATGCCGATTGGGAGTTCACGCCGCTGGCCAAGGCGGGCGACAAGGTTTCGGCCGCATCGTGGCTCGGTGAGGTGAAAGAGCAGTGGGTTAATCACAAGATCATGGTTCCCTTCACGATGACCGAGAGCTACACGGTGAAGAGCGTCGTGAAGGCCGGCACCTACAAGGTGACCGACACGATCGCCGTCATCACCGACGCGGAGGGCAACGACCACGCCATCACGATGGTTCAGAAGTGGCCCGTGAAGCAGGCGATTCGCTGCTACACGGAGAAGCCGCGCCCGAGCCGCGTGATGAATACGGGTGTGCGTGCCATTGATACCTTCAACCCGATGGCCGAGGGCGGTACGGGCTTTATCCCGGGTCCGTTCGGTGCCGGTAAGACGGTGCTTCAGCACGCCATCTCGAAGCAGGCCGATGCCGATATTATCATCATGGTTGCCTGCGGTGAGCGCGCCAACGAGGTGGTGGAGATCTTCAAGGAGTTCCCCGAGCTGGTCGATCCGCGCACGGGTCACAAGCTGATGGAGCGTACGATCATCATCTGCAACACCTCGAATATGCCCGTAGCGGCGCGTGAGGCCTCGGTTTATACGGGTATGACGATCGGTGAGTACTACCGCGCAATGGGTCTGAAGGTGCTCGTAATGGCCGACTCGACCTCGCGTTGGGCACAGGCTCTGCGTGAGATGTCGAACCGTCTGGAGGAGCTTCCGGGTCAGGATGCCTTCCCGATGGACCTCTCGGCGATCATCGCATCGTTCTACGCCCGTGCCGGTCTGGTGAAGCTTACGAACGGCGAGACGGGTTCGGTAACCTTCCTCGGTACGGTATCGCCCGCCGGTGGTAACCTCAAGG
>CAZVNR010000035.1:0-15951 GCA_964628945.1 uncultured Alistipes sp. | reverse complement strand
TCCAAATCGATGGCATCCGAACTGGGAGCCTTCACCGGCTTGGCCGGTGCGAAGAAGGTGACACCGAGGATCTTCACGCGCTCCGAACGGTAGAGGTGGCAGGTCCAGAAGGGCGAGTTACGCAGCGTAACCCCCTCGATGCGTACATCCTGCGCGTTGGAGATATAGACCAAGCGCGGGCGCTGCTCATCCTTGTTCGTGCATTTCGGATTCCACTTGCGGCGCAACCAGAAGGCGCGCCAGTAGCGCAGCCCGTTGCCGTCGATCGCACCTTTGCCCGTGATCGTGAAGCCCTGCACCTTGTCGGCATTGACGAGGGCAGCGAAGTACTTGACCGACTGCCCCTCGATGCGCGTATCGACGATCGGGAAGTCGGCAATATCGTCGCTTCCCTTCAGCACGGCACCCTCCTCGAGGTGGAGGTGCGTCCCCTGCTTAAAGAAGAGCGACCCGCTCAGATAGACCCCCTTGGGGAGGACAACCACGCCCCCTTGCTCGGCGGCACGGTCGATGACGGCCTGCAGCTGCTCGGTCTGCAGCAGCGTGCTGTCCTGCACTACGCCGTAGTCGGTGACGACGAACGGTTGCCCAAGCTCCTTCAGACGGGTCGGACGATCCTGCGTAAACCAACGATCGACGGGTGTGCCGTCGGGAAACTTCTCTGCTGCTGCAGGCAGCACGCACGCCAAGAGGGCGAGGCTCAAGATGAGGTGTTTCATAGCTCGATAGTAGTTATATGATACAAAAGTACAATTTTCGGCGAACATCTCTCTATAATAAATTGGTAAAAAAAACGGAAAAATTGTTTCGCCCCCGATTTTCTCGCAAAATCTTCCTATCTTTGTCCTCGAATAGCAGGACAAAATGACAGTCACACTTCTCGAGGTTTTGTTTCGCGGCCTGATGGTCGGTGTCGCGGCGTCGATTACGGTCGGCCCTGTGGCGGTGCTCTGTATTCAGCGCACCCTCTCGAAGAATCGCCGCTCGGGGATCATTTCGGGCATCGGTGTCGCCTGTGCCGATACCTTTATGGCGATCATCGCCCTGCTCTTCTACTCGATGCTCGAGTACCAAATTCAGCAATACAACACGCTCCTGCGTGTCATCGGCGGCATCTTCGTCGTGATGGTCGGGGTCTATGTCTTTACGCAGAACCCCGTGCCGCAGATCCGGCGTAACCGCGCAGGCAGAAGCTCGCTGTGGCAGGATTTCGCCTCGATCTTCGGCCTTACGATCGCCAATTTCGTGATGGTCATCCCCTACATCTTGGCCTTCTTCGCCGTCTTCGAGATCTCGTCGAACGACATCACGGGGTCGGGCTTTGCCGGCTTTATGCGTGCCGTGCTCACCATCGGCGGCTTCTTTGGCGGTGCGGTGGCGTGGTGGACCTTCGTCGCGTTTGTCATCAACCTCTTCCGTCGCCGTTTCCGTCCGCGCCATATGCTGACGATCAACCGCGTGGCGGGACTGATCATCGGAGTTTTAGGAATCTACACCATATTATCCACCTATTTTGATATTTTCCCCAATGTCGGCTACTAAACATAACAAGATCGTCATCGCCATCGACGGCTTCTCGTCGTGCGGCAAGAGCACCTTCGCCAAGGCCATCGCCAAGCGAATGGGCTACATCTTCATCGACACGGGCGCGATGTACCGTGCCGTTACGCTCTACGCCCTCGAACACGGCGCCATCCGCTCGGGCATCGTCCACGAGGAGGAAGTGGTGCGCCTGCTGGACGAGATCACGATCACCTTCCGTTTCAACCCCGAGCGCGGCGCAAGCGACATCTATGTCAACGGAGCCTTCGTCGAGGGCAAGATCCGCACGATCGAGGTGAGCAACTGCGTGAGTGCCGTGAGTGCCATCGCCGAGGTGCGCCAAAAACTGGTTGCCATGCAGCAGGAGATGGGGCGCAAGCGCGGCGTGGTGATGGATGGGCGCGACATCGGTACGGTGGTCTTCCCCGATGCCGAGCTGAAGATCTTTATGACGGCCGATCCGCGTGTGCGTGCACAGCGCCGCTACGACGAGCTGACGGCCAAGGGCGACAGCGTGTCGCTCGAGGAGATCGAGCAGAATGTCCGCGACCGCGACTATCAGGATATGCATCGCGCCATCTCCCCCCTGCGCCAAGCCGACGATGCCGTCGTGCTCGACAACTCGACGATGACCGTCGAGGAGCAGATGGCGTGGGTGATAGAGCGCATCGCGGCGTTGGTCTAACGGGCTCATTTTGGCCCCTCTCTTTTGTGCAGCTATGAAGATCGTAATCGACGATAAATCGGGCTTCTGCTTCGGCGTAGTCCGTGCCATCACCGAGGCCGAGAAGGCGTTGGCAGGCGGGGGTACGGTCTATTCGTTGGGTGATATTGTCCACAACCGAATGGAGGTGCAACGCCTCGAAGGGTTGGGGCTCCGAACAATCACCCACGCCGAGATGCCCTCGCTCGGAGGCTCGCGCCTCTTTATCCGTGCCCACGGCGAACCGCCCACGACCTACCGCCTCGCGCAACAGTTGGGGATCGAGGTAATCGATGCCACCTGTCCGGTGGTGGCGAAGCTGCAGGAGCGCGTCGTGAAGGCGCACGAGGCGATGCGCCCGATCGGGGGTCAGGTGGTGATCCTCGGCAAGCGCGGCCACGCCGAGGTGGTGGGGCTGACGGGGCAGGTGGAGGCGCCGACGATCGTCATCGAGAACGAGCAGGATCTCGAACTGATCGACTTCACGCGACCGATCTACCTCCTCTCGCAGACCACGCAGAGCATCGCCCTCTTCAACCGCTTGGGCGAGGAGATTCGCCATCGCGCCGCCGACGAGGCGCAGACGACCATTGTCGATACGATCTGCCGACAGGTCTCGGGGCGCGAACAGCACCTGACGGAGTTTGCTGCGCAGTTCGATGTGGTGATCTTCGTCTGCGGGCGCAAATCCTCGAACGGCAAGGTGCTCTTCGAGGTGTGCCGCAAGGCCAACCCCCGCACCTACAACATCGAGGAGGCGGGTGAGCTGGATCCGGTGTGGCTCGAAGGGGCCTCGTCGGTCGGCATCTGCGGTGCCACCTCCACGCCGAAGTGGCTGATGGAGAAGGTTGAAGAGCGGATCCAAAATTTAGAATTTAGAATTAAAAATTAAAAATTGGGCTGCGCGACCCAATCGCAAAATTCCCAGAACTCCCAGTATTCCCAAAACTCCAAAAAAAACAAACAACCATGAAATACCTGATTCGTTCCGTAAAATATTTCGTCGCTCTGTGCGTTTTGTGTGTGGCATTGATGGGTTTGATGCTCTTGACGGGCACCTCGCAACTGACGGCCGAGGAGACCCTCTATCTGATGTTCCACTCCGACCGCTTCCTGCTTCTGGCGGTGGCCGTTGTGGTCTTGGCGGCCACCTACCCCCGTTTCGGCTTCGTCGTGCGTCGCACGAAGGGGAGCATCGTGAAGCACCGCCAGCAGATCGAGTCGGCCTTCCACGCGGCAGGGTTTGTGTGTGTGGCCGACAAGGAGGGCATACTGACCTACCGCGCCGAGAACCCCCTGCGCCGCCTGATGCTCCTCTTCGAGGATCAGATCACGGTGCGCGAAGCGGGTGACGAAGTGGTCGTTGAGGGGATTCGTCGCGTGGTGGCGCCGACCCTCTACCGCCTCGAATCGTATATTGAAATGGTAAACCGCAATGAGCAGTAAAAAGAGCCTTTTGCGAGGAGCCTCGGCCGCCCTGTTGGTGGTCGTCGCGCTCCTCTTCACCTTCGCCCGCCGCGACGACTTCGGCTTGGGGCGCAATATGGAGATCGTCGTCAATACGATGCGCGAGCTGACGGTCAATTATGTCGATACGGTCGATACCGACAAACTGATGCAGGGTGCAGCGGCCGGTATGGTGCGCTCGCTCGACCCCTACACGGAGTTCATTCCCGAGGAGGAGATGAAGGACTTTGAGCTCCTCACGACGGGCAAGTATGGCGGCGTGGGTGCGCTGATCCGCCAAAAGAAGGAGTATGTGATCATCGCCGAGCCCTACAAGGGTTCGCCGTCGGATCGCGCCGGTCTGAAGATCGGCGACCGCATCCTGAAGATCGGCGACGAGGATGCCAAGGGCTTCACGGTCGAGCAGGTCTCGTCGCGCCTGAAGGGTGCCCCGGGCACCACGATTAAGGTCAAGGTCGAGCACCTCGACGGTACGATCGCCGAGTACGCGATCACGCGCGAGCGCATCGCCATCCCGGGTGTTCCCTACGCCGGTTGGGTGGCCGACGGGATCGGCTACATCCGCCACAGCGACTTCACCGAGGGGTGCTGTCAGGAGCTGCGCGCGGCGATCGAGCGGTTGCGCTCGGAGGGCGAGCTCAACGGCCTGATCATCGACTACCGTTCGAACGGCGGCGGTCTGTTGCAGGAGGCGATCAAGATCGTCGGCCTCTTCACGCCGCGCGATACGGAGGTGGTCAAGACCAAGGGGCGCACGAAGAGCCAGAGCTACCGCACGACGAGCGACCCGCAATATGCCGACCTGCGGCTGGCTCTCCTTGTGAATGGCGGCTCGGCTTCGGCCTCGGAGATCGTGTCGGGTTCGTTGCAGGATCTCGACCGCGCCGTGCTGATCGGTCAGCGCACGCTGGGCAAGGGGTTGGTGCAGACGACCCTGCCGGTCGGCTACAACGCGATGCTGAAGCTGACGACGGCGAAGTACTACATCCCCTCGGGTCGCTGCATTCAGGAGATCGACTACTCGCACTCGCAGCAGGGGAGCGTGAAGGTGGTGCCCGACTCGCTCATCAAGGAGTACACGACACGCGGCGGCCGCAAGGTCTATGACGGCGGCGGCATTATGCCCGATATCCGCACCGAGCCGGAGTATATCAGCCGCTTTGCGGCGACGCTTTACGGAATGGGCTTTATCGACGATTTCGGCGACGACTACATCCGTCGCAACGGCTATCGGGAGCTCGATCTGAAGCACTTTAAGATCACGGATCAGGATTTCGAGGAGTTTGTCCGCTTTATGCAGGACAAGGAGGTGAAGTACGAGTCCGAGACCCGCGCCGCACTGAAACTGATCCGCAAGGCGGCCGAGAACGACCGCTTCAAGCAGCTCGAGGAGCAGATCAAGCAGCTCGAGGGGGAGCTGAAGGATGATACCGAAACGCTCCTGCGCACCTACCGCAAGCAGATCGAGGAGTCGATCACGAGCGACATTGTCTTGCGCCACGCCTATCAGGCGGGCGTGATCGAGAACTCACTCACGGAGGACGAAGAGGTGCAGCGTGCCGTTGCGCTGCTCTGCGACACGACCGAATACAACCGCATCCTGCGCGAGCAGGACACGGCGCGTAAATAACCGTCAAGCCGAATGAAAGTGCGTAAAGTTCTCTCGTTTCGCAACCGCATCGTTGTGATCGTCGTCGGGGTGTTGCTCGGCGGCTTCTCGCTCTTCTATACGAACGATATGGCCTTCCGTCTGAAGGAGAAGGAGCAGCACGATGTCGCCCTTTGGGCACACGCGATGGAGCGACTGAACCGCGATGTGCTGCGCGGCTCGATTCAGGTGCACGATCCGTTGGTCGATGATCTGATCTCGAGCAACAACAACATCCCGTTCATCATCACGAACGAGAAGCTGGAGGTGATCACCTCGCACCTGATCGACGAGCGGATCATCAACCACCCCGACCTGCTGCGCCGTCAGATCGAGAAGTTCACCGAGGAGAACCCGCCGCGCCAAGTCCGCTTCGGATGGCACACGGAGCACTACCACATCATCTTCTACGGCAAATCGGCGCTGCTCAAGACGCTCTTTTACTACCCCTATGTGCAGATCTTCGTCGTTCTGCTGTTCGGTATGATGGCCTACATCGCCTTCCGCTCCTCGAAACAGGATGAGCAGAACCGCGTCTGGATCGGCTTGGCCAAAGAGACGGCACACCAACTTGGTACGCCCACCTCGTCGCTCTTGGGGTGGATCGAGTACCTCCGTTCGCAGCCGATCGACCAGTCGGCCGTCGAAGAGATGAACAAGGATCTTGCCCACCTGATGAAGATCGTCGATCGTTTCTCGAAGATCGGCTCGGAAACACCCCTCACGGCGGCCAACATCAACGAGGTGGTCGGCGGCTCGGTGATGTACTTCCGCAAGCGCATCCCGCGCAATGTAACGCTCGATTACAACGGCTTGGCGATGGCTCCCGTGCAGGCCGACATCAATACGGCGCTCTTCGAGTGGGTGGTCGAGAACCTGATGAAGAACGCCCTCGATGCCCTGCAGGGGCACGGCGCGATCACCGTTCGGGTCACCTCGGACGAGAAGCATGTGATGGTCGATGTGAAGGATACGGGCAAGGGAATCGCCAAGGGGAACTGGAAGCGGATCTTCGAGCCCGGGTTTACGACCAAAACGCGCGGCTGGGGGTTGGGGCTCTCGCTCTCGCGCCGCATCATCGAGGAGTACCATCAGGGGCGCATCGCCGTCCTCGAATCGGAAATCGGCAAGGGTACGACCTTCCGCATCACCCTTAAACGCAACCACAAAGGATGATCCCGCAAACCGACACGCTCACGCTTGCTACGCTGCCGACCGACTCGCTCGTGGTCGTGGCCGATTCGGCAACCGATACGCTGCAACTGCTGCCGTCGGCTGCCGATTCGCTCGTGACCGAGGTGGTGCCGGAGGCGGTGACTGCGCCGGTCGATTCGGTGCTGATCAACTACCGCGAGGTGGCTGCTACGGAGCTCTTCGGTGCCCGCTCCGAGCAGGCCTCCCTGCCGCATCCGATCGCCGCGCCCTACCGCGTGACCGATTCGGGCGGCTTCTCGGTCATCGTCCTTGTGCTGGTCGGGCTCTATGCGCTGTTGATCTACCGCCACCCCTCCGATGTGTGGCAGCTGCTGTTGCGCCTCACGCGCGACCACAGCACCGATGACCGCCTCTACGAGGATTCGGCCGGCGGTTTTACCCGCTTTCTGAACCTCTGCAACCTGCTCGGTCTGGGGTTGGTGAGTGCCGTTGTGATCCGCTTGGCCGCGCCGCTCATCCCCGCTGCGCAGACCACCTTGATGCCCCACGCAGCGGCGGCGTTGTGGTGCGTGGCACTGCTTGCAGTGCTGCTCGTGGCGGTGCTCTATCGTGCAGCAGTCGGCTCGGTGGTCGGCCTGCTGACCTTTACCCGCCCGCTCTTCGAGCGACTGTTCCTCATCAAACGCTCGTCGGTGGCACTTTTGACCGTCGTGGCGATGCCGCCGGCCGCCCTGTGGCTCCTGACCGAGTCGCCGATCGGTTGGGTGTGGTTGGCGGTGATTTTCATTGAGTTGATCGTGGCTGTTGTTTTGTACCTCTACGAGACGCGGCAACTCTTTCTTTCAAAAAAAATTTCAATTTTGCATTGGATTTTGTACCTTTGCGGCGTCGAAATCTTCCCGTTGAGCCTCTTGTGGCTCGGGGTGGCTCGACTTGCTTAATATAATATACGATAAAAATTGTCAGAAGTGAAGAAAATATTGGTATCGCAGCCCCGTCCGGCTATTCTTGAGAAGTCACCGTTCTATGAGTTGTCGCAACGACACGAGATCGAGATCGCCTATCAGCCCTTTATTCGGGTCGTAGGTGTCACCCTCAAGGAGTTCCGTGCGCAGCGTGTCGAAATTCTCGACCACACCTGCATCATCTTCACCTCGCGTTCGACGGTCGATAGCTTTTTCCGCATCTGCGAGGAGGCACGCATCTCGGTACCCGAGACGATGAAGTACATCTGCCAGACGGAGGCCGTCGCACTCTACCTCCAAAAATATATCGTCTATCGCAAGCGCAAGATCTCGTTTGCCGACGGTTCGTTCACCTCGCTCATCGAGCTGATCGTCAAGCACAAGGAGGAGCGTTTCCTCTTGGCACTCTCCGAACCGCACAAGCCCGAGCTGCCCGAGACGCTCAAGACCCTGAAGCTGGCCGTCGATCCGGTGATCCTGTCGCGCACGGTAGCCGCCGAACTGAACGATCTGAAGCTCGAGGAGTACGCCCTCTTGGCACTCTATTCGCCTTCGGATATCAAGACCGTTGTCGAGAAGTTCGGCGTTGAGCAACTCCCCCCGATCGCTGTCTTTGGCGAGGGTACGCTGCGTGCCGCCATCGAGGCGGGGATCAGCGTGCCGGCCAACGCCCCGACCCCCGAGGCTCCCTCGATGGTCAAGGCGGTCGATCTCTACCTGCAGAAGGTCGCCAACGGCGAGGAGATCGTCCCCGTCGAGCTGATCGACGACCCGCAGAAGGAGGAGTTCATCCGCACCCAACAGCACAAGCTGGCCAAGAAGACCCGCACGCGCCGTTCGTCGTCGGCCTCTTCGGCTCGCAAATAAGAGGGTACAACTAGCTGCACGCGCCATGTCCACCGATCGGTCGCTTTCACGCCACGAGCGGCTTCGTTCGCTTGGTGCCATCCGTCGTCTGTTTACGGAGGGCGAGAGCGGTTTTGTCTATCCGTTCCGCTATGTGTGGTATGCCGAACAGGATGTAGCCCCCTCGGTGGAGGTGCTCTTTTCGACCCCCAAGAAGTTTCACAAACGGGCCAATCGCCGCAACTTGGTACGCCGCCGCACGAAGGAGGCCTATCGCCTGCAAAAAGAGCTGCTCACGAGCTGTAACGCCGATCGCAACATTGATTTGGCGTTGATCTACTCGAGCAGCGAACGGTTGCCCTATCACAAGATCGAACATGCCGTCCGAAGGGTTTTGGAAACGATTGCTTCGCGGCTTTAAGCGGCTGTGCGCACTGCCCCTGATCCTCTTGGTGCGCTTCTATCAGCTCTGCATCTCACCCCTTACGCCGCCTTCGTGTCGCTATACGCCGACCTGTTCGCAGTATGCGCTTGAGGCGTTGCGCCGCTACGGACCGATCAAGGGGCTGTGGCTCACCCTGAAACGCCTTGCCCGCTGCCATCCGTGGGGCGGTAGCGGCTACGACCCCGTCCCTTAACAATTCGCCGAACCGATGCTCCGCCTCCGCACAGATCGCCTCGCCGGCCGTTTGGCAACGATGCCGCTTTTGAAGCTGCTGATCCCCTTTGCGGTCGGTATTGCACTCGCCGAGCGGTGGGTGATGCCGTGGTGGATGTTGCTGCTGGTGCTGGCAACGACCGGCACGGCGGCGATCCTCTTTCGTCGTTCGGCCTATCTGCTGCTCGCCTTTGTGGCGGCGGGTTGGCTCAATGCGGCGCTGCGCGAAGATACGGTCACGGTGCCCTACGACCTGCCGACCGGCTATGCCGTTCGGGTGACGACCAATCCGCTCCCCACCGCGCGCCGCTTTCGCTCCGAAGGGGTGCTGGAGGCGTGGCGCGACCCCGCAACGGGGCGTTGGCAGGCCGCCGAGGGGCGACTCAATCTGATCGCCGACAGCTCGGTGGTGCTCTATGCCGGTGACCGCATCCTCTACGAAGGGCGCATCGTCCCCTTCCGCACGGGCCCCGAGGCGTATCGGCGGTTGATGATAAGGCGCGGCTTTGCAGGGAGCTGCTTTTTGAGCGAACGCTCCGTTGTGCTCCGCGAGGCGGAGGATAAACCGTCGCTCCACACCCGTGCCGCACGGCGGATGGCGCGCCTCCTGCCCCCGACTGTCGATCGTACGGATCGCGCCGCCTCGGCGGTGGTTCGGGCGATGACGGTGGGGGATCGCAGTGGGATTGATCGACAACTTCGTACGGACTATTCATACAGCGGTATGTCGCACCTGCTCTCTGTTTCGGGATTGCATACGGGTATTGTCTTTGCACTGCTCAATCTGCTGTTGTGGTGGATTCCGCTTCTTCGCCGCGGCCAGATCCTGCGCGGTCTGTTGGTGGTAGTTGCCGTATGGCTCTTCGTGGCGGCGGCGGGCTTCCCGCCGAGTGCGATCCGAGCTGCCGTGATGTGCTCCGTCCTGCAGTGCGCCCTCTTTAGCTCGTCGGTCTATTCGGCGATGAATGCGTGGTCGGCTGCCGCCCTTGTGATGCTGGTGTGGAATCCGTCGTGGATCGGCGATGTGGGCTTTCAGCTCTCGTTTGTGGCCGTTGCGGCGATCCTTGTGTGGGGTGTGCCGCTCGGACGAAGGTGCAGGGTGCGGTGGCGACTGCCCAATGCCGCCCTGCAGACGGTGGTTGTCGGTCTGGTCGCCTCGGTAGCGACAGCACCGCTCATTTCGCACTATTTTGGGATCGTCCCCCTCTTGGGCGTATGGTTTAATCCGGTGGTGATATTGCTCGGTACACTCCTTGTTGCAGGGGGTGTCTTGATCCTTGTATGCCCCTTCAAGATTCCGCTTTTAGGCGAGGCGGTTCTGATGTTGGGGGAGTGGCAGAATCGCTTGGCGGCGTGGATCACTCGGCAGGAGGGCTCGGTGGCGGAGGTGAGCCTCACGCGCGGAGAGGTGATGGCGATCTACCTCCTGTTGATCGTGCTGACGCTGGTCGGAGGGTGTATTGAGAAGAGAAAAGATAAATTGCTGCCCGATGTTGAGTAGAGAGGAGTTTACAGCGTTGTGCCGCGCGGAGGTGCGTGCGGCCGTGATGCGCCACCGAACGAGCGATCCGTTGCGTGTGGCGATGGATCGTTCGGTGCCCGAGGCGCGGTTGGTGGCCACGCAGATCAAGTATCTGCAACGCGCCGCGCGGAAGTTGCCGACCTATGCCGAGGCGGGGTGTATCCTCCCGCCGCGAGCCTTCGAGCAGGCCTCGAGCGAACGGTGTGCCGCCCACAAACGCATTGCGGGCGAGAGTGTGCTGGAGCTGACCTGCGGCTTGGGGGTCGATGCGCTCTATTTGAGCCGTCGTTTTCGGCGCGTGGTGACCCTCGAACGCGACGAGGTGCTCTGTGCCGTGGCACGCGAGAACTTCGCCCGCTTGGGGATCGAGAATGTGGAGGTGGTCTGCACCTCGGCCGAGGAGTATGTGGCTGCCTGCTTCGAACGGTTCGATTGGGTCTATGCCGACCCCGACCGCCGCTCGAACGAGGGAAAGAAGATGGTGCGCTTGGAGGATTGTTCGCCCGATGTGGTCGGCCTCTATCCGCGCCTGAAGGAGCTGGCTCCGCACCTCTGCCTGAAAAATTCACCCCTCTTCGATGTCGATGAGGCTTTCCGCCTCTTCCCCGCGAGCGAGGTGGAGGTCGTTTCGCTCGACGGCGAGTGCAAGGAGGTGATGATCTACGACGAGGGGCGCGGTGCACGGGTTCGGGCTACGGCGCTCGGCGTGGGGAGTGTGGTTGCCTCCTCACCCGTCGAACAGTTGCCGCTACCGTCGGTGTTCGATCCCGAACGCTATCGTTGGCTTGTGATTCCCGATGTCGCACTGCAAAAGGCGCGGTTGGTACGCACGGCACTGGCCGGCAAGGCCGATTGTTGGAGCGAGAACGGCTACGGCTTCGCGGCCGAACGACCCGAGGAGGTGTTGGGGCGCGTGGTCGAGATCGAGGCGATCGAACCTTACGACCCGAAGCTGCTGAAACGCACGCTCAAAGGGCACCGTGTCGAACTGCTGAAGCGCGACTTCCCCCTCGCCCTCGAGGAGCTGCGCCGCCGCTTGGGTGTGCGCGAAGGGGATGAAATGCGCTTGGCCTTCACAAAAATTGGCGGCAGTTATTGGACAATCCGCTTAAAATAAGTAGCTTTGCAAAAAGGTCAAGTGCGATGGGCATCAAAAAACTCTACACCTTCTTTACCGAAACGATCATTCGCCGTCCCGAGGAGGAGTGGTCGAACGGCACCGTGCGGATGTGCGTGCGGTTGTATAAGCTGATCTACTACATGGTACGCGGGCTGTTGAACCACGGTACGCTCGTTCGCAGTGCGGCACTCACCTACTACACGGTGATGTCGCTCGTGCCGGTGATCGCGGTGGTCTTTGCCGTCGTCAAGGGCTTCGGGTTGGCCGACGGATTGATCGGCTCGCTCTACGGGCTCTTCCCGCAATCGCCCGAGATCATCGACTACCTCGTCGCCTTCGCCGAGAATGCCCTCTCGCGCACGCGGGGCGGGGTGGTGGCCGCCGTCGCCCTTGTGATGCTCTTTTGGGCGATCATCCAAGTCTTCAGCTCGATCGAGAACGCCTTTAACAACATCTGGGAGGTCAAGACGACCCGCTCGATCGCCCGCCAGTGGAGCGACTACCTCGCCATCCTGCTCATCATCCCGATCCTGTGGGCGGTGGGCA
Source organism: uncultured Alistipes sp. (assembly GCA_964628945.1). GTDB lineage: Bacteria > Bacteroidota > Bacteroidia > Bacteroidales > Rikenellaceae > Alistipes. The sequence goes on along the minus strand of CAZVNR010000035.1, from coordinate 3,779 downwards.
GCGCGATGGGTCGCTATATGGACGAGCTGCTCGGGGTCGATGGGAGTTGGTACTTTACGCTCCTCTCGAAGCTGGTCGCGATGCTCTTTATTTGGGTGATGTTCACGCTCTTCTACCTCATCATCCCCAACGCCAAAGTGCGCCTGCGGAGTGCCCTCACGGCCGGTATCGCCGCCGGAACGGTCTTTCTGCTCTTCCAGTGGGGGTATGTCTATGCGCAGAAGGCGATGACCTCCTACAACGCCATCTATGGCTCGTTTGCCGCCCTGCCGTTGTTCCTGATTTGGATTCAAATCTCGTGGGAGATCCTCCTGATTGGCGGCGAACTGTCGTTCACCTACCAAAACATCGCCCGCTTCGGTGAGGAGCACGAGTGGCAACAGATCAGCTACGACCAACGCCGCAAGGTGCTCTTGGCCACGCAGCTGCTCGTCGTGCGCCACTTCCGTCAGCGCGGCGGCGCGATGACCCGCGAGGAGATCCTGCGCGAGATGGACCTCCCGACCCGCGTCGTAAACGATGCCCTCTTCCAACTCACGGCGGCCAATCAGCTGATCGAGGTGCAGAGCGGCAAGAACGAGGTGGCGATCTCCTACACCCCCGCCTACGACATCGCCCAAATGACCCTCTACGGGGTTCTGCAGGCCGTCGAACAGCACGGTGAACACGAATTGGAGCTGACGAGCACCGACGAGGCGGTGCTGATCGACGAGATGCTGGATCGCCTGACCACCGAGGCGTTGTACTCGACGAAGAATGTGAAACTGACCGAACTGATCCGATGAAACCACGCATTGTCCTGATAGGCAGCGGCAACCTCGCCGAACAACTCGCCATCGCCATTGCCGAGTGCCCTGCACTCGAACTGGTGCAGCTCTTCGCCCGCAATGCGGAGCGCGGCCGCGAGGTGGCTCGCTTGGCCTCGACCGAGACCACGGCCGATCCCGCCTGCCTCGCCGAGGCCGACCTCTACCTGATCGCCGTGAGCGACCGCGCCGTTCGGGAGGTGGCCGAGCGGCTGCCGATCCCGCCGACGGCACTGGTTGCCCATACGGCGGGGTGTGTCCCGATCGAGGCGTTGAGCCGCTATCCGCATCGGGCCGTATTTTACCCCTTTCAGGGCTTCTCGAAGGGGCGCAGGGTCGATTTTCGGGAGATCTACCTCTTCTTGGAGGTGGCCGACGAGCGCGACTATGAGCCGCTGCACGGCATCGCCCGCCACCTCTCGGAGCGGGTCGAGCGTGCCGACTCCGAACGCCGCGCCCATATCCACCTTGCGGGGGTCTTGTGCAACAACTTTACGAATGCGATGTACGCGGCCGCCAACGAGCAACTGCGGCGCGTTGGGCTTGGCTTCGAGGTGCTCAAACCGCTCATCACCGAAACGGCCGCCAAAGCCGTCGCCTCGGATGATCCGCTGACGGTACAGACCGGCCCTGCCCGTCGAGGTGACCGCCCCACGCAGGAGCGGCATCTGCAACTGATCGATAACGAAGAGTTGCGAACCATCTACGAAACAATCAGCCAAACGATATGGGAAACTTCAAAGAAGATATAGCGAAGGTTGAAGCGATGATCTTCGATGTCGATGGGGTGATGACCGACGGACGGATCATCCCCACCCCCGAGGGGGATTTTATCCGCTGTTACAACTGCAAGGACGGCTACGCACTGGCCTACGCCATCCGTCACGGCTACCGTGTCTGCATCATCACGGGGGGCTACGGTGCCACGCTCGAACGCCGCCTGCGGATGCTCGGCGTGCAGGACTACTACATCGACTGTATGGATAAGATGGGCACGCTGCGCGCCTACCTCGAGAAGTACCAACTGAAGGCCGAGCAGGTGCTCTATATGGGCGACGATATTCCCGATCTGGAGTGTATGCAGGCGGTCGGTCTGCCGGTCTGTCCCGCCAATTCGGCCTCGGAGGTGCTCGAGATCGCCCGCTATGTGTCGGAGTACAACGGGGGAGAGGGGGCTGTGCGCGACATCGTCGAGCAGGTGCTCCGTGCACGCGGCGACTGGGCCAAAAACTCAGAGGGCGTTACGCCGTCGTCGCTTGCAGCATCACGATAAGCCGAGAATAGATAGAGAGATTAGGGAATTTAGCGAATCGCTTTTTTAGGTCAGCCTCGCTAAATTCCCTAATCTCTCTATTCTCTCTGATCTCTCAATTCTAAATTCTCAAATTATCGCGTCATCTCCTCCACGAGATAGCCCGCGCCGCCGATGCGGTCGATCACCATCAACACATAGCGAATATCGACGGCGATGTTGCGACAGATCGTCGGGTCGAACTCGATGTCGCTCATCGTCGAACGCCATGTGCGGTCGAAGTTGATGCCGACCAGCTCACCGCGCCCGTTCAGCACGGGCGAACCCGAGTTGCCGCCCGTCGTGTGGTTCGTCGCAAGGAAGCAGACGGGGACGGTCGTGCGGCCGTTCAGCTCCGTCGCCCAGCGGCCGTAGCTCTTTGCGGCATAGAGGTCGCGCAACGACTGCGGGATGTCGTAGTCGTAGATCGCGGGGTTGTCCTTGGCGATGATGCCGTCGATGGTGGTGTGAGGCGTGTGGTACTCGCCGTCGGCGTACTCATAGCCGGCAATCGCACCATACGACACGCGCAGGGTCATATTGGCATCGGGGAAGAAGTGCCGCTCGGGGTCGAACTCCATCAGTGCCTTCAGGTAGGGACGATACCACCGCTCGATCGCAGGGTGGTTGCTCAAGTTGCGCGGCAGACGGCCGGCGGTGTTGCGCACGGCGTTGTAGAGCGTGTAGGCGGGGTCGGCCTCCAGCTGCTCGAGGGTGGCCTGCTGCACCTTCTCGAGCGAGGTGCAGAGCGAGTTCGCGTAGAGGTACTCGACATACCGATCGACCGTGCCGCCGTTGGCCGCAATCAGTGCCTGCAACGCCTCGGGGTAGCTCCCCTCGGGGCAGTACTCGGCGAAGCTCTTCAGCACGCAGGCGGTCAATGCGCGATCGACCGTGGCATCGTAATCCTTATAGAGCGTCTCGACCGCACGCAACGCATCGTGTCGCTCGGCCGACTTCGGGTCGAGCTTCAGGGCGGCCACGGCGCGGCGGGCGAGGGTCGCCAGCTCGATCGTGCGGATTGTCTCGTTCTTCAGCTCCTCCATCAGATAGCCGTCGGCCACGGCCGCATAGGCCGCCGTGAGCGAGTCGGCAAGGTGGGCATAGGCGGGTTTATCGGCCGCCCAACGGCGGAAGCGAGCCTCGTAGGCCTCCTTCTTCTCGATCGTGCCCAGTCGCTCCAAGCCCATCACCTCGCCCTGCCACTTCTTCCACGCATTGGCAATATTAGCGTGTTTGGCGGCGTACTGGATGCGCACCTTCGGATCGGCCTCCTGTGCGGCACCGATGATCGCCAAGCGGCGCGTGCGCAGCTCGATCTTCATCGGGTCGGAGCGGAGCTGCACGAAGCGGACGGCATCCGAGGTGATGTACTGTTGCGTGTTGCCCGGGAAACCGTAGATCATCGTGAAGTCGCCCTCCTTGACCCCAGCGGTCGATACCTTGAAGTGGCGTTTGGGGGTGTAGGGGCGATTCTCGGTCGAGTAGGCGGCCGGCTCGTTGTTTTGGTCGGCATAGATGCGGAAGAGCGAGAAGTCGCCCGTGTGGCGCGGCCAAACCCAGTTGTCCGTATCGCCACCGAACTTACCGATCGACGAGGGGGGCGCACCGACCAGTCGCACATCGTCGAACTGACGATAGACGAAGAGGAACTGCTGGTTGCCGTAGTACATCTGCTCGAC
>CAZVNR010000034.1:0-16448 GCA_964628945.1 uncultured Alistipes sp. | reverse complement strand
AAAATCTTCTATCAACTTTTAGAGTAATTTTGCACTTGCTCGTTGAATCTACCGTTGCATTTTTTTTTGAAATAATTTTGCCAATTCGGTTTTTCGATGTATCTTTGTGCGCTCTTACAAGGGAAAGAGTCCAAATGTTCGGGGTGTAGCGCAGTCCGGTTAGCGCGCCAGCTTCGGGAGTTGGAGGTCGCTGGTTCGAATCCAGTCTCCCCGACAAAATTCAGCAGACGGCAGAACTTTTTTTAGGTTCTGCTGTTTTTTTTGTTGTCGGCGCGTTGCGTGCAAGCACGCCGCGCACAACAAAAAAACACACGCTGCGCGTGCCGTCTGCTTGGTCGGGAAGGTTGGTATTCTTGATGGGTGGTTGCCGGATTAGGTGTATTAAGGGCTGCGCCCTTTATTTTCAATGGAAATCCGGCGAGCTTGGGGCTAATGCCCCTGCGCTTCGAATCCAGTCTCCCCGACAAAGTTTTTAAGCAAAAGCCTTGCATCCGAGATGCAGGGCTTTTGTGTGGTTGGAGCGGCAGTGGGCTTGCACACATAGCCGTCCCAACCACACGAAAGGATCTCACAGAGATCGCTTTTGCGCAAAAAAACTTTGTAATCTCACCAAGGGGGCGCACTGGAAAGGCGTCGCGGAGCAAGCATTGCCTGCGTAGCAGCCAATCCAGCCCCCCCCCCAGACAACAAAAAAAGGTTGGCTTTTCAGCCAACCTTCGTGCCCAGGACAAGACTCGAACTTGCACGAGCTAATGCTCACTACCCCCTCAAAGTAGCGTGTCTACCAATTTCACCACCTGGGCAGACACTTTGTGACCGGCATCACTGCCAAATCGGGTGCAAATATAGGGACGATTTTATAATTTGCAAAATTTTCCGCCAACTTTTTTGCACCCTCTTCGACAAAAGCCCTTCGCGCTTGGTTAGAACGGCAGGTCGTCCACCTCCTCGGCGGGGGCGGCGGCGTAGGTCGGTTCCGGAGCGATGGGCGGCAGATCGGCCATCGGCGCGGCGGCTGCGGGAGCCTCGGTCTGCTTGGGTTGGAGTCGCCAAGCACGAATATCGGTGTACCAACGACCCTGATACTCACGAGACTCGACATTGACCGACACCTGATAGGCAGCCCCCTCGCGGAGCTTCGACACATCGTCGGGGCGGTTGAAGAAGGTCACGCAGATCTTGCGCGAGAAGTTCCCGCCGTCGTTGTACTCGAAGACCACATCCTGACGCTGCCAAGGGCCGCGAACCGACTCACCCTTCGTGACCGGCATAATCTTATAAACAGTTCCTTCAAATTCCATAGTCGTAATTGTGTTTCTATGCAACAAAGGTACGCAATTAGATTGGAAAATTAAAATTAAATTTGGCCGGCGCAGAGGAAAAATGAAAATTTGCTGCATTCAAAAAAAAATGCTACATTTGTTGGATTAAGTAGCACACAGAACGAACTAAATCAATCAAATAACAATCTAAATCTACTACACTTATGGAGTTACCATTTGCAGAATCGTGGCGCATCAAGATGGTGGAGCCCATTCGCAAGAGTACACGCGAGGAGCGTGAAGCGTGGCTCAAGGCCGCACACTACAATGTCTTTCAGCTGCGTGCCGATCAGGTCTATATCGACTGCCTGACCGACTCGGGTACGGGTGCGATGAGCGACCGTCAGTGGGCCGCGATGATGATGGGCGACGAGAGCTACGCCGGTTCGCTCTCGTTCCACCACCTCAAGGAGACGATCACCCGTCTGACGGGCTTCGACTATGTGATCCCGACACACCAAGGTCGCGCGGCGGAGAATGTGCTGTTCAGCCACCTCGTGAAGGCGGGGGATGTCGTCCCGGGCAATTCGCACTTCGACACGACGAAGGGTCACATCGAGAGCCGCAAGGCAGTGGCCCTCGACTGCACGATCGACGAGGCAAAGAATACGCAGTTGGAGCACCCCTTCAAGGGCAATGTCGATCCCGCCAAGCTGGAGAAGGCACTCGCCGAACACGCCGAGAAGGTGCCCTTTATCATCGTCACGGTGACGAACAACACGGCCGGCGGTCAGCCCGTTTCGATGGCCAACCTGAAGGCCGTGCGCGAGATTGCCGACCGTTACGGTAAGCGCGTGGTGCTCGACTCGGCTCGTTTTGCCGAGAACGCCTACTTCATCAAGACGCGCGAGGAGGGCTACGCCGACAAGACGATCAAGGAGATCGTGAAGGAGATGTACGCCTTGGCTGACGGTATGACGATGTCGGCCAAGAAGGACGGTATTGTCAATATGGGTGGCTTCATTGCTACGCGCCACGAGGATTGGTTCGAGGGTGCCAAGCGTTTCTGCATCCCCTTCGAGGGTTACCTCACCTATGGCGGTATGAACGGCCGCGATATGGAGGCGTTGGCGGTCGGTCTGGACGAGAATACGGAGTTCGACAACCTCGAGACGCGCATCCGTCAGGTGCAGTACCTCGCCGCTCGTCTGGACGAGTTCGGCATCCCCTACCAGCGTCCTGCCGGTGGTCACGCCATCTTCGTCGATGCGTCGAAGATCCTGACCAAGGTGCCGAAGGAGGAGTTCCCCGCACAGACGCTGACCGTCGAGTTGTACCTCGAGGCGGGTATTCGCGGCTGCGAGATCGGCTACATCTTGGCCGACCGCGACCCCGTGACGCGCGAAAATCGCTTTGGCGGCCTCGATCTGTTGCGCCTCTGCATTGCACGCCGTGTCTATACGAACAACCATATGGATGTCATCGCCGTAGCGTTGAAGAATGTATTTGACCGCCGCGACCAGATCACGCGCGGTATGAAGATCACTTGGGAGACGGAGCTGATGCGCCACTTTACGGTGAAGCTCGCTCGCGCCGACGAGTAAACAGACCTACAATCCAACAAGCAAGGGGTGTCCGCAAATCTCGGACACCCCTCGTTGTTTGGTGCGTACTTGGGCTACTCTACCGCCTGCCAGCCGGTCAGCTTGGCAAACTCTTCGATCACGATCGCCGCCATCTTCTCCTGCCCGTAGCGATTCGGATGCTCCGAAGCACCGAGGTCGGTCGTGCGGTTATAGACCCCGTACGAAATATCGGCCATTGCGCACTGCTCAACCGAGGCGCACAGCTCCTTTACGCACGCCACGGCGTAGGGCGAATGCACCACGCAGAGCACAGGGAGTTGCGCCTCCCAAACCGAACGGATGCGCTCGATCAGGGCGCGATACCCCTCCTTGAACTGCTCGGCAGTCGGATGCGGCTGGGTGCTGAAGTCGTTGGTACCGAGCGTAATGACAATGGCATCGGGGCGGTAGGGGCTGTTCGCAAAGTCCCACGCCGAGGCGGGATCCTCGTCGAAGGTGCGCAGCGCGCGGCCGCTCATGGTCATCGTCGGGTCGGAAACGGCCAACGAGTCGCCGTAGTTGCGGATCAGACCGCGCCCCGAGTGCGAGATGAGGTTGTAATCGGCGCCGAAGTGAGCTGCCGTCAGGGCTGCATAGGCGTAGCGGCAGTTCTCGGTCTCGGGGAGGAAGGGCTCGCTGCCCGACTTGCTCTCCGTGCCGTAGCCGCAGGTGAGCGAGTCGCCGTAGAACTCGATGTGGGGGCGGCGGATGCGCTCCTGTATCGCGCTGAATTGGCCGTCGGTCGTGACGGTGTAGAGGGTCGTGCGCCCCTGCTCCGCCTCGGTTGCCTTTTGGATGCGGATGAGGTGGTCACCGGCCGAGGCGGGGTCGTCGAAGAGGACGATCGTCGAGCGGTCGCCCGCGATCGTGAACTTCTCCTGCTCAACGCCGTCGATCGTCAGGTTAAAGTAGTTGCACTTCGTATCCGAAGCCTCGATGGCCAGATAACCGCCCGAGAAGCGGATGTCGATATAGACACCGCTCCAGTCGAACGACACCGAGCCGTCCGTATTGGCAGCCGTGCGCCCCACGATGCGCAGCGGTGCATCCGCTACCGAGAGGGTTGTGCGCCCCGAACAGCCGGCCAAGAGGGCGCAAAATGCGGTTAAGATCATCAGTCGTTTCATTATTCAAATTCACCTTGAAGGTTCACATTTCGATCGAACGGCTTCAGGAGGGCATCGATCACCACGGCGCACTCCTTGCGCGTTGCCTCGCGTTGGGGGTTGAAGTCGGTCAGCCCCCACTCGGCCCACCGTTCGGCCGTCACACGCGCACCACTGCCGGCAATGAGGTCGGCGAGGGTCACATTGCGCTCCTCGTCGAGCATCGGCCACGAGGAGATGAAGCGGTTGAGGCCGTTCGTCAGTTCGGCCACCGTGATCGGCTCGTCGGCGCGGAACCAAGTCTGATTCTCCCAGCCGACGGTCATCCCGACACACTCCATAATACCCGTAACGCCGACACGCTGCAACGCCCCAAAGTGGGGATCGGTCGCGGGCAGGTCGAGCAGCGGGAGCAGGTAACCACCCCCTGCCAGCACCTCGCGCTGCACCTCGCGCACGGCCACCTCGCGCGGTTCGACGCCCTGTCGAACGGCCAACGCCGCCACGATACCGGCCGCCTCACCGATCTGCAACACAACGGGTTGCAGGCGCGTAGAGCCATTGACGAGGTTGCTCACCGAGATCGACTTCTCGGCCACGATCAACCCATCGACCTCCTTCGGCAGCAGCACACCCATCGGCAGACCGTACGAGGGTACCGAGTGGAAGTAGAGATTCGGCAATGCCTCCCACCCCGTATAGCGCGTATGGTGCTGATCGACCGGATAGTCACCCACACCGATTGCCGTGCGGTAGAGCGTATAGTCGTAGGGCTTCGTGATGTGGTTCAGCGTGAAACGCACCTCACCGTGCGTGCGGCGCGACTCGCGATGGTAGGGGATCAGCGGCATACGATCCTCGGTCGGAAACTCGTCATCCGAGAGGTAGAGCGTGTTGCGCCCCAGCTCGTGTTGGATGAAGTAGAGGAAGCGCATCGTGCGTGCCTTGGCCGCCTCGACTGCCGCCTCACGCTCCTCGCGCGAAAGCTCGATCATATTGACATAGAAGTCGTTGCCCTCGATCGGCCAGTTGATCATATACTTCCCGTTCGGGAGCTTGCCGTAGCTCATCATCATCGACTGCGACCAGAGGCGGTTGGCCTCCTTCGGGGTGCAGCAGACGGGGTTGTCGCAGCAGCAGGCGAACTCCGTCGGATCGTAATCGGCCGGCTCCTCAATCGTCATATCGCGGCCGTAGTCCTCCAAGATCATCACCATCGTCAGGTCTTGGATGATGCCGTTGGCCTCCTCGGGAGCGATCTCCTCGCCCGTCGCGTGGCGGCTCTCCATACCGACATCGTAGCCCACACCGAGCGAGGCGGCCACATCGCCCAACTCCGTCGCGTCGATTACGACCTTCGCCTCAACCGTCCGCACCTTGCCCTCCTTGGCATAGGTCACCGTCCAGCCGTCGGCCGTGCGCTTCACCTCCTCGACACGCGCCTCGAAGGCGACGGTCAGCTGCTCCTCGGCCTCGGCCATCGAGCGGAAGATACGCGCCCCGATATGCGGCTCAAACAGCAGGTTGCTCACCCACCCCGTCTTCAGGGCGGCGGCATCGCCGTAGTGGGCCTCGAGGCTGTCGCGCAGCTCGCCCCACATACCGCCGCGCAGGCGGTAGTTGCCATCCGTGGCACTCACACCGGCCGCCGTCAGCATACCGCCCAACCACGGGCTCTCCTCGATCACGAGGGTCTTGGCATCGAGGCGTGCGGCACGGATCGCGGCGGTCGTACCGCTCACGCTGCCACCTACGATAACGACATCGTACTGCTCGCTCGTACAGCCGAGCAGCATACCCGCCGCACAGAGTGTTGCGGCGCACTTCTTGAGTTGTTGTATCATCTCTTCTTCGTTTGCGTTTATTGCAGTTTAAGGCGCTGTTGATAGACACGACCAAAGCGATCCTCCGCCTCTACGACCGCTTCACGAGCACCGGCGGGCACCACCACGCGGTAGAAGTGGTCGGCCGACGAGGGGTAGATGTAGGAGTGGTCGAAGCCCTCGGTCGATTTATACATCTCCTGTGTGGTGGGATCGTAGCACTCGAAACGCTCCATCTTCACCGCCTCGCCGCCGTCGAAACGCGCCTCCACTCGCCACGAGGGGTCGGCCGCCCAGATGTTGGCGACGATCTGCCCCGCGAAGTGGGGGTACTTTTCGCCGTGATAGACCACCATCTGATGATCGGGTGCGTAGTCGGTCGATTTGTAGTACCACGACACCTTGTCGCCATCCACATCAAAGACGGCGTATCCGCGCGGCGTACCGTCGGTACACAACGGACCCTGCCACCACGCACCGCTCAAGGCGGGAACGACATGCTCGTAGAGGCGAGCCGAGATGATCTGATTGTAGGTCGTGTGGGTGTGGCCCGAGAGGATGTGGGCGTTATAGGGCTCCAGCATCCGATAGAGCGGACGGGCGTTGGTCATCACATTGGCAATCGTGCGGTACTCGAACTGGCGGCGATCCTTCTCCTCGCAGGTGGTCGGGATGTGGAGCACGACGATAACCGTCGAACCGGCCGGTACATAGCTCAGATCCTGCTCCAACCATGCATACTGCTTCTCGTCGAGGTAGCCGATATAGAAGTAGTCGCGGCCGATGTAGAAGTTGTCGTTCAGAAAGACATAGTGCACCTTACCCACATTGAACGAGAAGTTCACGGGGCCGAAGGTCTGCTCCCACAGACGCAACGAGGTCTCGTGCGTGCGGCCGTAGAGGGTCATATCGTGGTTGCCCGGGGTGCTGAAGAAGGTCAGCCCCGTCGTGGCGGCGATCTCGTTGTAGCGTGCGTAGATCGCGTGGTCATAGGAGGTCACGTCGCCGCAGCAGATGCCGTGGAAGGGCAGCTTCGAGGCCTCGACCGTCCGACGAATGTCGGCCATACCGTCGGCCAGCGCAGGGAACTCCTTGGGGTGCCAAATCTGCGGATCGGCAAGGGCGACAAAGCCGTGGTGCGTATCGTCCTCCGTCTTGCGGATCAGCTCAAAGTCGTAGGAGGTGCGCCCCTCCTCGATCGGATGCCAAAATTGGGGCACGCTGCTCTTTACGGGCACCGTATAGCCCGACGGGATTGTGATGTAGATCAGTCGGTTGTCGGACGACGAGCGCAGCGCATAGCACCCCTCGCTGTCGGTGGTGGTGAAGTTCTCGCCATCGGTCACCACGACATCAACCACGCCCTCGCCTTCGCAGAGGACATACCCGCTCAACGAGCGCATCTCGACCGCCCACAGGGTCGTCGTTGCCACGAGGGCAACAAGTAACAAGGTTATTCGTTTCATCGTATGATAGGTTTTTAGCTATTTTTAATCGATCTCTCAGTTTTCCCAGTTCTCCCAGTCTTCCCGGTTTTAATTTTTCATTCTTCATCTTTAATTGGAAAAGGTTGCTTCGGAGCAACCTTTTCCTGCGTGTGCCCATAGCCCCAACCAAGGGGCTATGGACTATCATCTTCGGATGCTTATCGGCAATTAGTCGGCCAAGCAATCCACGCGTACACAACCCAGCGAACCGTTGGGGTGCAGTACATAGACATACATATAGACACCGTCAGCCGAAACCTTCAGAGCGCAGTCGGTGTTACCACCCGTCGAGGCAGCATTCCAACCATAATCACCCGTCGGGATGCGAACCACACCGGCCTTGAAGTTGTCGATCGTCGTTACATCGGCAACATAAATCGAAGCATCGGCAAGTGCCCAAGTAAAGTAGGTATCGCAAGCCGTTGCCAAATAGTAGGCGCCGTTGAACTGCTCAACATCGATGCAGACAGCACCGCAGTTGCCGTTCGTCGTAGCTTGGAATGCCAACGCCGTACCGCCCTCGGCCCAGATGAAGCCGTTGCTCGAGTAACCGGTCATGAAGTAGGGAGCACCCTCACCCATATCGCGGTAGATCACATCACCGTTGTTGTTGTTGAGCGACTCGGTCACCGAACCGGCAGCGATCTTCGACCAGTAACCACCGTCGGCTACACCGCCCGAGATCTGATAGAGCAGGTGACCCGTCGTACCGGTCGACCACGGCGAGTACATCAGCGTTACGCGTGCATTGCCATAGACATCACCCACAACCGAGATATCCTTACCATAGTCCGTCGAAGCACGCTGGATAAACACCTCGGGGGTATCGTTGATCGACTTCATACGAGCTACTTGGAAGCCAACGGCATCCTGATAGGTGCTGATTACGATGTTGTTGGCATCGTCCTGCGTTACGGCAGCAACCACCAAATCACCCACATTCAGCGTGCCTACATAGTCACCCGTCAAGGCATCCAGCACAACCGGCGTTGCACCGGGCGAACTGATGATCACATAATCATTCGTTACGGCAATGTGATCGGCAGCAGCGGCTGCAAGACCCGTCACATCGGCCAACGGCTTCACGAATTGAACCGTCTCACTGCCCGAACGATAACCGTAGGCGCGGAGTGCCACACCGGCCGCCTGCTCAACGAGGATCGTCACCTCGTGATCGGCAGCAACGAGTTTCAACGTACCCTCACGGTCAGCACCCGTATTCTTCTCAACGGTCAGCGTCAGCTTACCGGCAGCATAATCGCCACTGATCCAGCTATCTACCTGCTCAACCGTATAGTCACCCTCGAAGGTGTAGGGAACCTCTACCGAGCCGCCGTCGCCGACAACCTCAACGGGGATACCTACGCTCACCTTGAGCGTTACAACCGAGCTCTGATTCTCCTCACCGAAGTAGATCAACGAAACCTCACCACCCAAATCGGCGCAGACAGCGTGCTCGATCGTGGGAGCCGTGATGCTCCAAACACCCGTCGTGGCGTTGAACGACGACTTCCACTCATCGGGAGTCGTTACGACCGTCTTCAAGACACCGACAGCCTCCATCTCGACCGTAGCCGTCTCACCGAAGGCCACTACGAGTACTTCAGGAGCCTCCTTCTTGTAGTTAATGTAGAGTGCACTGCGCAACTCGATCTCGATCTTCTCGCCATTAAGGAAGACGAAGACAGCCGTATTGCTCTCCTCATCGACATAAGCCTCTTTGAACAGACCGCCGGCACCGCCGCTCGTCGTTACGGGCGTGCCATCCTCCAAGAGCAGACGCTCCCAAGTCTGACCACCGTCGTAGCTTACCTCCCAGTAACCTACTTCGCCCTCCATCACGACACGCATCAGCGGGCTGTCGCCCTTCTCGCCCTTCACGGGGAGCTTCTCGCCGTTAACAAGGATAAAGTCGGTCTGACCATTGACCGTAACGGCCCAATAGTAGGCACCGTCCTCACCGGCCAACACCGTGACCGTAGCACCGTCGGCACCTGCCTCACCGGCCTTACCGTCGGCAATCGTGATCTTCTCACCGTTGGTGAAATAGACCTCATAACCGCTCTCCGTATCGACGATCTTCGATACATAGACATTGTTCTGCATCGCCTCGACCAGCGTCTGCACGCCGGCGATGTCCTGATTGAGCGATGCAACGGTCTCCTCGAGCACCTTCACACGGTCCTCAAGACCCGCGAGCTGATTCTTGATTTCGCTGTCGTCGAAATCATCACCGCAAGCCGTCAGCAACAAGCCGAAACCTGCCAGTAAATAGAAAAGTTTTTTCATACGAAAATAAAAATAATAGTGAAAATAATAAAGTTGTTAATTTAGGTTTTCTCGCGTGTTATATTAAATATATGGTATGCGCCAACTTCCACACCTCGAATCTTGCATCCCAACCGTCGAATCGACCGCCATACAGCATTACGCAACAAAGATAATAAAAATAATATTGTATTAGCAAATAAAAGAATAAAATTTTTTAATCAAAATTCAGTTTCGACTAAAAAAATTTAGAATACTCATTTCCAAACGCTTCCAAACGCACCGAAACACTCCTCCACACACGCCCGCCGCGCGGCAAAATGCGGTTTTTCTCGCTTTAATCTGCGGAAGAGGGTGATTATCTGCATTTTTTTACTAAATTTGCAACACCTAATACCACGAACGATGAAAACAACCCTGCTCGAAGAGATCGCAGGCGGTAAAAAGTCCGCTCTGCTCAAACGCGAAATCCTCCGTCGCTATATGGCCCACGGTGGCGAAAGTATCGCCGATTTGAGCCGCGAGCTCGGCTTAAGCGTTCCGACTTTGACGAAAGTGGTCAGCGAGCTGATCGACGAAGATTTGGTCTGCGACCTCGGCAAACAGGGAGGCACGGGCGGTCGTCGTCCGAACATCTACGGGCTGAATCCGACGGCGGGTTACCTGATGGGGGTCGATATCCGCCGCGATGCAATCGGAATGGGGGTGATCAACTTCCGAGGCGATATGCTCTTCTCGCGCCAATACGACTTCACGATCGAGAATACGCGCCAGTCGCTCGACGAGCTCTGTTCACACATCAACGCCTTCATCAAAACGAGCAAGATCGCCCGCGACAAGATCCTTACGATCGGCATCAACATCTCGGGGCGCGTCAATCCCGAGACGGGGTACAGCTACTCCTACTTCTTCTTCGACGAGAAGCCCCTCACGCAAGTACTGCGCGAGCGACTGGGGTGCAATGTCTATATCGAAAACGACTCGCGTGCAATGACTTACGGCGAGTATATGCACGGCATCGGCAACAACGAGCAGAACCTGATCTACCTCAACCTCAGCTGGGGTTTCGGAATCGGCATGATCGTCGATGGGAAGCTCCACTACGGTAAATCGGGCTTCTCGGGCGAGTACGGGCACTTCCCCTTCTTCGACAACGAGATCATCTGCAGCTGCGGCAAGCGCGGCTGCCTCGAGACGGAGGTTTCGGGTTCGGCCGTACACCGTCAATTCATCGAGAAGCTCCAGCAGGGCAATATCTCGATGCTCTCGCGCCAGTACGAGCAGGGGCAGCCGATCACGCTGCGCGACATCCTCGATGCCGTAGCCAAGGAGGATATGCTGGCCATCGAGGTCTTGGAGCAGATCGGCCTGTCGCTCGGTCGCGCCATTGCCGGCCTGATCAACATGTTCAACCCCGACACGGTCATCTTGGGCGGAACGCTCTCCGAGGCAAAGGATTACCTGCTGCACCCGATCAAGAGCGCGATCAACAAATACGCACTGAACTTCGTCAGCAAGGATACGGCGATCAAGGTGTCGCAACTGGGCGAGTCGGCCGGTCTGATCGGCATCTGTTCGATCGTCCGCAACAAACTCTTGGGACTGTAAGAAACCGCCCCTTCGCGCTCGCGCGACAAAAGTACCTTTTATGCCTGAATATCAATAATTAAAACCATAATTTATGCAACAGACTCAAACCAAACAATCGCCTTTGTGGTGGGTACCTACCGCCTACTTTGCGATGGGGTTGCCGTTGATTCTGATCAACCTCGTAGCCCCGCTGATGTTCAACGACTTCGGTATCAGTGATGCGCAGGTCGCCTTTTGGACCTCGCTGCTGATCCTGCCGTGGTCGCTCAAGCCCTTCTGGAGCCCGCTGATGGAGATGTACCGCACCAAAAAGTTCTATGTCGTCACGACACAGCTCGTTTCGGGTATCTCGCTGGCCTGCATCGCGTTGGCACTGCCGCTGCCGAACTTCTTCCCCTATGTGGTGGCCATTATGACCGTCTTGGCCTTTAGCGGCGCAACGCACGATATCGCCCTCGACGGTGTCTATATCACGGAGTTGGACAAGAAGCAGCAGTCGCAGTTCATCGGCTGGCAGGGCGCCTTCTACAACCTTGCGAAGGTGACCGCCATGGGCGGCTTGGTCTATCTGGCCGGCGTACTCGAGAAGCAGGTCGGGATCCTCACGGCGTGGGTCGTAATTATGCTGCTTTGCGGCGTGATGCTCACCGTGTTAGGCCTCTACCACTGGCGCGTGCTACCGACGGGTGGCGAAGCAGCCAAGGAGCACGCCTCGTTCGGTGAGACGATGCGCGAAACTTGGGGCGTCATCGTGCAGTTCTTCCAGAAGAAGCACATTTGGTTCTACATCGCGTGGATCGTCTTCTACCGCTTCGCCGAGGGCCTCGTAATCAAGATCGTACCGCTCTTCCTGAAGGCCGACACCTCGATTCAGGGGTTGGGGCTGACGAAGGACGAAATCGGCCTCTACTACGGCACTTTCGGCGTCGTGGCCTTCATCATCGGCTCGATCTTGGGCGGCTACTTCATCTCGTGGCGCGGGCTGAAAAAGGCGATCTTCCCGCTCTGCTGTATCTTCAACATCCCCTTCGTACTCTATGCGCTGCTGGCCTATTACCAGCCCGACAATATGTGGTTGGTTTGCGGTGCGATCGTCTTTGAGTACTTCAGCTACGGCTTTGGTTTCGTGGGTCTTACGCTCTTTATCATGCAGCAGGTTGCCCCCGGCAAGCACCAGATGGCGCACTACGCCTTCGGCTCGGCGTTGGCCAACCTCGGCGTGATGTTGCCGGGTATGATCTCGGGTGCGATCAGCGATGCGATCGGCTACCAGCAGTTCTTCATCTGGGCGTTGGTCGGCACGATTCCCGCCTTCCTTTTGACTTGGTTCCTCCCCTTCACCTACCCCGAAAAGCAGGCGTAGGGATTTGTTCCGAAACAGACCAATCGCTCGACTCGAGCGACGGCGGGTGCCCGATCCTCTTCGGGCACCCGCTTTTTTGCGCCGAAAAGTGCTTTTGAAAAAATTTTATTTGCGATTTTTGGCCGTTTTTGAGTTTAATCGACTAAATATCATCCACTTAATTGATTTATTAAGAAAAATTACAAATTAAAAATAATTTAAAAAGATTTGCAATCTGAATAATTTTATTTAATTTAGCGCAAGATTAGAATTATAACAACCTTTTGCAATGAAGAAAATCGCTATTCTGATGTCGCTGATCTGCAGTATCAGCCTCTGTATCAGCTGCGAAGAGGAGACGAACCCCGTCTATGTCTTCCCTGAGCTTGAGACGATCCCGACGGTGGCCGTCACACCGGCCGAGAAGGGGACCGATTTCATCACCTTTACGATCAAAACGAGCAATGCGCTCGAGGCTGCCTACCTTTTGGAGAAGGGTGTCGCATCGCCCCACACGGCCGATGCCATTCTCTCGGCAGGTACGGCAATCGAGCCCAACGGCGTGAGCGAGGTGAAGCTCACGGGGCTGGACGAGGCGACCGAGTACACGCTCTACGCCGCCGTCAAGGATGCCGCACAGAGCGTGGCATCGGCACCCGTGACGATCGTAACGGCAAGCACCGCCCCCGAGTCGAACTACCCGAAGCGGATGAAGGTCGAGCCGTTTGAGATCACCCTCTCGAGCGGCGATGTAACGAAGGGTTACACCGTGACGGCCGAGCTGGAAGCCAACACGGCACTGCGCTTCTGCCCTACGCTGCTCGATCCGGCCAAGACCCCGACGGCAGCTTTCACCCACTTCTCGTCGCTCAACCTCGGCACGCCCTACATCGTGACCAATGCCGGTTACTTCTGGAACGGCGCATCGCTCAGCCTCTGCGTATCGGATGGCGAGGTGAAGTCGATCGCTACGGAGCTCGCCTACCCGAACAATGCGGCCGGTGAGCAGATCGTCGCCTATCCCGTGCGTGCTGCGCTGGGTCAGATGGCCGACGGTTCGTTCGAGGCGACTTGGGTCTATTGCATCGGCGGTAAGCCCTACTCGTTCCCCTCGCCGCTCGACAACGACGAGCGCACGCACACCTTTATGAGCTCGGCGCCCACGGCATCGACCGCCGGTGCCAAACTTTGGGAGCCGAAGCAGGCGATCGGCGGCGGCCCGATGCTGGTCTATAATCGCAAGAATGTAGCGATGGAGTACTACTATCGTGAGATTATGGATACGGGCGGCACGGCCGGTACTTCGCGCCAGCCGCGCACGGCCGTTGGTGCCACGAAGGAGGGCAAGGTGATGATCGTCGTTTGCGACGGTCGCGGCTCGAACGGCAGCAAGGGTCTAACGCTCAGCGAGCTGGCCGACATCTTTGTTGAGGCCGGTATGGACTACGCCATCAACCTCGACGGCGGCGGTTCGTCGGCGATGGTCGGTTTCGACGGTGCGCTGCTCAACGCCCCGAGCGATGGTTCGGAGCGATCGGTTCCGACCGTACTCGTCCTCTCGGAGAAGAGATAACACCCCACGCGACAAGGGTTGCCGAGCCAAACTTGAGGTGCGGCAACCCGCTGTCGCTCCTGCTATTATATATATAAGGTATTCAACATGCAACCAACACAACACTTATGAAGTTACTCAACACGCTTAAACATCTGTTACCGGCACTGCTCCTCGCAGCAGGTGCCGTAAGCTGTTCGACCACCCCCGAGAAGACGACCAAACCGATCTATATGTGGGTGGACTGCGAGGCCAACTTTGCCCGTATGAGCACTTTGGACTCGATCGCCTACTACACCGAGAAGATGCACCAGATCGGCATCACGGATATCGTGGTCGATGTGAAGTCGATTATGGGCGAGACGCTCTACGACAGCGAGTACGCCCCCTATATGGGTGAGTTTGAGGGGACGGTTCGTCCGCGCGAGTACGATATGATGCGCCACTTCATCGACGAGGGGCACAAGCACGGCATGCGCGTACACGGTTCGCTCAACATCTTTGCCGGCGGCCACAACTTCTTCGGGCGCGGCATCATCTACAACGAGCACCCCGAGTGGCAGTCGATCGTCTATCGTCCCGACGGATCGTTGGTACCGATCAGCGAGATCAAGACCAACTACAACGGTATGCTCAACCCCTCGAATCCCGAGGTGCGCGAGTATCAGAAGAACATCCTCGTCGAGTTCGCAACGCGCTATCCCGATGCCGACGGCATCATCTTCGACCGCCTGCGCTACGACAACATCACTTCGGACTTCTCGCCCCTCTCGCGCGAGCAGTTTGAGGCGTGGAGCGGCATCAAGGTCGAGAAGTTCCCCGAGGATATTATGACTTGGTCGGACGAGAAGAACTGGAAGCCCGCCAAGCACTTCAAAGCTTGGGTCGAGTGGCGTGCCACGGTGATCAAATCGTTCGTTGAGGAGGCACACGAGGCGATTCGTGCCGCCAACCCCGACATCCTGATCGGCGACTACACGGGTGCTTGGTACCCGACCTACTACCAGCTGGGCGTAAACTGGGCCAGCACGCAGTACAATCCCGCCGAGCGTTATCCCGACTGGGCTTCGGAGAACTACTACAAGACGGGTTACGCCGAGCTGCTCGATATCTATATGACGGGCCTCTACTACACGCTCGTTACGAAGGACGAGGTCGATGCGGCGCAGGGTCGCGTGATCGGTGAGCGCGGTGAGTCGGGTATGGATCCGAACGATCTGACCTACTGCTACTCGGTTGAGGGCGGTGCCGAGCTGGCACAGGGAATCACCTGCGGCGTGGTGCCCGTAGCCGGTTCACTCTATGTCGATCAGTACAAGCAGGATCACGAGCAGTTTGCCAAGGCCGTTCGTCAGGTGATGAAGAGCTGCGAGGGCGGTCTGATGATCTTCGACTTGGTTCATATCGTCGATCGCGACTGGTGGGATCTGTTGGAGCAGAACATTGCACAATAAGCGAGCAAACTAATAATTAATTACCTAAAAATCAACCACAAATGAAACATTTTTCCCAAAAATCGTGGGGGGGGGTCAGCAAGCTTTTTGCCCTGTTGGCTGCTTTCCTGTTGGTTTTGAGTCCGACGATCGGTTGGGCACAAAACACCGTCAAGGGAACGGTTGTCGATGAAGCGGGTCAACCGATCATCGGTGCCACGGTTATTGTCGTAGGTACCCAAACGGGTACCACAACCGATGTCAACGGTCACTTCGCGCTGCAAAACATCAAGAAAGAGAGCGCATTGCAGATCTCGTTCATCGGCTATCAGACCGTGACTGTCCCCGTCAATGGCGCATCGAATCTGACGGTGGAACTCAAGAGCGATGCCGAGAAGATCGACGAGGTCGTCGTCGTGGGTTACGGCGTGCAGAAGAAGGCCTCGGTGACGGCTGCCATCTCGCAGATCGCCGGTACGGAGCTGGAGAAGGCTCCCGTCGGTGATGTGACGAATATGTTGGCCGGTCGTGTGGCCGGTGTGACGGCCGTGCAGTCGTCGGGTCAGCCGGGTGCCGATGCTTCGTCGATTATGGTGCGCGGTCAGTCGGTGCTCTACATCGTCGATGGTGTACCCCGTGAGATCAACCAGATCAACCCCGACGATATCGAGTCGATCTCGATTCTGAAGGATGCCTCGGCTGCCGCCGTCTATGGTTTGGACGGTAACACGGTCATCATCGTGACGACGAAGCGCGGCTCGAAGGGCGAATCGACGATCTCTTACAAGGGTTCGTTCGGTGTGAGCGCCAACGCCAACCCGCTGGAGCTGCTCGACGGCCCGGGCTACGCCTACTGGTACAACAAGGCGTTGGAGATGGACGGCAAGAAGCCGATCTTCACGGGTGACATCGTACAGAAGATGATCAACGAGGAGGATGGTTGGGGCAACACCAACTGGT
>CAZVNR010000033.1:0-17214 GCA_964628945.1 uncultured Alistipes sp. | reverse complement strand
TCTCCTTCTCGGTGTGGAACATCACCTCGACGATCTGACCATCGGCCATCAGGTCGTAGTTGTTGATCAGCGACTTCTCGATGTTGATCTCCTCGAAGGTCTCCGTGTGCATAAAGTGAGCACCCAGATCATCCTCGTAGGTGAACTGGTAGGGGCGACGCTCAACGCGCACCTGCTCGATCTTGATACCTACCGACGAGAAGGTGTTCTCCAGAACGCGACCATTCTCCAAATTCTTGAGCTTCGAACGAACGAAAGCGGGGCCCTTACCGGGCTTGCAGTGCTGGAAATCGACTACAAGGAAAGTCTTGCCGTCCATCTCGATGCACATACCGATCTTAATATCAGCAGCTGTAATTTGCATAGTGTTATGTGTTTGTAATTCGTAATTTTCCGAGCGCGAAGATACTACAAGCCAATCGAATAACAAAATTTTTTGCCGAAAATTCGTCTAAACGGCTCGTTTTGCCCCCTTTGTACCCCTTTTATCGTGCCTATTTGGTGAGTGCCGCGACGATCTGCTCCTTGATGCGCTTCATTGTCGCCTTCGTCGGGTGGCCGCCCTGCAGATTGGCCGACCCTTTGATGTTGCTCAAGGCGATGTTCTGCACGCCGTAGTGGGTGGTCATCGCCTCAATTCGGGCAACCCACTCGGCCGAGAAACAGTCGTTCATCACATTGACAATCTTTGCATTGGGATGCTCGCCCTTCAGGTAGTCCAGCATATAACAGAAGGCGGGGCAGAACTGCTTGAGATCGGCCGCCGACCACCCCGCGTAGAGCGGCACACCGCACGGCGCACCGGCATAGTGGTCGTTCGTGCCGCCGAGGATCAGAATGAGCGTGGGTTGGCACTTCGTCGCTGCGAGGTCGATCTTCATACGGGCGATGAACGAGATGTGTTCGTTGTCCATCCCCTCGTAGCCCGTGTTGCAGATGGGCGAACCGCTGTAGCTGCTGTTGATCAGCAGTCGGCACTCCCACTCGGTGATGAGCTGATGCCACCATGTATCGCTCACCGAGGCGACATCGTTCTTCGACGAGTTGTTGCCGTCGGTGCCGTCCTGCGCATACCACGCAAGGTAGCCTGCAGGGATCCAACCACCGTAAGTTGAATAGGAGTCGCCGAGGATCGCCACCTTCGCGCCGCGCAGCGTGAAGGGTACCTCGACTTGGGGCGGTGTGTCGGGCGTGGGTTCGGGTGTTTCGTTTGCGCCGTCGTCCGACGAGCAGCCGACCGAGCCAACGAGCAGGAGCAACAACAGCCCCCACCGACAGAGATGCATAAAGAGGGTCATATTCGCAGGTTTGGTGTGGATTTACAACTCGATTGCCTTGCACTTCAGCCCCTTTTTTCGGATCGCTTCGAGCGTGCGCGGCAGGGCGTAGCGGAGGTTGCGGAAGGCCTTTTCGCTGTCGTGGAAGACGACGATCGTCCCCGCGTCGAGGTACTTCGTGACATTGCGCAGGCAGGTCGCCGGCGTAAGACGACGGTTGTAGTCGCGCGACACGACATCCCACATCACCAACTTGTAACGCTGCCCCAAGAAGCGAGCCTGTGCCGGCGTGATCTGCGCATAGGGCGGGCGGAAGAGCTCGCTGTGAACCAGATCGTTCGCAAAATCGACATCCTCGGTGTAGCGTTCGAGCGACATCTTCCACCCCTTCTGATGCGAGTAGGTGTGGTTGCCGATCTTGTGGCCGGCATCGAGGATGCGTTGGTAGAGGTCGGGGTAGAGCTCGACATTCTTACCCAGCACGAAGAAGGTCGCTTTGGCATCGTACTTGTCGAGTTGCGCCAAGACCCACTCCGTCACACCGGGCGTAGGGCCGTCGTCGAAGGTGAGGAAGATCCCCTCCTCATCCTCGATCTCCCAAATCAGATCGGGCATCAGCCGACGGAGTATTTTGGGTGGTTTCAGTCGCATAGTCGAGGACAAAGATAGCCAAAATAAGACCAAATCAAAACGATTAGCCCCTTTTTCTTTCATTTTTAGCTGGCTGATCTTGTTGTATATCCTTGCACGACGGCAAATTTTTTTTTAATTTTGCAAAAATTGAATCCCGATAACAACCGACAAAAGCTATGAAAACACTCCGCACACTCTTCGCCGTCGCCCTCGTGGCGGTGATGCTTACGGGCTGCAAGGCCTTCCATACCCTCACCGCCTCGAAGCAGAAGACGGCGCAAGGTCGTCCCTACGAACTGGTCGTGGTGGTCAATCAACCCCTGTGGATGGGCGATTTGGGCGATACGCTCCGCAGCGTGTTGGCCGCGCCGATCGACTACCTACCGCAGACCGAGCCGGAGTTCGATGTGATGCGCGTCACGCCCGACGGTTTTACGAACATCGTGGTCGATCATCGCAACATCCTCAAGGTGGTGGTCGATCCCACGCTCACGGAGGCCTCCGTCGGCGTGCAATATAACCTGACCGCCGCTCCGCAGATCGTCCTCACGCTGCAGGGTCCCACCGAGCAGTCGCTCATCGACTACCTCAACGCCCACGGCGACAAGTTGGTCTATGCCGTCAAGCAGGCCGAGCGCGACCGTGCGATCGACTTCGCCAAGCGGTTCGGTGCGCCCAATGTCGAGGCGGCCGTCAAGGAGCGATTCGGTATCACGATGCATATCCCGAAGGGGTACTTCGTAGCGGCCAACGAACCGGACTTCATCTGGGCACGCTACGAGCAGTCGAACACAAGTCAGGGCTTTATGCTCTACAGCTACCCCGCCGAAGGGGCGAAGTCGCTCACGCCCGAGGCGCTGACTGCTGCCCGCAACCGCTTCGTGTCGCGTGTCCCGGGTCCCTCTGAAGGCTCCTATATGACCACTTCGGAGGTCTTTCCGCCGACCGAGGTGCGGGCGTTCCGACTGGAGGGGCGTCTGTGGGTCGAGATGCGCGGCTTTTGGGATGTGAAGAACGACTTTATGGGCGGCCCCTTTGTGAGCTACTCGACGATCGACACGACAACGGGCTATGTCGTCACGCTCGACTGCTATGTCTATGCTCCGAAACTTCCGCCCCACAAGCGCAACCTGATGCACGCCGTCGAGCACCTCTTCTACACGATGCAGTTCCCTGCACCGAACGCATCGGCTGCCCCCCAACAGTAACTCCACGAAACGCAACGCAATGGAGGTTTGGGGCACATATCTGTTGTTGGGGCTTTACACCTTGACGATCGTGGGTGTGATCTTGGTGATTATCTCCGAGAATCGCAACCCGCTGAAGAGTATGCCTTGGCTGATTGTGCTTGCGTTGGCTCCCGTCGTGGGGTTGGTTTGCTACTTCTTCTTCGGGCAGAACCTCTCGAAACGGCGCAGTCTCTCGCGCCGCACGCGCAAGCAGCTGAACGCCTACGCGACTGCCACCGCACAGATCGGACACCCCGAGGTGCCCGAGTACCTCCGTCCGCTCGAGCGGCTGCTCGCCGACAGCGGCCACGCCGTGCCGCTCTATGGGTCGCAACTGACAATCTACTCAACAGGAGAGGCGAAGTTCGATGCGCTGCTCGAGGCGATCGAACGGGCCGAGCACCACATCCACCTCCAGTACTATATCATCGACAACGACGAGGTGGGTCGTCGCGTGCGCGATGCGCTGATCCGCCGCGCCCGCGAGGGGATCGAGGTGCGTGTGCTCTATGATGATGTGGGTTCGCGTGCCGTCCGCAAGGGCTTTTTCGACGAGATGGAGCAGGCCGGTATCGAGGTTTGCGAATTTCTGCATGTGCAGTTCCCCCGCTTCACGAGTAAGGTGAACTATCGTAACCACCGCAAGGTGGTCATCATCGACGGCCGCGTGGCCCTCTTCGGCGGGATGAACATCGCCGACCGCTACTGCAAGGGGACGCGGAAGTTAGGGCCTTGGCGCGATAACCACTTTCGGGTCGAAGGGGGTGGCGTAGCCGGACTGCAGTTCGCCTTTCTGAACGATTGGTACGCCACGACCCGCCAACGCCTCACGGCTGCCGAGAAGTACTACATCGCCACGCCGCTCCGTGCGAATAATGTGATGCAGGTGCTGACGGGCGGGCCGCTCGGTCGTTGGCGTACGCTGCAGCAGGCTGTTGCACTGGCCGTCGCCCGCGCCAAGGAGCGCATCCGCATCCAAACCCCCTACTACCTCCCCTCCGAGACGCTGAACAATGCACTGCAAACGGCCGCACTGGCGGGGATTGAGGTGGAGCTGATGCTGCCGGCTCGCTCCGACTCGAAGGTGGTCGATCTGGCTGTCCACTCCTATCTGGACGATATGGTGCGTGCGGGCGTGAAGGTGTTGTTCTACACGGCGGGCTTCCTGCACGCCAAGACGGTGCTGATCGACGACGAGCTGACGATCATCGGCTCGGCCAACCTCGATTTCCGCAGCTTTGAGCACAACTTCGAGCTGAACGGCTTTCTCTACGACCGCGACTTCACGGCGCGGATGCATCGCCTCTACGACGAGGATGCCGTGCGTTGCCACTGCCTTACGGCGGCCGAGTGGTTCCGCCGCCCGCGCCTGCGCCGCATGGCCGAATCGGTGATGCGCCTCTTCTCGCCGCTGCTTTGATGCGCAAATAACGCTACCGCGACAATACAAGACGGGATAGCGTTGCTATTCGTGGGCAACGATCGCTTGTATGGAGTGAAAGATCGCTTCTGCCTCCTTTTTAGGCAAACCCGCCTTGACGGCAACCGCTATTAAATCTGCTGCGGTCGGCTCGATACGATCGTTGATCGAAGTGGTGTGGTAGCCGTTCATCCCGTCGCTCGGCAGGAGGTCGTAAGCGGGCGCAAAGTGCCAATCGCCCTCTCGATAGATAAATGCAAAGTTCTTGGCGTGGTCGTCTTTGTTCTCAATCAAGTAGTTGAAGACCATCAGACGATAGACCTTCCACAGCTCGGCGATGCTGTGTGTCAGCGCGGCACAAAGCTGAAAGATATGCAGATAGTCGATGCTCGGCACCCGATAATCGGCTCCGAGCATACCGGCCACACTGACCGTATGCAGTTTGCCCTGCGGTGTACGGTCGAAACGCTCCACGCCGAAATAGTTCTCCTCAAACAGGCGCGTTTCGGGCATCTCGATACCGCATTTTTTTGCCAACAACGAGTAGTTGTATTCGTCGCGACCAATGCGCTTCGGGTCGCGTTTGGCGCGGAATTTTACCAGCCACTCTCTCCCTTCGTCGCGAGTGAATATCTTGGGACGGGCACCACCGGGCGAACCGCCTCGGCGTTGAAACTCCTCGATGCCGGCTCCCGTGTAGTCGTCGCTGTCGAGAATCTGTTCGGCCTCGAGAGCCAACCGCTCAAAGTCGGCAAACTCTTGTGTGGTCACCACGCTCCGGTCGGGTCGAAACGCTAACGCGCCGCGCCCCGTTGAACCCACCAGCGCAAGGCGATCGAGCAGCGTCAGCGAACGGGGGTTGATCCCATGTTGCTGCAGGTACCGATCAAGAATCAACAACCCCCAACCGTCGGGCAGGCAGTCGTCAAATACGCCGAAACCGCCCTCGAACGGTTGTGGCTTGGCAACGAATACACCGCTGCGTAACGGCAGCTCAAACGGTGAGATGGAAAAACCCGATGTGAGCCACGCCGCATCATA
This sequence comes from uncultured Alistipes sp., assembly GCA_964628945.1. Classification (GTDB taxonomy): domain Bacteria; phylum Bacteroidota; class Bacteroidia; order Bacteroidales; family Rikenellaceae; genus Alistipes. The sequence goes on along the minus strand of CAZVNR010000033.1, from coordinate 11,614 downwards.
CTCGAAGGCGCACAACCCCTCTTTTGTCAAGGCCAAGCGACCAACGACGCGGTCATCATAAATGATCACCTCGATCTGTCTGATACTATTCATTTTTCCTCCCTCTTTTGCGGTTCATCTGTTGCTCATTCAACACCTCGTCAAGCGACTGATATTGTTTTCGTGTAAACAGGTCGTCGAACTCCGAAAGGGCGTTCAACGCAAAACCGATCTGAAGCAATCCCCGCAACGAGATCTCGCCGGTTTGTTCAAAACGACGATAGGTGGCGAACTTGATCCCCGCCCGCGTTGCCAACCCCTCTTGGGTTAGATTCAGCTCCAAACGGCGCATCTTGACCCGTTCGGCAATCCGATTTGCCACATCGCTTGGGGTGTTTGTGTTAAATGATAATATATTGTTCATACGCGAAATATAATACATCAACAAATAATATATTATTCATTACAAAGATATGAATTTTTCGTTAAACAACCCAACAATTGTGCATTTTTTGTGACTGAGAGGCACAAAAAAGAGGTATCGTCAACCTCGAGCATACGCAAAAGGCCGACGATACGGATCTTGCTCTTGGTGTTGCCAAGGGCAACCGAGCAGTTGAACTCGCCTACAACGAACTGTTGTTCAGGCGGTCGTATTCGAGTGTTTGGGCACTCTTTGTGCGGACGACGATGGCGCCGTTGCCGCCACGCACGCCGTAGATTGCGGCATCCTTCATCACCACGACATAGGCCACCTGATTGAGCTGAAGGTGGTCGATCGACTTCACCTCGACCTCATCGACGATGTAGAGCGGGTTGCCCGAGGTGTTGCCGTTGGAGCGGATCGTTACATTGTAGCCGCCCTTCTCGAAATCCTCCACCACGCTCAACCCGGGGATCATACCCGAGAGTGCCGAGAGGATATCCGTGCAGCCCGTGCGCATCAGCTCCTCGCCCGTGATTTGACTGTTGTAACCCACATACTCGCGCTGGCGCACATACGAAACACCATAGTCAAGCAGCTTGACCGACTCCTCGGCCTCGATGCTGCGATCGGCCATCACGCGGATCTGCATGCTGCGTTTGCCGTTGACGGGGATATAGAAGGTCTGCTTCAGGTAGCGCACCTTCAGCGTATCGTTCACGCCGACATTCGAGAGGCCGAAACGCCCCTTCTTGTCGCTCTTCGCATACTTCTCCTCCGAGCTGACCCATATACGGGCATTCTTGATCGGCTTGCCCGCTCCGTCAATCAGCAGGCCGTTGAAGGGGATAAACCCCTGAGCCATCGAAGCCGCCGCGTAGAGCACGGCCACCGTTAAAAGCATCAATCGTTTCATTATAGTTGTCTTTTCAGTATTCGTCATTCAGCTAAAAAATAATTTTGCATTTTGAATTCTACATTCTAAATTTTGAATTGACTTACTCCTTGTACAGATCCATCTCTCCGCGTTCGACCTTCCCGTGCAGTGCCGCGAGCTCGGCCACGACGGGCGAGATGAATTGCAGCGTGTCGCTCACGGCCGCGCTTTCGCCCTGCCCCTTGATGCGGTAGAGCATTGCGGCGTAGAGGGCGCGGAAGCAGAGCTCCGTATCGCTCATACCCGGGTTGCCGATGACGGCACGCAACTTCGGCAGCTCCGGCTCGAGCGTGGCGAGGGTCTTGCGGTAGTGCTCGCCGGCGGGGAGCTTCAGTAGTCGCAGGTGTAGATCGTGCAGATCTTGGATCAGGTGCAGCGTGTGCTCCAAGTGCCCCTTCTCCTCCTTGCCCTCTTGGCGCAGCAGGTTGGCAAGGTCCATATACCAGATCAAGAAGGCCGACTTCTGCTGCTCGTCCAGCTCCTTGCGCGGGGCGATCAGCGTTGTATAGACCGCCTCGGGGCTGAATTGGAGAGCCCGCAGCAGATCCTCGAGCTGCCACAGGTAGAGAATATACTCGGCGATGTTCTCCTTGCGTTTCGAGAGTGCGATATCCATCGTGTGTCGTTATTGTTTAATCCAAGTGGTGGGTTTCTGCTCGTTGTGGTGCTGCAGGAAGTACTGCTGCGATTTGAGCAGGTTGCGCGATTGGAGCACCATGTTCTTCGTCTCGGAGAGGATCGTCAGGTAGAGCATCGAGGAGCGCGTGCTGGTCTTCGATGCGTCGATGCGCGAAAGCTCCGAGAGCATCACCTCGGCGATCCGTTCAAACAGACCGTCGCGCATCACCAAGACAGTCTCGATCTCCGAGAAGTCGCCCTCGACGAGCATCGTCGTGATGCGGCGATTGATCATCTCCACTTCGTCGTTGATCGCCATCAGATCGCGCGTTTCGTCGCTCGACAGACCTTCGTGGCAGTTGTCGATGTGGTCGAAGGCGGGGCGGGCGATGTGTAACAACGCTTTGGTCACCTCGTTCAGATAATCGACCACCTGCACATAGTAGTGGGCGGCGTAGATATCGACATTCTGCAACCGCTTGAGGGTCGGCATCAGCGTATATTTGCGCTCACGCGACTGGTAGAAGAGGGCATTGGCCTCCTTGACCATCGCCTGCAACTCGCTGCGGTTCTCGCGCATCGTGGCGATCAGCGTGCGGTCGTAGATCTTCGTGGCACGGATCATCGTGTGAGCCACCTCCTCGCGCAGGGCGCGGATCACATCATCGCTTGTTTCGGCCTTCTTGACCTCCTCTTCAGCCTCCTTTTTCTTCGAGAAGTTGCTGTGGATCAGCATATAGGCGCAGAGTACGGTGACGATGATAAAGGCGATCGTGCCGCCGTAGATCAAGACAAACCCGACGACAAGGGCGATCAGAAAACCGCCGAGTGCCGTAACGAACCAACCCATCACCACCGTAATTACACCCGAGATGCGGTAAACGGCACTCTCGCGCCCCCATGCACGGTCGGCCAGCGACGAACCCATCGCCACCATAAAGCAGACATAGGTGGTCGAGAGGGGCAATTTGAGCGAGGTGGCCAGCGCGATCAAGAGCGAGGCGGTGGTCAGATTGACCGTTGCTCGCACCATATCGAACGGTGCGCCGCTGTGCTCGATATCTTCGAACTCGAACCGATGTTCGATGCGGCGGCGAATCCCCTTCGGCACGACCCGCTCCGTGAAGCCGTTGATCTGCATCGCGGCACGCACGATCGTACGCGAGAAGATCGACGAGCTGCCCTGACTCGTATCCTCGTCCTGCGAGGCGAGTTTCAGCTCGGTCTGCGACACATGCATCGACTTCTTCGAGGTCCAGAGCGTCAGGATCATAATGCCGCCCGCCAAGAGCAGGATCGACATATTGGCCGGAATATTCTCGTTCAGCGCATCCATCAGCATCGTCGAGTCACCCGCCTCACGCGCAATGCGGAAGGCATCGAAGCTCGCCACGGGCACACCGATGAAGTTCACCAAGTCGTTACCGGCAAAGGCCAACGCGAGGGCAAAGGTGCCGGCGAGGATTGTGATGCGGAGGATATTGACCTTGAAGAGCTGAATGAAACGCAGGATCAGCGAGCAGACAAACCAGCAGCCGAACAAGGCGAGCGGCAGGTTGTCGTTGATCCACAGAATCAACGGATGGCCGGCCAAGAGGGTCTTGAGCCCCTTGAAGAGGGCGAAGTAGATGATCGCCGTGAGCGAAGCACCGCACCAGAAGGCACCCAGCCGGCTCAACATCGTCGTATAGCGGAACGAGAAGATCGCACGCGAGATGTACATCACGATCGTACCGCAGGTGAAGGCGATCACGACCGAGAGCAGGATCGCCGAGACGATACCCAACGCGCGTGAGGTGTTGATAAAGGTGCCGAGCGACGAGATTGTCAGCGCATCGTCGCCCGAGATCTTAAAGATCGAAACGGCGATGGCCGAACCGAGCAGGCAGAAGATAAGCGACACGGTGGTCGAGGTGGGCAGACCCAACGAGTTGTAGAGGTCCAAGAGGATGATGTTGGCAAACATCACCGCCAAGTAGAGGATCATCACCTCGTGGAAGGTGAAGAGTCCCGGGTTGAACATTCCGTTGCGTGCCACCTCCATCATACCGCTTGAGGTGACCACGCCGATCAGGATACCGATCGAAGCAACGGTCAGAATCGTGCGCATCGGCGCGGCCTTCGAGCCGATGGCCGAATTCAAGAAATTCACCGCATCGTTCGTAACGCCGACAAAGAGGCCCGAGATGGCCAAGAAGCCGAGAATTACGACGATAATGGTGTAGAGTTCACTCATTGTTTACAGTTTGTTTTGTGCGTACTTCATCGTCCCAAACACATAGGGACACAATTCGTCACAAATATACAGCAAACCCGCTAAAGCTCACGCACCCCTCCCTCCGATTTAACAATTCCTTAACATTGCAGCGGCAGGTTGAGGGGGAATAGAGCGAGGCAAAAAAAAGCTGTCAGCATACAGCCGACAGCTTTTTACTTCTTGTTAAAATTGTTCATCGTCATCGCACAGCCGACTGCGGCAAACGAGAGCACGGCATCGCCGAAGACCTTGAGCCGTTCGGGGAGCGCTTTACGCTCCTCGTCGCTCCATGCGCCGAGCACATAATCGACCTGATGGCCGCGCGGGAAGTCGCCCCCCACGCCGAAGCGCATACGCGCGAAGGCCTCCGTGCCGAGCAGCTCGGCGATGTTCTTCAGACCGTTGTGGCCGCCGGCCGACCCCTGTTGGCGCATACGGAGCTGGCCGAAGGGGATGGCGATATCGTCCGAGATGACCAAGAGATTCTCTGCTTTGATCTTCTCCTGCTCCATCCAGTAGCGGACGGCCTTGCCCGAGAGATTCATATAGGTCGAGGGCTTGAGCAGCAGCAGCTGCCGGCCGCGGTGGCGCACCGTTGCCAGATCGCCGTAGCGGACGGTCGTAAATGAAGTGTTGGACGCCTCGGCGAGCGCGTCCAACACTTTGAATCCGATGTTGTGACGGGTCTCGGCGTACTCGGCACCGATGTTCCCCAACCCAACAATGAGGTATTTCATTCTCCTCGGATGGCTTATTTACCCTGTGCAGCGGCAGCACCACGCGAAGCACGCGTTACGCGAACTGCGCAGACAGCCGTCGTAGCGGGGGTCACGAACTTCAGGTTCTCGAACTGGAGGTCACCTACGAAGATCGTCTTACCAACGCCCAGCGGCGTAACATCTACCACGATCTCGTCGGGCAGATTCTCGGCCTGTGCGCTGACGATCAGCTTACGAGCCGACAGAACGAGTTTACCGCCGACCTTCACACCCTCGGCGTTACCCGTCAGACGAACGGGAACGGCAACCGATACGGGCTTGCCGTCGGCGATGCGGAAGAAATCAACATGGAGCAGCTCCTCACGAACGGGGTGCCACTGAGCCTCGCGCATAACGGCCTTCTCGACCTTGTCGCCGAGGTGGAGCTCAACGATGTACGAATTGGGGGTGTAGATCAGCGACTTGATGTCACGCGGGTCGATCGTGAAGTTCACGCTCTCGCCGTTACCACACAGCACGCAGGGTACCAAACCCTCGCGGCGAACAGCCTTGGCTGCCTTCTTGCCGAAGTCCTTACGCTCAACGGCATTTACAACGATAGTTTTCATCTGTACTGAAAATGTTTATTAAGTTAAACCACCGACGGTTCTCAGCGCAACTTCGGGGAGCTGCGCCCCACTACCGTCTGAATTGGGCTGCAAAGGTAATGAATTGAAATTCAAAATGCAAAATTTAGTATTCAAAATGCAAAATTATTTTTTTTAGCTTTCAGCAGTCAGCGATCGGCAGTCGGCTTTAGGTCGCGCCGGCCCCCAATTTTGAATTTTGCATTCTAAATTTTGAATTTAAGACAAACTCTCTTTGCTCTTTCCTCTTTACTCTTTCCTCTGTTTCTCGAACATCCTGCACCACTGCTTGATGCCGCACGATGCGCACTTCGGGGCGCGAGCCGTGCAGACATAGCGGCCGTGCAGGATGAGCCAGTGGTGGGCGACGGGGAGCAGATGGCCGGCGATGTTTTTCGAGAGCGTAAGTTCGGTTTGGAGCGGGGTTTTCGAGCGGGTCGTGAGGCCGATGCGCTCCGCTACGCGGAAGACATGCGTATCGACGGGCATCACTTCCCGATTCCACAGCACGGCACCCAAGACATTGGCCGTCTTGCGCCCCACGCCGGGCAGCCGTTGCAGCTGTATGAGGTCGTCGGGCACTACGCCGCCAAACTCCTCGCAGAGCATACGGGCGGCGGCGGCGAGGTGCTTCGCCTTGTTGTTCGGGTAGGAGATCGAGCGGATGTAGGGGAAGATCTCCTCGGCCGAGGCGGCCGCCATCGCTTGGGGGGTCGGGAAGGCCTCGAAGAGGGCGGGCGTGGTCAGATTGACCCGCTTGTCGGTGCACTGCGCCGAGAGAACCACCGCCACCAAGAGCTGCCACTCATTCTCGAAGTGCAGTTCGCTCTCGGCCGTGGGCATCTCCTGTTGGAAGTAGGCGATGACCCCTTCGTAGCGTTGTTTGGTCGTCATTGGTTATAGCTTTCGTAGTTTGGCAAACTTTGTCAGCAGGCTCTTTTGACCGAGTTTGGGGAACTCGACGGTCAGCTTCTGATCGCCGCCGAGGTACTCGATGCGGATCACCTCGCCCCGCCCGAAGAGGGCGTGCTCGACCCGATCGCCTACCGTGTAGTTGCCTCCGACCGTCGGGGCGGTTGATGATGCACTTGGCGTGGCCGGAATCGCTCGCAAGTTGCGTTGTGTTTGCGAACTGACCTGCTCGATGGCGTGTTCGATCCGGTCGTCGAATTTGGTCTTGGGGTGGGGGTAGCTCGTGCTCTGCTGCGGCTTGCGGTAGGGGTCGTTTTGGCGCGTGAAACGCTGTGCGCGACCCGATGCGCCGTCCCCGCCGAAGTTGCCCGCCTGTTTTTGCTGCTGGAAGCGGTAGTCGTAGCGGCGGCGCAATTCGTCGATCGCCGTTGCCCCCTCTTCACGCGGCTCGGGGCGCGGCTTCTGCTTCGAGAAATCGACCTCCGACTCCACATACTGCGGGTCGATTTCGCGCAGGAACATACTCGGGCGCGAGAACTCCATCTGACCCCACTTGAAGCGCATCTCGGCGTAGGAGATCACGGCTCGCTCCTTGGCGCGTGTGAGGGCGACATAGAAGAGGCGTCGCTCCTCCTCTAACCCGTCGGGGCTCTCCATCGCGCGTTGCGAGGGGAAGAGGTTCTCCTCCACACCGACGATATAGACAAACTTATACTCCAACCCCTTGGCCGAGTGGACGGTCATCAGGGTCACCTTGTTGCTGTCCTCGGGGTCGTCGTTGTCGGCATCGGTCATCAGCATCACCTCCTGCAGCCACTCCTCGATCGTGGGCAGATCCTCCGGCTCGCGTTCGCCGTTGCGGATTGCCGCCTCGCACCGCTCGGTGAACTCCTGCATCGAGTTCAACAACTCTTCGATGTTGGCAACGGCCGAGGCCGCCTCGGGGGTGTTCTCGGCGCGGTAGAGTGCCAAGATGCCCGATTTGATGGCGATCTCCATACCAAACTCGTAGATCGAGAGCGAGGTGCGTGCGGATGAGAGGGTGCGGATCAACTGCACGAACTCGGTCACCTTGCGGACGATGGCACGCTGGACGGCATCGGTTGTCGCACTGCTCTCGGCTACGAGCTGATCGACCGCCTCCCACATCGAACAGCCGCGTGCGGCGGCGATCTGCGCGATGCGATCGACCGTCGTGTCGCCGATGCCGCGCGTGGGGTAGTTCACGATGCGCTTGAAGGCCTCGTCGTCGCGCGGGTTGATCACCAAGCGGAGGTAGCCCATCAGGTCGCGGATCTCCTTGTGGTCGTAGAACGACGAACCCTTGTAGATGCGGTAGGGGATGCCGCGTCGACGGAGGTTGTCCTCCAAGACGGCCGACTGGTTGTTGGTGCGGTAGAGGATCACCGCCTCCGACCACCGCTCGTTCGCCTCGCGGATGCGGTCGCGCAGATCGCTGACGACCATCTCGGCCTCCTCGCGGTCGGTGTAGGCGTTGAGGATGCGGATCTTCTCGCCCCGCTCGCCCTCCGAGAAGCAGCTCTTCTTCATCCGTCGCTCGTTGTGCGTGATGACGGAGTTGGCCGCCTCGACGATCGTGCGGGTCGAGCGGTAGTTCTGCTCCAATTTGAAGACCTCGGCCGAGGGGTAGTCGTTCTGAAACGAGAGGATGTTCTCGATCTTCGCGCCGCGGAACGAGTAGATCGACTGCGCGTCGTCGCCCACGACACAGACGCGGCCGTGCAGCTGCGAGAGGCGGCGGATGATGATATACTGGGCGTAGTTCGTATCTTGGTACTCATCGACCAAGATGTACTGAAACAGCTCCTGATAGCGTGCCACGACATCGGGGCACTCCTTCAGCAGGATGTTGGTCTGCAACAGCAGGTCGTCGAAATCCATCGCGCCGTTGCGCTTGCAGCGACGGCAGTACTCGTTGTAGATGTTGCCGAACTCGGGGATCTGCGCCTGCCGATCCTCGGTGGCGTAGATCGTCTTGGCGAGGTAGGCTCCCGATGTAATCAGCGTGTTTTTCGCGTAGGAGATACGCGAGGCGAGCAGGTTGGGTTTGTATTTGTCGGGGTCGAGGCGCATCTCCTTGACGATCGTCTTGAGGAGGTTCTTCACATCGTTCGGTTCGTAGATCGTGAACGACTGCGGGTAGCCGATGCGCTCGGCATTCTCGCGCAGGATGCGCGAAAAGACCGAGTGGAAGGTGCCCATTCGGATATAGCGGCTCTTCTCGCCGACCATCTGCTCGATACGCGAACGCATCTCGGCGGCCGCCTTGTTTGTAAAGGTGAGGGCGAGGATGCTCCACGGAGCGACCCCCTGCTCGATCATATAGGCGATGCGCGAGGTGAGTACGCGCGTCTTTCCCGAGCCGGCACCCGCGATGATGAGCGACGGCCGCTCGTAATTGACCACCGCCGCCCGCTGCGCCTCGTTCAAACCCTGTAATATCTTCGATTCGGTCATTGATTGCTAACTTTTCTGCAAAAGTACAAAGAAAACGGCAGAGATTACCCATTGCAGCAAATTATATTTGTCAACGGAGTTGCAATAGCTGTTTTTTGTTTGGTGCTTAAAAATATTTTTGTACCTTTGTGTTAGGTATGGTGTCGCCATATCAAGTACATATTATTAACTAGCGTTTGCTATTTGTTCCTTGCAGTGAAATGTAGGAAGTTTCAAAGTAAAAACCGGAACAGATTATGCGAATGTCCTTTTGCATGGGCATTCTTGTCTGTTTTTACCGGTTCCCTACAACCGCACTGCTGGACAGGTTTGTCCATGTTTTGTGTTTGTAGGAGGATGGGTAGCAGTCGCATAATCATTTTTTATTATGAAAAGCTTTTTAAAGCTAACGGCAATGATACCTTTTGCCGTAATGTGTGGTTGTTCAGCGGATTCTGAACAAAATGAGCTTCCTTTTCAGAAGCAGTTATTGCAATTGCAAGGGTGCGTTCAAAGTTCATTAACCAACTCTCGTGTGACAGCATCCGGTTTTGAAACAGGAGACCAAGTTGGAGTTTATGTTTCATCCACAGGATCGTTGGCTCAAAGCGGAAATTTGAACGACAATGTAGCCTACACCTATGCGAATGGAAATTTAACAGCTCCGGTTGGGCAGGAAGTTTATTGGGAGAAGGAGAGTACGCAACTAAACATTTATGCCTACTACCCTTATTCTGCGGGCCTGTCATCTGTGAGCGCCTTCCCTTTTACCGTGAAGTCAGATCAGTCATCTGCCGACAATTTTTACAACAGCGATATCATCACTGCCCAAGAAAAGAATGTGGTTGCACAAGAGGAGGCAGTAATGTTGTCCTTTGACCATGTTTTAAGTAAAATTAATATAAAGTTAATCGCGGGAGAAGGAATTACAACCAACGAATTAGCTTCGGCGGATAAAACATTCTCAATCAAAGGACTTGTGACAAATGGCGAAATTAATCTCGAAGATGGCACGGCTCAGGCCGGAACCAACAAAAGCACCATTTCACCATATACCGACGATGGTTTAAATTATATGGCGATTGTTTATCCGCAAGAGGGTACGCTTTCGCTTATGTTAGAGTTGGACAATGAAATATACACCTATTCGACGAATGTTTCCTATCAACCCAAGTATCAATATACATACTCGTTGATCGTTACAACATGGGAGTCGCCACAAATGATATTGAGTGCTGTGGAGCTAACGCCGTGGGAAGATGGTGAATCCGAAAGTGGCGAAATGATCAAGTATAAAGACGACACTCCAATTATCAGCAATTTAAGCAATGAAGCAAAGGCTTTATTGGCTAACTACGACATCAATAAAGATGGCGAAATTAGCGAAGCAGAAGCAGAGAGTGTTAAACGATTAAGCATATCAGATACGGGAGAATCCGCATTAAGCGTTTTGAGATATTGCAAAAATATGGAAGCTCTTACGCTGTATAACTTAACATCAGATGTTATGTCACTCAACCTCCAATTGCCAAAATTACAAAACTTATCCATAACTAGTTGCCGAGGTTTGTATATACTGACCATATCTGACTGTGTTGATTTGCGAACGGTTTCCATTGAATTAGCTGGTATTACATCTTTAAATGTGTCAAAGAACACAAACTTAACATCCATTTATTTAGGCACCACATCCGTAACCGAATTGGATGTATCAGCAAATGCAAAATTATCGAAACTCAGTGTTAACCCTTCTTTGAGTACACTTTATTTAGCGAACGGGCAAACCATCGAAACATTAGACATTCCGGAAAGCACCGAAATTGAATATAAATGATAGTAATGATCATTTGGTTACTTATATCACTGTAAAGAAAGAGGCTGTCTAACAAGTCTAATTCTAACGATTTCACCCCTGCCAGAAGCACTTCTGACAGGGGTGAAATGGTAAATAGTTTCTCTTTTCTTGCGTTCATTGCGAGAAGCGTAGCGACATGGCAATCTGAACAACACACAAAAGGATGATGGGTTATTTCGGGTCGCTTTGAGTCACTTTACGACGAGCACGCGCAAGTTCTTCTCGGATACCCCCATGTTGCAGAAATTGAGATTTTAGGCTCTCGATCAGTCGAAAAAGCAGTAAATCCGTTTGATGAATCAGGATGATGGCAATGTTGGCAATGGTTTCATCACTGCGCGAGGGGAGTGCCGCTCGAAAGTCTGCCGAATCGTTGTGCGCACGACAAAAGGCGCGAGTTTGCTGCGTGCGGGCGTCCTCTTTACTCCACTCTTGCAGGGCGCGAACACGCAAATAATCTCGATAGTCGAGCAACAATTCGTGGAGGCTCGCTTTTGCTACTCCGATCAGCTTAATCTCCATCTCGCGCGAAGTGGTGGAGGCCATATTCCCTTCAGCGATGTTTTGTTTGCCCGAGCGGGCAGCCTGTATCATTTGGTCGATGGTGCGATCACCTCTCTCCAAAAAAACGGTGAGCAAAATGATAGGTCACATCATAGATGCACTCTGCTTTTTGATAGACTAACAACTTTTCATAACTCCCTTTTTGCACCAAAAAACCCTTTTCGCCCATTTTGCAATTTTTTCTTTTTGACAAATATAGGAGAAATTCGCTATCTTTGCAATAATTTTGTAGGTTGTTTCGTTTTTGAGTAGTCGCAAAGTGACCC
>CAZVNR010000032.1:0-17228 GCA_964628945.1 uncultured Alistipes sp. | reverse complement strand
CACCTCGGTGCCGATTCGCTCGACATCGTTGAGTTGATCATGGAGTTCGAGAAGGAGTTCGGTTTGGAGATTCCCGATGAGGCAGCCGAGACGATCTCGACCGTTGGCGATGTGATCGCTTACATCGAGAAGAACGCAAAATAATTTTCTCGTCACAAGCAGGAACTATGCCGACGGCACTGCCGCCGGTGTAGTTCTTTTTTTGTCTGTACCCCGCTAAACACCTTCAACCTGTGTTTGACTTTCTTCTACGCCCCTTCAAACGCCGCTTCGGGCGCGATCGGTTCTACTACACGATCATCGACGATATGTTCGGGATCATCCCGCACAACATCGAGCTCTATAAGCTCGCACTGATCCATAAATCGGCCTCCGTGAAGCTGGACGATGGTCGCTTGATCAACAACGAACGCCTTGAGTATCTGGGTGATGCCGTGATCGAGGCCGTTACCTCGGATTTCCTCTTCATCGAGTACCCCGATCGGGACGAGGGCTTCCTTACGCAGTTGCGCTCGCGTATCGTGTCGCGCCAGTCGCTCAACCGCTTGGCTGTTGCCATCGGGCTCGATCAGCACCTGATCTCGCAACACAAGACGGGCTCGGTGCAGAAACACCTCTACGGCGATGCCTTCGAGGCGATGATCGGCGCGATCTATTTGGATCAGGGCTACAACTTTGTCAATCGCCTGCTGATCAATAAGATCTATCTGCAATACCTCAATTTGGAGGATGTTACCTACTCCGAGACGGACTTCAAGAGCCGCCTGATCGAGTGGTGTCAGAAGCACCACTACCGCATCCAGTTCCAAACGGCGCGTGATGCAGCTTCGCGCCCCGACCACCCGATCTTCTCGACGACGGTCCATATCGACGAGATGGAGATGGGACACGGTGCGGGCGAGACGAAGAAGGAGGCCGAACAGCGTGCCGCCTTCTCGATTGCAAACTATATGACCGACGAGAAGTGCGCCTCGTTGCTCGACAAACTCGATCGCTACGACCGCACGCAGGGCGATCCGCAAGAGGGGGGGCAGATCGCTTAAATACAACGATTTACAAGATTTCGGAAGAATGGAGCAGTTGATCGAAAAGATGGAGGTGCGCGGCCTCGAGTCCCTCTCCGACGAGGAGCTTTTGTCGCTCTTGGTCGGTGAAGGTCGGTTGGCCGCCGAGCTGCTCACGGCCTGCGGATCACTGGCGCAGATTGCCGCCGAAGAGCGAGCCCGCCTTCGTATGATCGGCGGCTTGGGGTTGAAACGCGCCCAACAGCTGCACCTCGCGGCGGAGTTTGGTCGCCGTGTGGCGGCCGTACAGGGGGATCAGAACCCCGTGATCGACTCGAGTGAGGCGGTGGTCGCACTGATGCGGCCGCAGCTCGAACGCCTCCCCTACGAGGAGTGCTGGGCACTCTACCTCACCTCGTCGAACCGCCTCGTCGAACGCCACCGCATCAGTCAGGGCGGTGTGCAGGGGACGGTGGTTGATCACCGTTTGGTCATCAAACGCGCCCTCGAACTGCTCGCAACGCGGCTGATTTTGGTGCACAACCACCCGTCGGGTGCCGCCGAACCGAGTGCGGCCGACCGACAGCTGACCCAACGCATCGCCGAGGCCGCCGCGCTGTTCGATATTCGCCTCATCGACCATCTGATCATCTCACGCGAAGGCGATTTTTCGTTCAAACGAGCGCACATCCTGCGCTGATATGGAAAAAGGGTGCTTTCGGCACTCTTTTTTTGCTCTTTTTAGGTTCGGATGGTTGATCTTACCATCTTTTTTTGTACATTTGCTTGCTTGGAAAATTGGTGTAAAAAACGAACATACAATGACACAGGAAGAACTCTTCAAAAAGTTGGTCGCTCACTGCAAGGAGTACGGGTTTGTATTCCCCTCGAGCGAGATCTATGACGGCTTGGGCGCGGTCTATGACTATGGACAGAACGGCGTTGAGCTGAAGAACAATATCAAACGCTACTGGTGGGACTCGATGGTCAAGCTCCACGAGAACATCGTGGGCCTCGATGCCGCGATCTTTATGCACCCCCGCACTTGGGAGGCTTCGGGCCATGTGGGCGCGTTCAACGACCCGCTGATCGACAACAAGGACTCGAAGAAGCGTTATCGCGCCGATGTGCTGATCGAGGAGTGGTTGGCCAAACAGGATGAGAAGATCGAGAAGGAGGTCGAGAAGGCTCGCAAGCGTTTCGGCGAGCAGTTCGACGAGGCGCAGTATCGCGCCACCTCGCCCCGCGTGGCAGAGGTGGTTGCCAAGCGCGAGGCTGTACATCAGCGCTTTGCCGATGCGCTGAACGCCAATGACCTCGCGGAGTTGCGCCAGATCATCCTCGATTGTGAGATCGTCTGCCCGATCTCGGGCACGCGCAACTGGACCGAGGTGCGCCAGTTCAACCTGATGTTCTCGACCCAGATGGGTTCGACGGCCGAGGGTGCCAACACGATCTACCTCCGTCCCGAGACGGCGCAGGGTATCTTCGTCAATTTCCTCAATGTGCAGAAGACGGGGCGTATGAAGCTCCCGTTCGGTATCGCACAGATCGGTAAGGCGTTCCGCAACGAGATCGTGGCTCGCCAGTTCATCTTCCGTATGCGCGAGTTCGAGCAGATGGAGATGCAGTTCTTCGTGCGCCCGGGTACCGAGATGGAGTGGTGGAACAAGTGGAAGGAGACGCGTATGGCTTGGCACCGCGCACTGGGCTTCGGTGACGAGAACTACCGCTTCCACGACCACGACAAGCTGGCACACTACGCCAACGCAGCCACCGATGTCGAGTACAACTTCCCGTTCGGCTTCAAGGAGGTCGAGGGTATCCACTCGCGTACGGATTTCGACCTCTCGAACCACCAGCAGTTCTCGGGTAAGAAGATCCAATACTACGATCCCGAGACGAACGAGAGCTATGTACCCTATGTGGTCGAGACCTCGATCGGTGTGGATCGTATGTTCCTGCAGGTGATGTCGGCCGCCTACACGGAGGAGAAACTCGAGGGCGGTGATCAGCGCGTGGTGCTGAAGTTCCCCGCTGCGCTGGCTCCGATCAAGGTGGCCGTGCTGCCGCTCGTGAAGAAGGACGGTATGCCCGAGGTGGCACGCAAGATCGTCGATGAGCTGAAGTACGACTACAATGTGGTCTATGACGAGAAGGACTCGGTCGGCAAGCGTTACCGTCGTCAGGATGCGATCGGTACCCCCTTCTGTGTGACGGTCGATGGCCAGACGCTGGAGGATGGCACGGTGACGGTGCGTCACCGCGATACGATGCAGCAGGAGCGCGTTGCGATCGACCGGCTGCGTGCGATGGTCGATGAGGAGTGCTCGTATCGTCGTCTGTTTAAGAAGTTGAACCTCTAAACGAATCGTATGGGTCGCATCTTGGCCATCGACTACGGAAAGCGTCGCACGGGAATTGCAGTAAGCGATCCGTTGCAGCTCATCGCCGGTGGGTTGGCGACGGTCGAAACGAAGGAGTTGGAGCGTTTTTTGGCTGACTACTTCGCCCGTGAGGAGGTGACGACGATCGTCGTCGGCAAACCGACACAGATGAACGGTCAGCCCTCCGAGACTTGGCGCTACATCGAGCCGTTGGCCGGTCGCCTGCGCCACGCCTATCCCGATAAGCAGGTGGTCTTCTACGACGAACGCTTCACTTCGGTTTTGGCCCATCGGGCGATGATCGAAGGCGGGATGAGGAAGATGGCAAGGCGCGATAAGGCGGTGGTCGATAAGATTGCGGCAACGATTATTTTGGAAGATTATTTACAGTTTGGAAGATGATATATCCCATTGTCATTTACGGATCGGAGGTGCTGCGCAAGCCCTCGGAGGAGCTGACACAAGAGTACCCCGAGCTGCAGAAGCTGATCGAGGATATGTTCCTCACGATGGCGGCGGCCGACGGGTGTGGCTTGGCGGCTCCGCAGATCGGCAAGAATATCCGCCTCTTCGTGGTCGATTGTTCGGCATGGGGCGACGAGGATGAGGCTTGCAAGGAGTATAAGAAGGCCTTTATCAACCCCGAGATCTACGCCGCCTCGGAGGAGACGGATCTCTTCAACGAGGGGTGTCTGTCGCTGCCCGGGCTGCACGAAGATGTGCGCCGTCCGGTGGCGATTCGGATGCGCTACCTCGACGAGCAGTTCGTCGAGCACGACGAGGAGTTCGACGGTTTCCGTGCCCGTGTGATTCAGCACGAGTACGACCACCTCGACGGCAAGGTCTTCACCGACCGCCTCTCGCCGTTGCGCCGTCAGTTGCTGAAGAGCAAGCTGCTTGGGATGGCGAAGGGGAAGTATCGTTGTGCCTATAAAACAAAGTAGAACCAAATTTTTTTGATACGATGAAAAAAATTCTTTTGATGCTGACGCTGTGCCTCTCGACCGTTGCGTTGCAGGCACAAGAGCACGAACGCGCCGTAGGTGTGCGCTTTGGCGGTTCGGCCGAGCTACTCTATCAACACGAGCTCTCGAGCGAGAACTTCTTGCAGTTTACGCTTGCACTGCCCAACTACGACGGCCTTTCGGTGACGGGTATCTACAACTGGCGCTGCCTGAAGTGGGATTGGACTCCCCAAACCTGCGATTGGTATCTGAATGCCGGTTTCGGTGCTGCCGCCGGTGCCTATAACTTCGACGATACGGGTCTGCTGCTCGGTGTGGCCGGTTCGTGCGCCTTCGGTTGTAAGTTCAAGGATGCCCCCGTTTCGATCGAGGTGGATTACCGCCCCGTCGTGGGTGCCGTCTTCGGCGGTGGCGACAAGGGCTTCTTTACGCCCGGTATGTGGAATTTCGGCGTGGCCGTGAAGTACCACTTCTAAAAATTCAAAATTTAGAATTTAGAATTCAAAATTGATTGGGCTGACGCAGTTTAATACCGCATCAGCCCAATTTTCAATTCACAACGAGGGTCGCCCCAAATTGGAGCGACCCTCGTCTGTTTTATGCGTGATCCTTTCGGATTACTTCTCGTTCAGGGCAGCGTGAGCCGCAGCCAAGCGTGCGATGGGCACGCGGAAGGGCGAGCAGCTGACATAGTTCAGACCTGCGTAGTGGCAGAACTCTACCGACGAAGGCTCACCGCCGTGCTCGCCGCAGATACCGCACTTCAGGTTCTCACGCGTGCTGCGACCCTTGAAGACCGCCTCGCGGATGAGCTGACCTACGCCGTTGCGATCGAGGATCTGGAACGGATCGTTCTTCAGGATACCCTTCTCGAGGTAGATCGGCAGGAACTTCGAGATATCGTCGCGCGAGAAACCGAGCGTCATCTGCGTCAGGTCGTTCGTACCGAACGAGAAGAACTGGGCAACCTCGGCGATCTGGTTTGCCGTAACGGCAGCACGCGGAACCTCGATCATCGTACCAACCATATACTCGATCTTGTCGTTGCGCTCGGCGAATACCTGATTAGCCGTCTTGTCGATGATGTTCTTCTGGTAGCGCAACTCCTTGTGGTTACCTACGAGCGGAACCATGATCTCGACATGTACCTCCATACCCGTAGCCTTCACATTCATCGCAGCCTCGATGATGGCGCGTGCCTGCATCTCGGTAATCTCCGGATAGGTGTTACCCAAACGGCAACCACGGTGACCCAGCATCGGGTTGAACTCGGCAAGCGACTCTACCTTGGCGATGATCTTCTCAACGGGAACACCCATCTCGTCGGCCATCTCCTGCTGACCCTTCAGATCGTGCGGAACGAACTCGTGCAAGGGGGGATCGAGGAGGCGTACCGTTACGGGGTTGCCCTTCATGGCCTTGAACAGACCCTCGAAGTCACCACGCTGGATCGGGAGCAGCTTGTTCAGAGCGACGCGACGACCGGCCTCGTCGTCCGAGAGGATCATCTCGCGGATCGCCTTGATGCGGTCACCCTCGAAGAACATATGCTCCGTGCGGCAGAGACCGATACCCTCGGCACCGAACTCGAATGCCTGTGCGGCATCCTTCGGCGTGTCGGCATTGGCGCGAACCTTCAGCACCGAGTACTTACCTGCCAGCTCCATCAGCTGACCGAAGTCGCCGCTCAGGTCGGCAGCACGCGTAGCCACCTCGCCGAGGTAAACCTCACCCGTCGAACCGTTCAACGAGATCCAGTCACCCTCCTTAACCGTTACGCCCTCAACCTTGATCGTGCGAGCCTTGTAGTCGATCTCCAACTCACCGGCACCCGAAACGCAGCACTTACCCATACCGCGAGCCACAACGGCTGCGTGCGAGGTCATACCGCCGCGAGCGGTCAGAATACCGGCAGCATCCAACATACCCTTCAAGTCCTCGGGCGAGGTCTCGATGCGGACGAGGATGGCACGCTGACCCGTCTCGGCCAGCACCTTGGCAGCGTCGTCAGCGAAGAAGACAACGGGACCCGTAGCGGCACCCGGCGATGCGGGCAGACCCTTCGTGATCACCTTCGCCGAAGCGATCGCCTTCTTGTCGAATACGGGGTGGAGCAGCTCGTCGAGCTTCGCCGGCTCGCAACGCAGTACGGCCGTCTTCTCGTCGATGCGGCCCTCGCGGAGCATATCCATGGCGATCTTCACCATGGCAGCACCCGTACGCTTACCGTTGCGGCACTGCAGCATCCAAAGCTTACCGTCCTGAATCGTGAACTCGATGTCCTGCATATCCTTGTAGTGATCCTCGAGGTGGTTCTGGATGGCATCCAGCTCCTTGTAAACCTCGGGCATTACCTCCTCCAACGAGGGGTACTTCGAGGCACGCTCCTCCTCCGAGATGTTCTGAGCCTTGGCCCAGCGACGCGAACCCTCGATCGTGATCTGCTGCGGCGTACGGATACCGGCAACCACATCCTCGCCCTGAGCGTTGATCAGGTACTCACCGTTGAAGATATCCTCACCCGTAGCGGCGTCACGCGAGAAGGCTACACCCGTTGCCGAGTTGTTACCCATATTACCGAATACCATGGCCATTACCGATACGGCCGTACCCCACTCGGCGGGGATGTTGTTGAGCTTGCGGTAGAGGATAGCGCGATCGTTCATCCACGAACCGAACACAGCGCAGATAGCACCCCACAACTGCTCCCACGGGCAGGCAGGGAAATCCTTGCCGGTCTGTGTCTTCACGGCAGCCTTGAAGTTGGCAACCAGCTCCTTCAGATCCTCGACCGTCAGGTCGGTATCCTTCACGATGCCGCGCTTCTCCTTCTGCTTCTCGATGATCTCCTCGAAGGGATCCTGATCCTCCTTCGAAGCGGGCTTCATCTCCAATACCACATCACCGTACATCTGTACGAAGCGGCGGTACGAGTCCCAAGCGAACCACGGGTTACCGCTCAGCTTGGCCATCGCCTCGACAGCCTCGTCGTTCATACCGAGGTTGAGGATCGTATCCATCATACCCGGCATCGAGGCGCGTGCACCCGAACGAACCGACAACAGCAGCGGCTGCTGCTTGTCGCCGAACTTACGGCCGGTCAGCTTCTCGATGTTGGCCACAGCCTTCTCTACCTCGGGCTTGAGCAGCTCGATGACTGCCTCTTTGCCCTGTGCGTAGTACTCGGCGCAGGTGTCCGTCGTGATCGTAAAGCCCGGGGGAACGGGGATACCGATGAGGTTCATCTCCGCAAGGTTTGCACCCTTACCACCCAGCAGCTCACGCATTTTACCATTACCCTCGGCCTCCTTGTTACCGAAGGTGTAAACTCGTTTTACATCTGCCATAGTTTTGCAAAAAAAAATTAAGTAAATATTTGAAAATAATTGAATTATGTTCAATTTGTTTCTGTTGCTCTCCTCCTGCACTTTCGCGTACATACGCACGCACGCGAGTTGCAGAATGCGAATATAGGCATTTTTTTTCAGTCGCGCAAATTTTTACGGCTCATTCTCGCATCGAAGGGCGCAATAGACGGCCAAGTTGCTCCCCGTGCCACCCCGATAGGAGCGACCGGCAATGGTCGGGACGGGAGCCTCGCCCCGTTCGTCGAGCAGCCACTGCCGCAGAAAGATGCCCCCTTCCGTGCTCCCGAGCGCAGGGGAGGTGGCGATTCGGTCGCGCATCACCCAACCTCCGCGCCGACGGCGACTGCCCCAGCCGCGTGCGGCGGCGGCAGCGTGTCGATCGACCAATCCGCGTGCGGAGAGGTCGGTTGCGGCGAGCCGACCCGCCACGATCAGCGGCAGGGTGGGGCGTGCCTCCTTCAGATCGTTCAGGGTCGATGCGATCAGCCGCTCGTCGGTGCAGAGCAGGATGCCCACCGTGTCGCGTTCGAGCACCGCCTCGACAAAGAGCATCCGTCGTCCCGTCTCGACCCGCAACGGGAAGAGGCGGTCGCCCTCGTAGAGCAGCGCAAAATCCATTCCGTCGAGCGCGTTGAGCGTACGGTGCAGGTAGAGGTAGTCGCTTCGGGTGGCGGCCGAGAGGTCGCGCACGACCTGCTCGTTCTCCACACCGTAGAGGGCGACGATCGGAAGGTGCATCGAGTCGATCACGGCGGCCGTCTGTCGGATTTTCCGTGCGTATCGTTCGCTGCTCCAAGCGTAGCGACCCGCAGGAGTGTAGTCCGTATCGTCGTAGAAGGGCGAGGGGAGGGTGTCGTAGAGCCGATCGACATCGTAATACCCGAAACTGATCTCCTGCGCCGAGAGCGCAGGGATCATCATCAAGGCCATCCACAAACAGCACCACCGTCGCATATTCATTGTAAATGTGGATTTTAGATTCTAATTTTGAATTCTAAATTTTGCATTTTGCATTTATTTTAGGCTGTCAGCCTAAAATCACGCCCGATCCTGCCAGCTCCTCGCCGTCGTACCACGCGGCAAACTGACCGGCCGCGATGCCGCGTTGCGGCTCGTCGAAGAGGATAAACAGCCCCTCTTCGCGGCGGTAAAGGGTCGCTGGCTGCAACGGTTGGCGATAGCGGATGCGGACGGCGTAGCGTGCCGTGTCGCCTACGCGCATCGTGCGGTCGGGGTCGACCCAGTGCACGGCGTTCGGAGCGATCTTCAGTGCCGGTCGCCACAAGCCGCGATGGCTGTCCCCCTCGCCCACATAGATCACATTCTCGGCCACATCGGTTGCCAAGATGAAGAGCGACTCCTTGCGGCCGCCGATCCCCAGCCCCTTGCGCTGACCGATCGTGTAGAAGTGTGCGCCGTTGTGCGTGCCGATCTTCTTGCCGTCGCGTACCGTGAAGTGCCATGGCTCGGCAAGGGCCGCAAGCAGCTCGTCGCTCGGTGCTCCCTGCGCGGGATCGAACGACGGACGGCGGTCGAATTTCGGCCATTCGTTTTTGATTTCGTGGATATTGCCTGCCTTCTTGGTGAGCTTTTGCTGCAGGAAGGTCGGCAGATCGACCTTACCTACGAAACAGATGCCCTGCGAATCCTTGCGCTTGGCGGTAGCCAACCCCTGCTCCGCGGCGATGCGGCGCACCTCGGGTTTCATTAGGTCGCCGATCGGAAAGAGGGCGTAGCGCAGCTGCTCCTGCGTGAGCTGGCAGAGGAAGTAGCTCTGATCCTTGTTCGGGTCGCTGCCGGCCAAGAGGTGGTAGCGCACCGTTCCGTCGGGGAGGGTCGAGGTGGTCTTGCGGCAGTAGTGCCCCGTAGCGACATAGTCGGCGCCGAGCTTCAACGCCTCGCGCAAGAAGACATCGAACTTAATCTCGCGGTTGCAGAGCACATCGGGATTGGGGGTGCGCCCCGCCTCATACTCCGCGAACATATACTCCACCACGCGGCGGCGGTACTCCTCCGAGAGATCGACCACGCGGAGCGCGATGTCGAGCCTCTTGGCGACCAGCTCGGCAAACACACGATCGTCGTGCCACGGGCAGTCCCCCTCGAGCGTGCCGGTCGTGTCGTGCCAATTGACCATAAAGAGGCCGATCACCTCGTGCCCCTGCTCCTTCAGCAGATGGGCGGCCACCGACGAATCGACACCGCCCGAAAGTCCTACAACAACGCGTGCCATAGCTCCTCTGTTTGTTAATCGATCAACCCCTCGGGCAGGATGAATTTGATCGTTTGATGCTCGAAGTCGATACCGCCGATCATCTCATCGACGGCCGGCACCAAGACCTCCTTGCCTGCGATCTCGAGTGCGAAGAGGGGATTGACCTCGCTGTCGTAGTAGTCGGCGAGCGTACCGCGCAGACGGCGTGTCGTGCCCGCCTCGCGCACCTCGACCGCAAAGCCGATCAGATCCTCCATATAGAACTCGTCCTCGGGCAGCTCTTCGTGTGGTAGCTCCATGCGGAACTCCTTGCCGATCAGCTCCTCGGCGCGTCGCTCGGTGTCCATATCGGCGAAGAGTGCCGTCGCACCCTGCGCACCGACCGGCTCGAAGCTTTCGCACCACAGCGGCACATCCAAACCGTCGATCTCGACGATCAGGGGCATCGTTGCGGGGTCGAACACCTCGGGAAAGGCGTCGTAGAGGGTGAGGCGCAGGCTTCCGCCCGTGCCAAAGAGTTTGTTGATGCGACCACAGGTAGTCATAAACAATGCAAAATGTAGAATTCAAAATTCAAGATTGAGGCGACTTGAATGCGTGTAAGCTGACAGTGAACGCCTAAAAAAAGGGGCGATCAACAGTTGCCTGTTAAACCGCCCCTTGAATCGGTTGCGTGCAATGACTACTCGGCAACCTCCTCGGCGGGAGCCTCCGTTGCCTCGGCCTCTGCGTTGGCAGCCTCCTCGGCCTCCTTGGCAGCAGCCTCTGCGGCAGCCTTCTTCTCGGCGATTGCCTTTGCGCGCTCCTCGTTGACCTTGGCCTCGGCAGCCAAACGAGCCTTCTCGGCCGACTTGGCGTCCGATGCGAGCTTGTTGGTCTTGGCCTCGATCTTACCCGACTTGGCCTCTACCCACTTGTTGAAGCGAGCCTCGGCCTCAGCCTCGGTGAATGCGCCCTTGGCAACACCACCCAGCAGGTGCTTCTTGTAGAGTACACCCTTGTAGGAGAGGATTGCACGGCAGGTGTCCGTAGGTTGTGCGCCTTTGAGTAACCAACCCAGTGCTTGCTCGAAGTTCAGGTCGATCGTAGCAGGATTCGTGTTGGGGTTGTAGGTACCCAACTTCTCGATGAATTTACCATCACGTGGCGCTCTGCTATCTGCGGCAACGATGTGGTAGAAAGCATAACCCTTCTTACCGTGACGTGCCAGACGAATTTTAACAGCCATTTTGCTATAAAATTTTGTAAGGTTAATAAAAAACGCTCAGCCTTTCGGCTTATTTCGGGTGCAAAGATAATTCGGGAAAATCAATTTTGCAACACTTTGAATCGAAAAAACGTTGAAAAATAAGGGGAATTTGATTTCAGACGGAGCTGAAAACCGGGGCAACTGGGGCCGCTGGGGCAACTGAGGCAACTGTCTTCTTTACTCTCTTTACTCTCTTTACTCTCTTTACTCTCTTTAACCTCTTTCCTCTTTGCTCTAACACAAAAAGCACCCCTTGCGGAGTGCTTTTTGTGATCGCGGAGCGGCTCGAACGCTCGACCGGCAGCTTAGAAGGCTGCTGCTCTATCCAACTGAGCTACGCGACCAAAGGCGAAGGCGGTTTGCATTTTATTGAAAGTGTAAACCGAATTCTTTCTTTTGCTTTTAGCGGTGCAAAATTACGCATTTTCACGCCAAAAGCAAACTTTTCGGGCGAAAAAGCGGTCTAATGGCGGAAAGTACCCGTGCGAACACACTCGTTGCCCACGCCGTCGCGCACCGTGAGGCGGTAGCTGTGGGTGCGTTTTTCGGCCGGTCGGTCGAAGTGGAAAATCAGCTGTCCGCGGCTCGGATAGCGGCCGCAAGGTCGCCTCTAGCCATCAACCTCCAAACGCCACGAGGCGATGCCCGAGAAGTTGTCCGAGACCTTGAACGTGAGCTGTTTCGTCAGCTCCGCGCCATTTTTGAAGATCGGCTCGACGCGGGGCGGCAGGAGGTCGGCCACCACAAACCAGTCGCCCATCGTGCGGGTCGTAACGCTCACCTCGCCCTCCTTGTAGCTGCCTCCGGCGGCTGCGGCACGACCCAGGCGGTTGCGAACACCCATGAGGGTCTTCGTGCGAAGCGAGTCGGGAACGTAGGTGCGAATCGAGACCGTAGCCGCTTTGCGCATCGGGGTCGTGGCTTCGAGCAGACGATAAGCGGGCGAAAGCACCAACAATCCCGAATCGACAGGCGGTACGATACCGGCCTCAGCCTGGGCGTAGCACGACTCATAAAGCGCCTCGGCCGGCAGATCGATCGAAAACTCGCTTCCGATGCGAAAACGCTTGGCCTGCTTCATGCGGATCAGTTCCAACTCCTTACTCGGCTCTTCGGCCAGGAAAAGTTCGCTACGCCCCTCGATCCGAAATTCGAGTGTCGAGCGGTTGCCGCAATCATCCGTGCAGCTAAGGCACACGGCGCGTTGCTCGGTGGGGAGTGTGCGCACCAGTCCGCGCTCGACGAGCGTGGGGTAGCAGAACGTGGGTGCGCCCTCCAGCTGCGCGAGGCGGATCACCTCGTTGCGCGAGGTGAGTTGCAGGGGGTAGTGGCTCACGGCATCGCACGACAGCGAGAAGGCGTGTGTAAAGTGGTCAATGCGGAACTCGAAGATCGGTTGCCCATCCAACTCGGCCTTGATTTGGTGCACGGCAAAGGTGTTGTGCACGCCGTTGCGGCGATCCGTGACCTCGGCGATGAAGTATCCTTTGCGCCCTACGGGAAGCGGTTCTTCGCGCGTGAGGCGGTAGTGCCCCTCGCTTTCGCGCACTACGGCATAGCTCTCCATCGGTCGATGTACGCATACCCCCGACGGGAGCGAGTCGATCTCCACATAATGCAGCTTCATAAAGCGGGGCGGGAGCGAGTCGATGGGGGTGATGATCCCCTCGCTCACGACATTACGCAGGCGTTGATCCTTCGTGTCGCGCAGCTCGAAATGCAGGTGCGGACCGCCCGACGAACCGCTATTACCCGAGTAACCGATCAGGTCGCCCTGCTTGACGGGGAATTGTTCGGCCGTAAACCAGCGATCGACGCTGTTCGATTGGCGTGCGTAGCGCTCGCGTTGCATCCGCTCCTCGATGTCGGGGCGGAAGCGTTGCAGGTGACCATAGACGGCCGTCTGGCCGTTGTGGAGCGTGAGGTAAATGGCGCGCCCATAGCCGCCGGCCTGTACCACGATGCGCGAAACATATCCATCCGCCACGGCTACGAGCGGTTTTCCCTCCACACCGTCGGTCTTGATGTCGATGCCGGCATGGAAGTGCCCCGGGCGCATCTCGCCAAAATTGGCCGAATAAAGTCCGGCCACGTCACGGATGGGGTAGATGTAATCAGCGGGATTCAGGGTTGTTTGTGCCGTCAGCACAAAAGGCGTCAGAAGTGTTATTAAAAAGAGTATTCGTCGCATGATGTATCGGCTTGATTGAGTGTTTGGGCAGCGGCGTCCAGCACCGCTTCGTAATCGTAACCGAGCGAAAGCCCGTAGCGAATCAGCTTGGCCTTCAGCTCGTAAGGTGTTTTTGCTTTGAGGGTGCGCAGCTTGCGTCGCAGCTGCTCGTCGAGGCGATTTCGTTGCTGCTCAGGCTCGATTTGGCGGAGTGCCTCCTCGATCAGCTCCGAGGCCACCTCTTTGCGCTTGAGGGCCGTGCGAATCTTGTAGGCTCCCCAGCCGCTCAGGTTGATCTTCTCGCGCACGAACATCGCGGCGTAGCGCCTGTCGTCGATAAAACGGTCGCGCACCAACCGTGCCAAAACCGCCTCGGCCGCCTTTTCCTCGACTCCCCAGCCGCGCATCAAACGACGAGCATCCCCCTCACACTTCTCGGCTCGTGCACAGAGGCGCATGAGCGACGCGAGGGCTTCGTCGGGTGTCTTGGTGCGCACCTTGCGCTCCTTTATTTCGTGCTTTTTCTGCCACATAAGATACGCGGTTTGTCTTGCAGGTCACGGTGTACGACGACCTCCGTATAACCCAGCCCCTCGACAAGACGAATCATCTCCTCGGATAGGGCGTGGTAAATCTCAAAGTAGAGTGCGCCTCCCTCCTTCAGCAGGGTTTGTCCTGCGCGGGCGATGGCGCGGTAGAAGCGGAGCGGGTCTTCGTCGGGGACGAAGAGTGCCAGCGAAGGCTCATGCTCCACGACGTTGCGGTGCATGGTCGCTCGGTCGCTTGCAGGGACATAGGGCGGATTCGAAACAATCACATCGAATGTTTCGCGCGGAAACTGTCTCTCCAAATCGTGCAGGGCATCCCCTTGGTGAAATTCAACCCGTGCGCCGAGCTTTTCGGCATTGCGACGAGCCACCTCCAGCGCCTCGGCCGAAAGATCGAGGGCCGTAACACGTGCCGTCGGGAGTTCGAGAGCTAACGAAATAGCGATGCAGCCACTCCCCGTACCGATGTCGAGAATCTGTTGTGCGCCTCGCTCCGCGCGTCGAATCCGATCCACCAGCTCCTCGGTCTCGGGGCGGGGAATCAAGACGCGCGGATCGACCCGGAAATCCCGTCCGAAGAAGTCGGTGTGGCCGATGATATATTGCATCGGCTCGCCCGAAGCCAATCGTTCGGCGATCAGCTGTACGTACTGCTCGTCGATCGGCCAATCGCGTGAAAGATCGGCTTTTAAAGGGGCTGTGTGGTCGCCCAATCCAACCAGGTGGGCGGCCGTGAAAAGGGCAATCTGCTCCGCCTCCCGCTCGTCGTAGAGCGCAAGGCAAGTCGCTTTAAGGGTATGGATAAGCGCTTGTGCCTGCATGATTTAGGCGCGTAAGAGAAGTTCGGCCAAAGCAATGGCCATCATCGCTTCGACCACAACCTGCCCGCGCAGAGCGATGCAGGCGTCGTGGCGACCCGGAATTTGCAGCGGCTCGATGCCTCCGCAGGCCGTGTCGAAGGTCTGTTGCTCGCGGTGAATGCTGGGTGTTGGCTTGAAGGCTACGCGCACCACAATCGGGTTGCCGTTGGTAATACCTCCGTCGATACCGCCGGCATGGTTGGTGGCCGTTGTCCCCGCGGCATCGAGAATCGGATCGTTGTTCTCCGAGCCACGACGGGCGGCAACCGCAAAGCCATCCCCGAACTCCACGCCCTTGACGGCCGGAATCGAAAACAGCAGGTGCGAAGCAACGCTCTCGACCGAATCGAAAAGCGGTTCGCCCCAACCGGTCGGGATGCCCTCGATGCGACATTCAACCACGCCGCCGACCGAATCGCCCTCGGCCTGTGCTGCGCGGATTGCCTCCTCGAAATGAGCCGAATCGTGCTCGCTCCCCACCGAGCAGAGGCGGGTCGAGAAACTGACCTCAGCGGGCAACAATCGCTTGGCCACCGCACCTGCGGCCACCAAGGCTACCGTAAGACGAGCCGAGAAGTGGCCTCCGCCTCGCGGATCGTTCTGCTCGTTGTATTTGACCCGTGCCACTCGATCGGCGTGCGAGGGGCGGAAGTGGTGGGTAAAAAGCGAATAGTCTTTCGAGCGGGTGTCATCGTTCGTGAAGAGAATCGTGAGGGGTGCTCCCGTGGTGTGCCCCTCGTAAAGCCCCGATACAATGCGAGGCAGGTCGCTTTCGCGGCGAGGTGTCGTGCCGACAGCCCCTGCGCGACGACGCTTCAGGTCGGCCTCCAGGTCGGCCTCCGAGAGTGCAATGCCGGGCTTTATGCCGTCGATCGTAATGCCGATCGACTCGCCGTGCGACTCGCCCCAAATCGAGAGGCGGAACGAATTTCCAAACTGATTCATAGCCCTTTATTTTACGCGGATCGACTCCAGCTGTTCAAAGAAATCTGGGTAGCTCTTGGCTACGCACTCGGCGCCGTGGATTGTCATCAGCCCCTCCTCCGAGCGCAGTGCAGCCACGGCCAGTGCCATGGCGATGCGGTGATCGTTGTGGCTCTCCACCTCCGTGGCGTGAACCTTTCCGCCGCAGATGCGCATGATGTTCTCCTCCGAGATATCGACCCGGATACCGAGCTTTTGGAACTCCTCCGCGATCGTCTCGGCGCGGTTACTCTCCTTGTGCGTCAGGCGCGAAGTGCCGTAGAGCGTTGTCTCACCCTCGGCTGCGGCGGCCAGCACGGCCAAGGCGGGGAAGAGGTCGGGGCACTGCGTGGCATCGAACTCGAAGCCCTGCAACGCACGGTGCGAGGCGGTGATCGAGTCGCCCTCGATGATGACCTCTGCACCGGCACGCGAGAGGGCGTCGAGGATCGCCGTATCGGCCTGCTTCGAGAGGGCCGAGATATTCTTCACGCACACCTCGCCGGCCACAGCACCGGCCACGAGCAACATGGCGGCGGCACTCCAATCGCCCTCGATCGTCAGATCAAGGCCCTTGTAGCGTTGTCCGCCCGGGATGTAGAACTCCTCGTAATCGCGGTGGAAGATATCGACTCCGAAGCGGGCAGCCGTGTCGATGGTCATATCTATATAAGGAGTCGAAACGGCCTGCTGGACGTGGAGGGTGGTGTCAATGGCTGCCATCGGCAGTGCCAACAGCAGTCCGGTGATGAATTGCGACGAGACCGAACCATCGACCTCCGTTTCGCCACCGCGCAACGGACCGCACACCTCGAAGGGGAGGTAGCCGCGGTTGTCGCTGACCTGCACACCCAGCCGGCGGAGCGGCTCGATCATCATCTGCATCGGACGCTCCAGGAGCGATCCGCGCCCTACGATGCGAATCGGTCGATCCGAGAGGGCGGCAATGGGGGTGAAGAGGCGCGATGCGAGGCCCGATTCGCCCACATGCAGCGTTCCCTCGCGGGGCGAAAGGCCGCCACCGATCGAGAGGGTCGCTTCATCTACCTCGATGACCTCGGCACCGAGCGTGTGGATGCAGCCCAACGCCGAGAGCGTATCCTGACAAAAGTCGATCTTACGCAACACGGTAGGCCCTTGAGACAAGAGTGATACGGCCAGGGCGCGTTGCGCATAGCTTTTCGATGAGGGGGGAGTGAGCGTGCCTTGGACACGCCCGCGCGGGACGGATCGATCCATAGGTTATTCGTTTGCTTGTGTGGGGGTTGTCGGCTCGGTCGGCTGCTCCTGTGCGGCCTCGGTCGGGGCATCCGCAGGCGCATCGTCGCTGCTCTTGACGCCCGTGCGGATCATCTCCTGCACCTGACGGTGGCTCTTCTTAAGCTCGAAGTTCTGACCCAGATAGACCTTTCTTACCATCGGGTCGGCAGCCAACTCCTCGGCCGAACCCGTCTTGAGGATCTTGCCCTCGTACAGGAGGTAGGTGCGGTCGGTGATGG
>CAZVNR010000031.1:8227-18396 GCA_964628945.1 uncultured Alistipes sp. | reverse complement strand
TCCAAGAGCTTCTTGAAGACCGTGTTGTAGAGCGTCGGATCGCCCTCGGGGCAGACATCGTCGCGGCGGATATAGACCTGCATACGACCCGTGTGGTCCTGCAGCTCGAAGAACGAGGCGCTGCCCATAATGCGGCGAGAGAGCATACGGCCGGCGATGCGCACGGTGACGAAACGCTCCGGCTCGGCATCAAAGTTGGCCGCGATCTCGGCGGCGGTGGCCGTCACATCGAATCGCTCGGCGGGGTAGGGCTCGATGCCCAAATCGCGCAACGCCTTGAGCGAGTTGCGACGCAAAATCTCCTGTTCACTCAGTTGTTCCAGTGCCATAGTGTATCTTGTTTTTTTATTGTTGTCCTACATAATGCGCGGCAAAAATAGCGAAAAAAGCGCAGATCGCCAATCTGTTCGCCTATTTTTGCGTGTTGGTTCTCGATTTTTGCAGTGTAAAACCGCGCATGGCGAGCCAGCCGAGGGCGATGCCGAGCAGTGCGCCGTAGAGAATATCCATCGGGAAGTGCTTCGCAAGGTAGATGCGCGAGTAGCAGATCAGCACCGTGCAGGCGATCATCAGGATCGTAAACCACCGTTTGCGCAGCACCGAGGCCGAGAGGTAGCAGAGGGCGCAGACCGTCGAGGCGTGTGCCGAGACGGTGCCGTAGCGACCCTGTATCGCCTCGATCGGGGCGTGCACCGTCGCATCGGCCAACAGCGCGTGCTTGCGCAGGATGCGCAGCGAGTCGGGCGAGATGTCAAGCCCTTCGAGCGTGGGGTCGAACATCGGGCGCAGGCGCGGGGTGAAGTTCGGGAGCAGATCGCCCAGCAGACCGCTGTGTTTGAAGATGCCGGCGATGATATCGGCCAACCCCATCGAGGCGCCGAGTAGGAGCACGAAGAGCAGCAGTCGCTGCCAGCCGTGGTTGCGTGCTACCGAATAGATAATCAGCAGGTAGAGCGGGATCCACATCGCGGTTCCCGAGATGGTCAGCATCAGGCGATCGAGCCAGTCGCCGCCATCGAAATTGAGTGCCAAAAAGAGGTCACGATCCAGTGTGTCCATTCATTCAAAATTTAGGTTTCAACAAGTCAAGCGGGGTAGTGGTAGTAATTCTTCTTCGGGGGCCTTTTTTCAATTTGTTCGGGTTAGAATTGGAAGTAGATAAATGGCTGAATATCGGCCGATTTGATCTGCATTACCAGCCAAATCACCGCGACGAGCAGTGCCGCCTGCACCCCCATCGGGGCGCGTGTGACGATCCCCTGCATCCAACGGTCGCCGCGAGCCGGCACGAAGTGCATCGCATAGCCGATGATGATCAGTGTCATCACGCCGCGATACCCCTCGAAGAGCTGTCCTGCGATCGACGGATCGAAGGCCGTGAAGATCTGGTGCAGCAACAGCCCCGCCGTCTGCATCGAGTCGGCGCGGAAGACAAGCCAGCCGGCGCAGACGAGGTGGAAGGTGAACAGCACCCCCACGAGGCGCAGCACGGGGTTCATCGAGGCGCCGTCCTTCTTCGCCCACGGCACGATTGTCAGCCACCACTTATGCAGTGCAAGAGCCGTGCCGTGCAGCGCACCCCACAACAAGAATCGGATCGCCGCACCGTGCCACAAACCGCCCAAGAGCATCGTGAGCAGTAGGTTGAGGTAGGTGCGCCGCCGCCCCTTGCGGTTGCCGCCGAGCGAGATGTAGAGGTAGTCGCGCAGCCACGACGAGAGCGAGATGTGCCACCGTCGCCAAAACTCGGTGATCGTGGCCGATTGGTAGGGGGCATCGAAGTTCTTGGGGAAGTGGAAGCCCATCAGCAGTGCCAAGCCGATCGCCATATCCGAGTAGCCCGAGAAGTCGCAGTAGATCTGCAGCGCGTAGCCGTACAACCCCACAAGGCACTCCACGCCCGAGTAGAGCAGCGGTTCGTCGAAGATGCGATCGACGAAGTTCAGCGCGATGTAGTCCGAGATGACGGCCTTCTTGAAAAGACCCGTGAGAATCAGGAAGATCGCCATCCCCAGCATCTCGCGCGTAACGACCGGTCGGCGGCGAATCTGCGGGATGAAGTCGCGTGCTCGCACGATCGGGCCGGCCAACAACCCGGGGAAGAACGAGAGGTAGAAGAGGTAGTCGGTCCACCGTGCCAAGGGGCGCAGCTCGCCGCGATAGATGTCGATCGTGTAGCTCATCGACTGAAAGACGAAGAACGAGATGCCGACCGGCAGAAAGATGTTCTGAAACTGGAGGAACCCCTCGCCGAAGAGCTGATTCGTCAGATCGACAAAGAAGTTCGTGTACTTAAAGTAGCCGAGCAGGGCAAGGTTGA
The DNA here is from genome assembly GCA_964628945.1 of uncultured Alistipes sp. GTDB lineage: Bacteria > Bacteroidota > Bacteroidia > Bacteroidales > Rikenellaceae > Alistipes. The sequence goes on along the minus strand of CAZVNR010000031.1, from coordinate 16,076 downwards.
TCACCACGCTCATAGCGACCAAGAGTTGCTTCGTGCGCCTGCTCTTCGAGAGGTAGATCGAGTAGCCGATCATAAAGTCGTAGGTGGCCGCCACGATCAGCAGCAGGAAGTACGCGCCGCTCGATTTGTAGTAGAAGTAGAGCGAGAAGGCGATCACATAGAGGATGCGGAGCGTCGTCGTGCGGCGCAGGGCGAGGTAGAGGGCGAAGAAACCGATGAAGAGGAAGAGGAAGAGCCCGCTGCTGAAGATCAGCGGCGAGGCGGCATCATAGGAGAGCAGCTCCATGATCTTTGTTCCCAACTCTTTCATCGAACGGCCTGCATTTTAATCTGTTACTGCCCGATCGCGGTGTCGGCCTTCAGGGTCGGTGCGGCGGTCATCTCGCGTTCGATCGAGGCCGCCGAGAGTGAGTCGATCGTCGGCTCGGCCGCCTCGGCGCGACGGCGTTGCCGTTCGGCTGACTCGGCCGCCTCGTGGTTGATCGCATCGAACAGTGCCCACGCTACGCGCCGACCGCCGGCGTAGTTGATGTGCGTAAAGTCCTTGCCGGCCCACCCCTTGGCGACAAACTCCTCGATGCCGCCCTCGGCCTGCATCGCATCGAAGGTGGACCAGAACGCAGCTCCCTGATTGCGGGCAGCCGTGCGCTGACAATCAATCATATAGGGGATGGCATCCATCGTTTCGACCCCCTGCTCACTCTTCACGGCACGATCCGATACGCCCATCACCAAGACGGCCGCCGTCGGGAAGCAGTGGCGGGCGTATTGAATCATCTTCTCGATCTGTGCGCCGTAGCTCGTGTATTGCAGTACGCCCTGCTGCATGATGTTGAGTCCGTATTGCAGAATCACCAAATCGTACCCCGCGAGGGCGTTGACCTGCGCATTGATCGTGGGGTTGGTGCGGAAGAGTGCTTGGCCGTTGTTGCTGCGTACCGAGTAGTTATCGACCTCGACCCCCTTGTGCTCGAAGAGCGCACCGTAGCCCACCATACGCTCGGCTCCCTCCAACACCTTGAACTCCAACGAGCGGATCGCTGCGGCGCGGACAACGGCTTGGCGTACGGCCGGTGAGGCCTCGACGCTGAATTGGCGGTGCAGCGTGTCGTTCACGATCAACTCGATGCGGCTTCGGGCGGGAGCTTTGAAGAGTACGCGCGCCGTCGAGCAGGAGTCGAGCCGCTTGCGGTAATCGGTCGCCTCCCAACGGGTCGATGCGCCGGATGAGGGGCGGCAGACCCACCCCGAAACATAGAATTGTTCGTTGTAGGGGGCGGGCACCTTCTTCTGCTGCATCACATTGTAGGCCGTCCACCCCTTCGACTGGGTCTTCACCGTGCGGCGGAAACCCGTGAGCGGCGAGGCCATCGGTGCGAAGCCCGTACCGCGCCCGCCGAAGGCGGTTTGGAGCCGTTCGCGCAGGTCGGCCGTCAGGATGTCACCCTCGATGAACGAGTCGCCCAAGACGGCGATGCGCACCGGACGATCGGCTGCGAGGAGCGTGTCGCAGAAGGCGGCAAAGCGGTCGTCGGAGCTGAAGTCCTCGATCGGCGTGAGGTGCGAGCTGTAACGGCGCGTGTCGATCGTAAAGGGGGTGCGGGCAGGCTCGGCCGCCTCTCCGATCAACCAATCGAACGAGATCGTCGCCTCGTGCGGTGTGGTATCGACAGCCACCACCTGACGGCTCACCTCCTCCAGATCGACGGCGAACTCCTCCTCGTCGAAGAGCACCACCTCCTCGCTCGGTGCGGCGGCGGCAGGCGTTTCGTAGGCGTAGAGATCGGCGTAGATGTTGGCGCGGCGCAACTTCACCCCGCCTACCGTAACGGGAGGGATCAAGCTGACCACGATCAGCGCGAGGAGCACCCAGCAGAGGGTCTTCAGCCCCTGTCGGGCGTAATCTTGTTCGGTTTTCTTCATCGGTTGTGTAGGCAAATGGGGGCGTTTAGTCGTCGCGGCGACCGAGGATCAGCAGCACATAGTAGAGCACCGAAGCGACGGCACTCAACGCCGCCACGAGGTAGGTGCGGGCAGCCCAACGGAGCGAGATCGCGGCCTGACCAAGCTGTGCCTCGGGCATCAGTCGGCTCTGGCGCAACCACGCGAGGGCACGCGCCGAGGCGTTGTACTCGACGGGCAGCGTGACGATCGCAAAGAGCGCCGTGAGGGCGATCATACCGATCCCGATCCAGCACAGCAGCTCGTTTTGGGTCGTGGTGAGGATCACCAAACCGAGCAGGATGATCCAAGTCGAGGCCGTCGAGGCGAACTGTACGAGCGGCACGAGCTGCGAACGCAGCACGAGCGGCGCGTAGGATTGGGCGTGCTGAATGGCGTGGCCGCACTCGTGCGCAGCGACGGCAGCAGCGGCCACCGAGCGCGACGAATAGACCGAGTCGCTCAGATTGACCGTCATCGTGCGGGGGTCGAAGTGGTCGGTCAGGCGGCCGCGTACATGGGTCACCTTCACATTGTAGATGCGGTTCTCGCGCAACATCCGCTCGGCCACCTCGGCACCGGTCAGTCCGCCCGGGAACATCACGGCCGAGTACTTCTTAAAGACCGACTGCAGGCGTGCCTGCACGCCCCAGCCCACCAAACCGATCACGATGATCAGCAGATACATTCCCATCTGTGCCGCTTGTAACGAGATCGTCGGCGCATCGTTGTAATAACTCCCCGTCTGAAGCAGGGTAAACAGCAAGTGTGTCATCATAATTTTTACGCTTTTTCAAGGCTTGATGCCCGTTTTTTAATAAAAAACGGAGATCAATGGGGCAAAAGTACGAAATTATGTGTTACTTTGCATACGAAATGGATCGAATTTTTGAAAAAACGACCGCAATGAACTTGGAATTGGAGATCGCACGCCGTATGGCACACGCTGCCGAGGGTCGCCGCCCGTCGGTGATGGAGCGCATCGCTACGCTTGCCGTTGCGTTGAGCTTCGCCGTGATGCTGGTGGCGATGGCCGTTATGTGGGGCTTTAAGCGCGAGATCGGCGCGAAGTTCTCGCTGTTGGCGGCCGATGTGGTGGTGACCGATGTGGCGAACCTCCACACGATCGAGCACCGCCCGATCCGCTCGACGCCCCACCTCGATTCGCTCCTTGCGGCGGTCGCCGACGGCGAACGGATCACGCGCTATGCCCGTCGCGGTGCGGTGCTGCGCACGGCTGAGGGGGTCGAAGGGGTTGTGCTCAAGGGAGTTGCCGAAGCGGATGACCTCGCCCCCTATGCGGCGTGGTTGCGGTCGGGACAGCTCCCCTCGGTGGGCGATTCGATCCGCTCGAAGGGGGTGTTGATCTCCGAAAAGTTAGCCGCGACCCACGCCCTCGAGGCGGGCGATCGCATCGAACTGCTCTTTGTCGAATCGGATGCCCTCCCCTACCGCGACCGCTACGAGGTGGCGGGGGTCTATCACTCGGGTATGGAGGAGTTGGATCGTATGCTGCTCCTTACCGACCTGCGCAATGTGCAGCGAGCCGCCCTGTGGGACGAACCGTTGATCTCGGGCTACGAGATTCGCCTCCGCGATGCCGACCGCGCTCCGCAGCTGGCGGCGGCGTTGGACGAGGCGTTGCTCTGCGACGAGGCGGCCGAGAGCGAAAATCTGGTCGCACAGAGCGTGCAGGCGAGCTATCCGCAGATCTTCGACTGGCTCAAGGTGCACGATGTCAATACGGCGGTCGTGATCGTGGTGATGCTCTTCGTCGCCCTCTTCAATATGAGCACCGCGCTCTTGGTGGTGGTGCTCGAGCGGATCCGGATGATCGGCATCCTAAAGGCACTCGGGATGCAGAACCGCGCCCTGCGCCGCCTGTTCCGCTACCGCGCCACGATGATCGCCCTCAAGGGGTTGGTGTGGGGCAATGCGGTCGGCCTCGCGTTGTGTGCCCTGCAGCACTACTTCGCCCTTGTGCCGCTCGATGCCGAGGGGTACCTGCTCGCCTCGGTGCCGATTGCGATGCGGTGGGGTGGTTGGCTGCTGCTCAATGCAGGCTTTGCGGTGACGATTTTCGTGCTGATGCTCCTGCCTGCCTCGGTGGTGGCGACAATTCGCCCCGACGAAACGATGCGATATGAATAAAAAGTTGAAAACCAATATGAAACGAGCCCTTCTTTTTGCCCTGTTAGTGGCTGTCGCCTGCACCTTTACCTCGTGCAAGGGGACGATCCGCAAGATGCGCCGCAAGGTGCAGATCGAACGCATCGACGCGATGCGTGTCGAGAGCCTCTCGCGTGTCGAGATCGACTTTGCCGTCAAAAACGGCACGGCCTACAAACTCCACCTCGACAAGGCGGTGCTGACCCTCCGTTACAAGGAGGCCACGGTGGCGACGATGACCCTCCGCGATAAGGTCGAGATCCCGCGCCGCAGCGAGGGGGTGGTGACAAGCCGTTGGTGGATCGATGTGCAGAACCCGTTGGCGATGCTCTCCGTCGTGGCGAAGTTGCAGAGCGACCCCTCGCAGGCGACCGTCGATGTCAGTCTGGAGGGGCGCGGCGGCCCCGTACCAGTAAATATTTCGCGCGAAAAGATGCCGCTCTCGGTTTTTTTGAATACCTTTGGGGTGGATATTACGGCAATTAAGAACCTTTTGTAACCGCAATGAAGATGAAAAAACGGATCGTTTGGGTGCTGTTGCTCCTCCTGTCGGGGATCTCCGCCGCCGAGGCGCAGCAGATCGGCCAATTCAAAAATCAACTCGCCGAGGAGATCGTAAGCGAGGCGAATGCCAAGAAGGCGCAGGTCACGGTGGTCGAGCACGATACGGCCGCCGAGGTGGTCGGGCACGCTGCGACGATGGATCCCGAGGCACGCCTGCGCGGCTACCGCGTCTGCATCTTCTTCGACAACGGGCAGGATGCCCGCGCCGGTGCGATGGAGGCGAAACGGCTCTTCGAGGAGCAGTTCCCCGACATCAAACTCTATATGGTCTATGAGAACCCCTACTTCCGCGTGACGGTGGGCAACTGCCTGACGATCGAGGAGGCGGTGATCCTGAAGGGCAAGCTCGCGGCAACCTTCCCCAAGGCCTTCCCCAAGAGCGAAGAGCTGCTCTTGGAGGATCTTTTGTAACATACGAACCTTAAAAATGCGTGCATTATGAAGAATTTGGTGCTCATTGTCACGCTGTTGCTGCTCCAAGCGGGGATTTCGCTCCCGCAGGGGGCTTTTGCGCAGGAGCCGGTCGGCGAGGTGCCGATCGGGGAGTACAACCCCGACGAGGATGAAACGATCAAGAACCACGAGCCGCTCGAACAGGGGCTGATCGCCTTTGCGGATTGGACAAACAGCATTTTCAAGAAGATCAAGCCCGAAGGCTACACCGACGGCCCCTTCTCTTCGTTTTTTACCTTTTTGGCCGATCTGGTGCTGTTGGTGCTCTTTCATCTGCTGTACAGCAAGCTGCTATTCAGACGCAACCGTCGTCGTGCCGACGCGAACGCCATGCTCTCCCGCTATACGACGCTGCTGATCGCCTTTGCGGTGGTTGTGTGGCTGATCCTGTTGCAGGATTCGTTCATTTGGGGTGTGATCTTCGTCGTGCCGGCCTTCTTCGTCTGCGCGATGAGTGTGGGTATGATGGGGAACCACCTCTGCCCGCACTGTTGCAAATACAACAAGATCATTCGCACCGAGCGACCGCAACAGCACTTTGCCGTCGAGCTGCGTGGTGAGAAGACGGGGTACTCCCAATATCTGACGCCAGATACAAAGATCACGCGCGAGATGGTGCCCGAGGGCGGATTCAAACTCTATCAAGTACAACGCATCCACATCGAAAACCGCTGTCCGGAGTGTGGTGCACAATGGAAAACCGAGGAATGGAAACGATTAAAAGAGTTGGCCTTGTAATCCTCTTCGTCGTATGGCACGCGCTCTGCGGAAGCGCGACGGCACGCCCCAATATCCAGCGACTCAACCCGACGGGATACTCATTGCAGGTGGCCTACGACGACGCCCCCTTCTTTGTGGGTGGCGAGAAGATCTACGCCCTCCCGAAGGGGTTGAAGGTGCAGATCTTGGCCATGTCGGGGATCAATATGGTCTATGGACAGCTGCCCGACGGCAGTCGCGGACTCTTTCTTGATCGCTATTTCGGAGGGAGCACCCTGCAACTCAACAGCCATCTCTACCACAAGAGCGGTAACCTGACGGTGCAGGAGGGTGTGTACGATATCCTCTCGATCGGCTCGTGGCGCAAGGGTAAACAGGGAAACTATCTCTATACCTCCGACCGCTATCAACTGCGCCACCAACGGTCGAAGCGCGTCATCACCATCCCGATCGGAGCTACGGGCGCGAAGGCGAATAACCCGACTTACGCCTATCAGGGGCAGGTTCCCGAGGAGTCGATCCGACGGGATGTGATCGTCGTGGTGAAGAACCCCGCTGCGATCGGTCATCTGATCGGCCGCACGATGGCCGATGTCGAGGGCTACTTGGGTCAGTCGAAGGCCTTTGTCGGCGATGCGCTGACCGATGTCGGTTACGCCTACTCGTTCTATCGCAACGTGGCCTATGACAAGGGCGGTGAGCGCGTCTATGGCCTCTACATCTTCTACGATAAGCACGCGATTTGCGTCGATGCCGCGTGGGTGCCGTTCGACGGAGCGTCGATGGTGCGTCGCTACGAACCGCAGGAGTTCAAGGTCTCACTGCCGAGAAAACGGGTCGAGGGGGCTGTGCGGGTGGATTGCGCAGCCCGACTGACCAAACCCTTGAAGCCGATGCCGCGCTACGACCTCGCGGTGGCACCGACCCACTATGAGCATGAGCAGAGCCTTACATTGAAGAATCTCTCTTTTGCGCGCGTTGCCGATGCGTTGGCCGGTGAGAATCTGCTCAGCACGCTCTTTACGATCTTTTTCTTCTACGGTCTGTTTGTCGTGATCTACCTCATGGTGCTGAAACACACGGCTGTCGGCTCCAATACGCTGCATACGACCATCCTCTTTGTGGTGGGCTTGGCGTGCTATGCGACGGGGGTGTACGGGATGTGGAAATTCCCGCTCTTCACGCTCCTCTTGGGGGCGTTCCTCCTCTTTTTGGTCGTTGGCAGCCTGTACCGCTGGATCAGTGGTCGAATTGGCGGCCAACGCTGTCCCTACTGCTATTATTTTTATGGGAAGATGGTTCATTCGCACCGAACTGGGGGCTATGAGCGTACCTATCGAGATACGCACACCATCCGCAAGGATTATCAAGAGATCGGCGAGCTGGAACGACTGAACGACGAGCAGATTCGCCGTTGGGAGTGGCTCTACCGGCACGAATTGCGAACTGAACAGTACGGAAAATATGAGGGACAAGTCGTCTGTCCGAAGTGCCTTGCCAAATGGTTTGTGGAGTTCGATATGTTTGAAAACGAGGTTCGGGATATTACGGGCTACTCAAGGCGTATGCGCGAGGAGGTGTGGAAAATGCGCCAAAAGGATTAATTTCTCGTGTAAAAGTTTTGATTTTAGCGTTCGATCCGTTATATTTGCGGATGTCAAACATCATTAAAAGTGTTAGAAAGATGAAAAAGATTGCATTATTTGTGACCGTTTTGGCTGCTGTGGCCATGGTTAGCTGCTGCGGCAATGCCAACAAGACGAAGGCGTGCGCCGACGACAAGTGCACGGAGTGTGTAGCGGGTAAGTGCGACAAACCCGTTGAGGAGCAGTGCGATGCCTGCAAGGCTGCTGCCGCTACCGCTTGCTGCGAGCAGGCTGCCGATGCGTGCTGCCAGAAGGCCGGCGAGTGCTGCCAGAAGGCCGAGGGCGAGTGCCAGCAGGCTGCCGAGTGCTGCCAGAAGGCCGAGGGCGAGTGCCAGCAGGCTGCCGAGTGCTGCCAG
>CAZVNR010000031.1:0-8127 GCA_964628945.1 uncultured Alistipes sp. | reverse complement strand
AAGGCCGAGGGCGAGTGCAAGAAGGCTTGCGAGCAGGCCGCCGACGCTTGCTGCAAGAAATAATGATGAATCGGTGCGGGAGGGGTCGAATGCCGGCCACAAACCCGTAGGATCGTGCAAAAAAGAGGTTTCCGCGTGCGAAAATCTCTTTTTTTTGTGTGGTTTTGTGGGCGAAAGTTTGTAACTTTGCGCAACTTTAGAAGCTGTTTAAAATTTATGTACTTCATTCTTTTACGCTCTTTACGGCTCCTTTTTTGCGTAATGCTCGTTGCATAGGAACCCCTATGTGCCTCGATCACGCGAAAAAGTAGTCACAAAATAGCTGTAAAATAATTTCGCAAACAAATTTCAAACAACTTCTTAAAAATCAATCAACACCAAAATCAACAGACTTATGGAACAAGTTCAACTTTGGATGTTGATCCCCTTTGTGGTGATGCTTCTCACGATCGCCATCGCCCCGCTTGCGGTGGAGCACTGGTGGGAGGAGAATCGCAACAAGCTGATCTTCACCCTGCTGCTGTCGATCCCGACAGCCGTTTTGCTCGCCTGCTACGGCTTGGGCGGCAATGTGGTACACCAGCTGGTGTACGACTACATCCCCTTCATCGTGCTCCTCTTGGCGCTCTTTGTCGTGACGGGTGGTATCAACATTCGCGGTGATATTACCGCAACCCCCTTTGTCAATACGATGCTGCTTGCGATGGGGTGGCTCTTGGCCTCGTTTATGGGTACGACGGGTGCAGCGATGCTGATGATTCGCCCCCTGTTGCAGATCAACCAACAGCGCGAATACCGTGCCCACACGGTGCTCTTCTTCATTGCGTTGGTGGCCAACTGCGGCGGTCTTTTGACACCGCTGGGTGATCCCCCGTTGTTCCTGCTCTATCTGCGCGGTGCTTCGTTCGAGTGGTTCTTCCAACTGCTGCCGCAGTGGGCATTTGTGGGGCTGATCCTCTTGGCGATCTATGCTGTGGTCGATCGCTACTTCTACGAGCGCGAGCCGGAGCATATGCGCAAGCGCGACAACGAGGAGCATGAGCCAATCCGCCTGCGCGGTGCGCGTAACTTCGGTTGGCTGGCTGCCGTGATTGCTGCCGTGGTCTTCCTCAACGCTTCGTACATCCCCGCAATGGCCGAGCACGATGCGCCGATCTATCTGAAGTTCCTGCGCGAGATCGTCCTGCTGCTGATCATCTTCGGTTCGCTCAAGACCACTCCGAAGGAGGTGCGCGAGGCCAACAACTTCTCGTGGGGCCCGATCGCCGAGGTGGCGATCCTCTTCGTGGGTATCTTTACGACGATGACCCCCGCGCTGCTCTACCTGAACGCCAACGCCGCCTCGCTCGGTATGACCGAACCGTGGCAGTTCTACTACGCGACGGGTGCCCTCTCGTCGTTCCTCGACAACGCCCCGACGGCGGTGGCCTTCCATACGGTCGCTTCGGGTCTGCCGTTGATGGAGGGCGTGCCCTATGTGGCGGGCATTCCCGAGGTGCTGCTGAAGGTCGTTTCGCTGGGTGCCGTCTTCTTTGGTGCGATGACCTACATCGGTAACGGCCCCAACTTTATGGTGAAGGCGATCGCCGAGCAGGAGGGCGTGAAGATGCCGTCGTTCTTCGGCTATATGACGAAGTTCTCGCTCGTTGTCTTGTTGCCGGTTTATGTACTGACACAGCTGATCTTCTTCTAAAAGCGCGTGTAATATACCGTCGAGCCGTCCCATTTCGGGGCGGCTCGACGGTTTTTGGGGAGTGCTGGGAGTGCCGGGAGAACTGGGAGTTCTGCGAGGCAGCATAAAACTCATTTTGCATTTACTTGATCAGCTCCCGCTCGATAAAGTAGCGCGGGCGGCGTTTGACCTCCTTATAGATCTTGCCGATGTACTCGCCGATGATGCCGATCGCCGTGAGGATCGCACCGCCGATCAGCCACAGCGATATCAAGAGCGAGGTCCAGCCCGGGATCGTATGGCCGGCCGCAAAGGCGTAGAGTGCCCAGCAGATGATGCCGACGGCAACCAAAATGAACAGCAGGCCGAAGGTCGTGATCATCCGCAGCGGCTTTACGGAGAAGGAGGTGATGCCGTCGATGGCGAAGTTGAGCATCTTCGAGAGCGGGTATTTCGACTCGCCCGCCATACGCTCCTTGCGGTCGTAATAAACCGAGGTTGAGGGGAAGCCGATCTGCCGCACCATCCCGCGTAGGAAGAGGTTACGCTCGGGGTGGGCGACCAGTGCACGCAGCGAGCGGCGGCTCATCAGACGGAAGTCGGCGTGGTTATAGACCACATCGCCCCCCATCGTCTGCATCAGCTTGTAGAAGAGCTGCGCCGTATGTTTCTTGAAGAAGGTGTCGGTCTTGCGCTCCTTGCGCACGCCATAGACCACATCGAAGCCCTCGGCGAAGCGATCGACCATCTCCTCGATCGAGCGGATGTCGTCCTGCAGGTCGGCATCAATCGACACCGTTGCATCAAATTCGCTCTCGGCGGCCCACTCCAAACCGGCCCACAACGCCTGCTGATGGCCGACATTGTGCGCCAGTTTCAACCCCATCACCGTGTCGTGCGCGGCGGCCATCTCCTCGATGAGCGGCCAAGTGCGGTCGCGGCTGCCGTCATCGACATAGAGGATGCGCCCGAGGGCGATCTTTTGTCGCTGCGACAGCTCCTCGACGAGGGCGGTGAGTTGGCGGGTGGTTTCGTGCAGTACCTCCTGCTCGTTGTAGCAGGGGACGACGATCAGCAGTTTAGTCTGACTCATGGTGTTTCGATTTATGCGTAAAGACAAAGCGTACGAGCAGGAAGTTGGTCGGGATGGCGATCGCATAGACCGGAATCGGTGCGACGGCGGCCGAGAGCCCGAGCCATAGGAAGAGGTTGAGCAGCGCGAGGTGCAGCAGGTAGTTGACGGCGTGTGCGCCCCCCATTCCGATCAGCTTGCGCCACGAGGGGAGCGTGCCGAAGGTGAAGTAGGAGGTGAGGTAGAAGTTGGCCACGAATCCGACCGCATAGCCGATCGTGTAGGCCACATTGATCTCGATCAGGCGTTGCAAGAGGTAATAGACCCCGTAGTGCAGCACCGTACAGATGCCGCCCACCAGCGCAAAACGCACAAACTGCCCCGCTACCTTTCGCTCCTTCATCATCGTTTGTTGTCAGATTGAGCGGTGGCGGTTGTCTGACCGGCTGCCACCATCGCTTCGGTACACTGCAACATCGCAAAGCAGTAGCTGCGCAGCCCCTCGATACGGGGCGCAGCCTCCGACCGCTCCTGTTCGGTCAGTGCGTGCAGTTGCCCCTCTTCGATCGCGTAGCAGAACTCCTGCCCCGTCTTCGGATCGTGGATATAGAGGTACTCCGCATCGCGTGCTGCAATCAGGTTGTCGGCCGTATAGAAGATGCAGGGTCGCTCCTCGCGGAGCAGGTCGATGCCGAAGTTGTTCTGCACATACCCCCCCCCAAGCAGCCCCAAAAGGGTCGGGGCGATGTCGATCTGACCGGCAAAACGATCAATCGTCATCGGTTCGATCCCTGCGCCGTAGATCAGGAGCGGGATGTGGTTGTAGGAGTCGGGCAGTTCGCACTCGGGCGTGCCGACCTTCTTGCCGTGATCGCCCAAGAGGACGAAGAGCGTGCGATCGAACCACTCCTCGCGCTTGGCCGCCTCGAAGAGGGAGCGAATGGCCCAGTCGGCGTACTCGACGATCTGCTCCTCGACGAGCGTGCTGCGCGGCGTGAAGTGGTCGGGGATTACATAGGGCGGGTGGTTGCTGATCGAGAGCAGCACGGCGAAGAAGGGGTTGCCGTCCGCAGCCCGCTCGTTCAGCACACCGAGCGCATACGCGTAGAGGTAGTCGTCCTGCACGCCGAAGTGGTTGGCGATCTTCTCCTTGGGGTAGTTCTCCTCGGCGTAGATCTCGTCAAATCCGTTCGTGCGGAAGAAGGCGTTCATATTGTCGTACTGCGACTCGTGGGTCATAAAGAAGAGGTTGCGATAGCCCGCATCGCGGAGCACGGTCGGCAGGCCGTCGTAGTGGGGGATGACGCTCCCCTTCATCGCGTTACGCTTCATGATCGTCGGGAACGAATAGAGCGTCGAGTAGAGTCCGTGGTTGGTGTGGATGCCGGCCGAGTAGCACCGCTCGAAGCGGAGCGCGTGGGTCGAGAGGCTGTCGAGGAAGGGGGTGAGCGAGTGGCCGTGTTCGCCCCGTCGGCCGACGAGGTGCGACGACATCGACTCCATAAAGATCATCACGACATTGGGTCGTTTGACCGTGCAGCGCAGGGCGGTTGTGTCGCTGCTGTTCTGCACTTCGCGGGCGATGGGCGAGATCGCCTCGATCCCCTCGCGGCCGAGTAGCGCTTTGGCGGCGGCAATCGCCTCGTCGTCGGGCATCAGTTGCAACTTGCGGTTCTCCTTGCGCCCGTCGTCCATCGTGCTGATCAGCAGGTTGAAGGCGGGGTTCAGGCCGAGCTGGTTGAGGAAGGGGTCCTCGCAGTAGTAGGCTTGGCTGATCTTGATCGGGTTGTAGCCCACGCGGCCGCGAATGCCGAATACGCACGCCCCGACGAGCAGTGCCCCGACAACAAGCAGCACGAGGCGCGGTGACCACCCCATCCCGATCTGCGCCGCCGCACTGCGGGCGTGGCATCGGGTCGAGAAACGCCACACGAAGATGCTCCACGCCACGACGACGGTCGTGCCGAGTGCGATCGGGAAGTAGTAGGAGCGTTCGCCGAAGACCATACCGAGCGTCGTGCCGACATAGCCGAACCAGTTGTAGATCGACGAGTTGATCACCTTGAAGAAGTAGGCGAAGTAGGGGATGTTGGCCGCCGAGATGACAAAGGCAAGGGCGTAAAAGGCGATCAGCCAGACGGCCGTCACGCGCCACACCCAACGCCCCGTGTAGTTCAGCAGCGCGGCGATCCAGTGGATCACAAGCGGCAACAGCAGAATGTAGCAGCAGACCACATTGTCGAACCAAACGCCCTTGACAAAGGCGACGGCCTGCAGTGCCCAATCGTCGCGGATCGCCTCCGCAAACTCATACTCCATCTCCACAAAGAGCACGAAGCGGAAGAGAAAGAAGAGGCCGAGCGCGGCGCAGTGGATGCCGAGCAGGTAGCGTAAACGCCAAAGCGAGCTGTTGAATAATCGTTGGTGCATAGTGAACCGGCAACGAGGCATAAGGCCCCTTTGCGGAAACAAAAATAGCGAAAAATTTATAAGGATGATAATTTTTCCGTATATTTGTTTCCTGTTAGTGCCCTTAAAGTGGCCGATTTGTGATCCTATGATAGAAAAATTGCACTCCTATTGGGTCGTTGCGCTCTTGAGCCTCCTCACCCTCGTCCCCTTCTTGGGGCTTACCGACTACCACACCAAAGGCGAACCGCGCGAGTCGATCGTCGCCTACACGATGCTCGAGACGGGCAACTGGGTGCTGCCCGAGAACATCGGCGGCGACATCGCCTACAAGCCCCCCTTCTTCCACTGGATGGTGGCGGCCGCCTCGCTGCCGGCGGGGGAGGTGACCGAGTTCAGCTCGCGCCTGCCGTCGGCTTTGGCGCTTGTTGCCATCATTTTGGCGGGCTACCGCTTCTTTGCGCGGCGACGGGGTGCGGAGTTGGCCTTCCTAATGGCGATCATCACGCTGACGAACTTCGAGGTGCACCGCGCCGCCTTCGCCTGTCGGGTCGATATGGTGCTGACGGCCTTCATCGTCTTGGCACTCTACGCCCTCTACCGCTGGTGGGAGGGTGGTCTGCGCGGCCTGCCGTGGTGGGCGATCCTCTGTATGGGGTGCGGTACGCTGACCAAAGGGCCGGTGGGCTTCCTGCTCCCCTGTGCGACGATGGGGGTGCTGTTGTGGATGCGTGGCGGCGGTTTTTGGTTTGCGGTGCGAAAGCTGATCCCCGTCGGGCTGTTGGCCTGCATACTGCCTGCCGTGTGGTATGTGGCGGCCTATCGACAGGGCGGTGATCAGTTCCTCGATTTGGTGATCGAGGAGAACTTCTCGCGCTTCGTGGGCAAGATGAGCTACGCCTCGCACGAGAACCCCGTGTGGTACAACTTTATGACCGTCATCACGGGCTATGTCCCCTACACCCTCCTCGCCCTCTTCGTCCTGCCGCTTCTGAAGTGGCGCGGTGCGCGGCGCACGATCGCCGAGCGGTGGACGGCCGTGAAACGCTACTTCCGCGAGATGGACGAAACGCGCCTCTTCGCGCTGCTCTCGATCGTCGTGATCTTCGTCTTCTACTGCATCCCGAAGAGCAAGCGCAGTGTCTATCTGCTGCCGATCTACCCCTTCATCGCCTACTTCTTGGCCGAGCTCTTCGTATGGCTCTACCGCAACCGCAAGGGGGCGTTGCGGTGGTTTGCGGCACTGATCAGCGGCCTCTGCGGTCTGCTCTCGCTGCTCTTTGTGGCGATCCGCGCGGGGTTGGTGCCCGCATCGGTCTTTGGCGACGGCAAGCACGCCGCCGAAAATATCGCCTTTCTGAATGCGCTCGGCGACGGCTTGATCTCGCTCTTGGGGTGGGTCTGCCTGCTACTGCCGGCGGTGGCGTGTGTGTGGTACTTTGTCCGTGTGCATCGCAGCGGCAACTACCGAACGATCGGCTATGCGGCACTCGGCGCCGTGTTGGCCCTCTTTGTCGCCCTCGACGGCTACTACCAGCCGACGGTGCTCAATACGAAATCGGATAAGCGAATGGCCGCCGAGATCGCCGCGATCGTCCCCGACGGGCCGATCTACTCCTATGTAAAACAGCAGATGTTGCGCTTCTATGTCGTGAACTTCTATACCGACAACCGCGTGGTACTCTTCGAGAAGGAGCAGCCCACGGAGGGTTACCTCCTGATCGGTCGCAAGGATGCCGCCCGCTTCCTTCCGACCTATACCGACCGCTACCGCTTCGAGCAGGTCTATGAGAGCACGAAGCGGGGGTGCGATGTGCGCGACATCATCCAACTCTACCGCTTCGGTCGCACGGCCGAAACCGAGCAGCAACAAGAACCCTGATACGCCCGCTTGCGATGACCCGTTTCGAGGAGATAACCACCTGCACCCCTGCACTGCACGCTGCCGTGCAGCAGCTGCTCGATCAGCTTACGCCCGCGCCGATGGTGATGAGCGAGGCGCAACTCCGCGCCGTGATCGACTCCCCCGTAAGCCACCTCTTCCTCCTCTGCGACGAGGAGCAGATCGTCGGTATGATCACCGTCGGCATCTACTGCTCGCCGACCGGCTCGAAGGCGTGGATCGAGGATGTGGTGGTCGATCGGCGTTTTCGCGGTCGCGGCTACGGCCGGCTGCTGGTGGAGCGTGCGATCGACTTTGCCCGCACGCAGGGCGTTGAACTGCTGATGCTCACCTCGAATCCTGCCCGCACGGCGGCCAATACGCTCTATCAGGCGATCGGATTTGAGCGGAAAGAGACCAATTGCTACAAACTTACATTGAAATAACTTCCTATTTCGGTTGCTCGACAAAAATCAGCGGGGCGGTGGGATAACCGCGCTGCTCGACGAAGCGCAGAATCTTGTACATCGTGGCGGGTGGCAGATGGGGCTCCCGTGCCAAGAACCAGAGATACTTCGGGCTGCGGCTTCCGATCACGGCCCACTCGTAGTCGGGGCCGACGGCCAAGATGTTGTAATCGGAGAAGAAGAACCAAAAGAACGATACGCGCAGCTGTCCCACCCGCTTGGTGGTGCGGGCGCGGCCGCGTGCGATGCGCTCCTCGCCCGTGCGGCGGTCGATGCCGCGATTAACGACCTCGATCTCGCCATCGGCGCGAAGCGTGTAGTCGGTCTCGACCTGCTCCAAGTTGCGCTCAAAGCGGTGGTCGTAGCGGGCGATCTCGTACCAGTGACCCAAAAATCGTCGTAAATCGAGCGTATCAACCGTCTGACGGTTGATCTGATTCGCCGCCGGAGAGCAGAATACACACCCCACGAGCAGCAACAAAATCAAGGTGATCATTATATACTTCATAACCTCGATCCGCAGGGCAGAGATCGTGCCAAGCACAATGCAAATTCAAAATTTAGAATGCAAAATCACTAGTGTTCCGTTTAAACTAATTGAATAACAATAAGTTACAATCTGGCT
>CAZVNR010000030.1:0-18525 GCA_964628945.1 uncultured Alistipes sp. | reverse complement strand
CCATCTTCTTCTTGTTCTCCTCGTCGGTGATCACATAGTTGATCGTCACCTCGGCAGCCGTACCGGCCGTCGTCGGGAGTGCAAAGGTCGGAACGGCGCGGTTCTTCGTGGGGGCAACACCCTCCAACGAACGCACATCACCGAACTCGGGGTTGTTGTTGATGATACCCACCGCCTTGGCCGTGTCGATCGACGAACCGCCACCGAGGGCGACGATGCAGTCGGCACCCGAAGCCTTGAAGGCGGCCAGTGCATCCAGCACATTCTTGATCGTCGGGTTGGGCTTGATCTCCGAGAAGATCTCGTAGGGGATCTCGGCACCCTTCAGTACCTCCTCGACCTTGGCGGCTACGCCAAACTTCACGAGGTCGTTGTCGGTGATGAGCATCACCTTCTTAAAGCCGCGCTTTTGGATCTCGTCGGCGAGTACCGAGCGGCAACCTGCTCCGTAGTAGGAGGTTTCGTTCAAAACAATACGATTCATAGTGTTAAGGCTGTTTTTGGTTAGATGTTACGCAACAATTAACGCTTCGAGGTTACCTCCTGCTCGTACTTCTGTACATCGAGGATGAACTCCTCGCCTACCGGCACATCGTTCTTCAGGCAGAACATATCCCATACGGCCGTCCACGGCAGCGACTTGCACTCCTCCAACAGCGCCAAGCGCTCGAAGCCCTTGCCCGAGAGCTCGTAGTCACGCAGCGTTGCGATCGGCTCCAAGAGGGCCTGCAACATACACTTCTGCGTAGCACGCGAACCGATTACATAGGCACCGATGCGGTTGATCGAGGCATCGAAGTAGTCCAAACCGATGTGCACCTTGTCGAGTGCATTGCAACGCGTGATCTCTTTGCAGAGCTCGAGCGTCTCGTCGTTGATGATCGTCACATGGTCCGAGTCCCAACGCACGGGGCGCGAAACATGCAGCATCACCTCGGGCGTGTAGAGCAACAGCGACGAGATCTTGTCGGCGATGCTCTCCGTCGGGTGGAAGTGACCCGTGTCGAGCGTCACCATCTTGCCGCGCGAAGCGCCGTAGCCGATGTAGAAGTCGTTCGAGCCGACGGTGTAGCTCTCCAAACCGATACCGAATACCTTCGACTCGATGCAGTCCTTCATATTCTTGTACTCCGTAGCGAAGATCTGATCGAGCGAATCCTTCAGCAGCTCACGGTAGAGCATACGGTTCACGGTCAGATCCTTCGAGCCGTCGTGTACCCATACATTCATAATACAGGGGTCGCCCTGCGCCTTACCCATCTCCTCGGCAACGGCGCGGCAACGCTTCGTGTGCTCGATCCAGAAGTTGCGGATCTCGGGATCGGGGTTCGAGAGCGACAGATCGCCCGATTTGGGGTGCGAGAAGGAGGTTGAGTTGAAGTCGAGCTTCATATCGTTGGCCTTGGCCCACTCGATCCAGCTCTGGAAGTGGCACGGCTCAACCTCGTTGCGATCGACGAATTGGTTGCCGAAATCGCCGTAGATCTCGTGCAGGTTCAGACGGTGCTTGCCCGGGATGAGCGAAGCGGCCTTCAGTACATCTTGGCGCAACTCGTCGATGTTGCGGGCACGACCCGGGTAGTTACCCGTGGCCTGAATACCACCCGACAGCGCACCGGCCTTCGGCTCGAAACCGACTACATCGTCAGCCTGCCAGCAGTGCAGCGAGAGCTGAATCTTCTGCAGCTGGTCGAGGACGGCATCCGTGTCGATACCAATGGCAGCGTAACGCTCTCTGGCGATCTCATACGCCTTCTGAATAAGTTCCGTTTTCATACGAATAAATTTTAGATGTTTGTATTAGATTGATTGTGATTTATTTGCTTCTGTTCGGTTATTGCCTATCGCTCGGGCGTGTAGCGTTTCGTCTCGATCGAACGGCGGATGTAGCGGCGCATCTCGTTGAGCGAACCGACCAACCCTGCGGCGCGAGCCTGTACCATCACATTGCCCAGTGCCGTCGCCTCCGACGGGCCTGCCACGACGGGGATCCCGCAGGCATTCGAGGTCATCTGATTCAGCAGGTCGTTCTGTGCACCGCCGCCGATCACATGCAGCGTCTTGATCTCGAACGGAGCCACCTTGCGCAGCTTCTCCAGCACCTCGGCATATTTGGCGGCCAGCGAGTCGAAGATCAGGCGCATCAGTTGGGCATCGTTCTCGGGTACGGCCATCGCGCGAGCCTCGCAGTAGAGGCGGATCGCCTGCGGCATATTGGTCGGAGCGGCAAACTCCGCCGCATCGGGGTCGAGCAGATCAACCGAGGGCGAGGTGCTGTTCACCAGCTGCATAATCTCGGGATAGGAGTACTCCTTGCCCGCCCGCTTCCACGCAGCGCGGCACTGCTCCAAGAGCCACATACCGGTAATGTTCTTCAGGAAACGGGTCGTGCCATCGACACCGCCCTCGTTCGTGAAGTTCATCTCGAACGACTCGTCGGTGATCTCCGGCTCCTGCAGCTCGACACCCATCAGCGACCAAGTACCCGACGAGAGGTAGGCGAAGCCCTCATCCTCGGCCGGAACGGCAGCAACTGCCGAGCCCGTATCGTGGCCGGCTACGGCGATGACGGGGATCTCGTCCAAGCCGCACTGCTTGGCAAGGGTCGGTGTGAGCGTGCCGACCTGCGTGCCCGGCATCACCACCTCGGGCAGGAGCTTCGGATCGACACCGGCTACCTCCAAGAGCTTCTCATCGACCTGCTTCGTGCGGGGATTCATAAACTGCGAGGTCGAGAGGATCGTATATTCGCACACCTTCTTGCCCGTCAGAAGATACGACAGCGCATCGGGCATAAAGAGGAGCGTTTGGGCATTTTTGAGTGCCGACGAACCCTCCTTGTGCTGGGCGTAGAGCTGGAAGAGCGAATTGAAGTTCATAATCTGAATACCGGTACGCTCATAGACCTCCTTGCGCGGGCACTTCGTGAAGTACTCCTCGGGGATGCCGTTCGCGTAGGGGTCGCGGTAGGCGCGCGGCAGCGAGCAGAGCGTGCCGTCCTCGGCAACAGCGACGAAATCGACGCCCCAAGTGTCGATACCGATCGAGTGGATCTTCACCTTGCGCTTGCCCGCCTCCGTGAGGCCTTGCAGGATATCCTCGTAGAGGGCGTAGATGTTCCAGTAGTATCTGCCGCCGATCTCGATCAGACGGTTCGGAAAACGGTGCACGACATCGAGGTCGATGCGGTTGTCGGCAAGGGTGGCCAAGATCACGCGACCGCTGGTTGCTCCCAAGTCGATCGCCAAAAAGTGTTGCGGTGTCATACGATTCTGTCAGGCTTTACAATTATTGGTTGTTTTTGGTTTTGCGCACTGCGTTTCGGGCAGAAAATCTGCTCGGCAGAACGGTTTAACAAAATTATAAAAAAAAGCCCCGATTCTTCTTGTAAAATTTGCTAAATAAATGTGTATTATTGCCAATTCTCTCCCCTCGATCGGTCGGAATTGGCAAAATCGTAAATCAAGATTTGCTATTTGAAAAATAATTACTATTTTTGCTAACGAAACCACGCAAAAACGGTAAACGAAAAATGATAACCAAAGGCGATTTCCTGATGTACCCCACCTGCACGGCGCAGGACGAAAAGTGGGGTCTGGTCTGCACGACGGTCGGCTATCAGAATGTCAAGCCGCACACCCCCTATCCGGTGGCCGTGCACCCCTCCGACTACAACTTTACGAACAACGGGCGCGTACTCGACGAGTACCAGTTGGTCTATATCACCGAGGGCGAGGGCTTCTTCCAGTCCGAGTCGTGCCAGTTGCAGCGCATCGAGGCGGGTACGATCCTCCTGATCTTCCCGGGTGAACGACACCTCTACTACCCCAACCCTGATACGGGCTGGCGCGAGCTGTGGGTCGGTTTTCGCGGGATGCAGGCCGATCAGGCGGTCTTGAACTTCTTTAAGCGTTCGGAGCCGATCCTAAAGGTGGGCGTGCGCGAGTCGATCGTCGAGCTCTACAATAAGGTGATCTCCTACTCGAAGGATGGCATTCGCGGTACGCAGCAGGTCATTTCGGGCGTGATTGCCTATCTGCTCGGCCATGTCTATTACGAGCAGGTGAACTACGCCTATCGCGGCAACAAGAACACCGACAAGATCAATCAGGCGCAGATGATGCTGCGCGAGCACATCTCGTCGCACCTCTCCCCTGCCGATATCGCCGTGCAGCTCAATTTGAGCTACTCGTTGCTGCGCAGCCTCTTCAAGCAGGTGACCGGTGTTTCGATGTCGAGCTACCAGCAGCAGCTCAAGCTCAATTTGGCGAAGGAGCTGCTCACCACCTCGTCGAAGAATATCTCGGAGATCGCCTACGAAACGGGCTTCGAGTCGGTCAGCCGCTTCTGCTGCTTCTTCAAACAGCATATGGGCATCACGGCCTCGGACTTCAGAATGCGAAACGGCATTCTGCATAAACGGTAAGGCTATTAAAGGCTATTAAGGGCGATTAAGGGAGACTTTGATCGCCCTTGATGTTTTTCTTTTTGCCAACATCGGTCGGCGACCGTTGGTTTTTGTTTTTGCTAAAGGGGCTGTTTCGGGCAGTTGGAGCGGACGGCGCACTTCGGTATCGGATTCCGTCCGTTCGTCGCTCCTATGCAACCGTTCGGCAAAAAAAAAGGGGACAAGGCGGCTCTTTTCGTCGATTTTTTGTATATTTGATTCGTTAAGTGAAGATTCTAACCTAAAAACAGATAACAGTATGACGATTGAATTTCGCATAGCCTATCGCACCAACTTCGGGGAGAACCTCTTTGTGGTGGTCGAGGAGGCTGCACGAAGCAAGAGCTACCCGATGCAGTACATCGGTGGCGATCAGTGGCGTTGCGCGATCAAGACGACCCGCACGGAGCTGCACTACCGCTACGAGCTGCGCAGTGGCGAGCAGACGCTCCGCCGCGAGTGGGGCAAACCCCACACGCTCGCTGTTGCGAAGGAGGCCAAACAGGTCGCCGTTTTCGATGCTTGGCACGAGATGCCGCAGGATCGCTCGTTCCGTTCGACGATGTTTACCGACGGCGTATTTGCCCGCGAGAGGGCGAAAGAACCGAAGCCCGCCACGGCCGGTGAGGTGGTGATCCGCGCCGAGATTCCCGTGGTGCGCCCGTCGCTGCAGGTGGTCTTGGTCGGTGACGAGAAGGTACTCGGAGGATGGGATGTCAAGAAGGGCGTGGTGATGAACGATGCCGCCTTCCCCCTTTGGACGGCTACGGTGAAGGCCGCGAAGCTGAAGGGTGCCTTTAACTTTAAGTTTGTCCTGACGGATCGTGCGACCGGTGAGGTCGTCGCTTGGGAGCAGGGCGAGAACCACCGTTTCGACCAGCCGTTGGCTACGGAGGGGGTGACGGTGATCGACTCGTTGCGCCCGCAGTTCGACCTGCCCGCTTGGCGCGGTGCCGGTGTGGCGATTCCGGTCTTTGCGCTCCGCTCGGAGCAGAGCTTTGGTGTGGGTGAGTTCAACGACCTGAAGCTGATGATCGATTGGGCGGCCGCTACGGGGCAGTCGATCATCCAGATCCTGCCCGTGAACGATACGACGATGACCGGCACTTGGCAGGACTCCTACCCCTACAACGCCAACTCGACCTTTGCCCTCCACCCGCAGTTCCTCCACCTCGAGGATGTCGGCAAGCTGAAGGATAAGAAGGAGGCGGCTCGCTACGAGGCACTCGGCAAGGAGCTGAACGCCCTGCCGCAGATCGACTACGAGGCGGTGAACAATACGAAGAACGCCTACCTGAAGGCGATCTACGCCCAAGAGGGCAAAAAGACCCTCGCCTCGAAGGAGTTTAAGGCCTTTATGGCGGCCAACGAGAGCTGGTTGCGCCCCTATGCCGTCTTCTGTGCGCTGCGCGATGCGAACGGTACGCCCGACTTCAACGCGTGGGGCAAGATGGCCAAATACACCTCGACCAAGGCGGTCAAGTATGAAGAGGAGCACGCCGACGAGGTGGCCTACCACCACTTCGTGCAGTTCCACCTCTCGCGTCAGCTGCGTGCCGTGCGCGACTATGCCCACTCGCGCGGCGTCGTGTTGAAGGGCGACATTCCGATCGGCATCAGCCGCACGAGCGTCGATGCGTGGGTCTATCCCGAGCTCTTCAATATGGATTCGTCGGCGGGTGCTCCGCCCGATGACTTCTCGGTGATGGGTCAGAACTGGGGCTTCCCGACCTACAACTGGGAGCAGATGGCCAAGGATGGCTATGCGTGGTGGAAGGCGCGTTTCGTGAAGATGGCCGAGTACTTCGATGCCTACCGCATCGACCACATCTTGGGTTTCTTCCGCATCTGGGAGATTCCGCTGACGGCCGTCAATGCCCTCTTGGGTCGCTTCAATCCTGCGCTGCCCTTCTCCGAGGAGGAGATCGGCCGCTACGGTTTTTGGTTTAATAAGGAGTGGCACACGGCACCGATCGAGCTGACCGACGATGTGCTCTTCGTCGAGGATAAGACGAAGAAGGGACACTACCACCCCCGTATCTCGGCCCACTCGACAAGCTGCTACCGCAACCTCTCGTCGGATCAGAAGGAGGCCTACAACCGCCTCTACAACGACTTCTTCTACTATCGTCACAACGACTTCTGGTACCACGAGGCGATGCGCAAGCTCCCGCCCCTGATCGAGGCGACGGGAATGCTCGTCTGCGGCGAGGATTTGGGTATGATCCCCCACTGCGTACCGGCCGTGATGGCGGGTGAGCAGATCCTCTCGCTCGAGATTCAGCGTATGCCGAAGGATCCGCAGGTGGAGTTCGCTGCAACGGAGATCTACCCCTACCTCTCGGTCTGCACCACCTCGACGCACGATATGAACCCCGTCCGCGCGTGGTGGGAGGAGGATCGCGCCGTGTCGCAGCGTTTCTACAACCATGTGCTCGGGTCGTGGGGCGAGGCACCCTACTTCTGCGAGCCGTGGATCTGCGAGTTGATCGTCGCACAACACCTCAATTCGCCCGCGATGCTGACCATCCTGCCGTGGCAGGACTGGGTGGCGATGGATGGCGAGCTGCGCCGCGAGAACCCGCAGGAGGAGCGCATCAATGTCCCCGCCAACTCGCGCCACTACTGGCGTTACCGTATGCACCTGACGCTCGAAGAGCTGCTCAAGGCCGATCGCCTGAACGGAATGATCCGCCGCAAGATCAAAGAGAGCGGAAGATAAAACCAACAGCGAGGTTCGATTGTGAACCTCGCTGTTGGTTTTAATTCAAAATTGGAAATGCTGCGCATACTGGGAATACTGCGAGGCAGTTGCCAATTCGCAGTATTTCTGCTTTCTACCGCGTCAGCCTCATTTTGAATTTTGCATTTTACATTTTGAATTTAGCTATCGCTTATCGTAGCTTATTTCGCCCGAAGTGACGGCCGGTGTGGAGAAAGTAGTTTGCAACGGCGACGGCGTTGGCGGCGGCAGCAACCCAAAAGGCGGCGTGGTAGCCGTGGTGCTCGGCGATCGAACCGCCGATGAGGATGCCGATACCGATGCCGATATCCCACGATACGAGGAAGGTCGAGTTGGCCGTGCCGCGCTGGTCGTTGGTGGCCAAGTTCAGAAACATCGTCTGAAAGGCGGGGAAGAGGTGCCCGTTGCCCAAGCCGATCACAAGTGCTGCGCCGTAGAACCCGACGGGGGTGTGGACGAGGGCGAAGAGCAGGTAGCCGCAGAGGGCGATCGAGACCCCGACGGCGGCATTCTGCCGAATCAGTCCGCGCCGCAGCGTGCGCCCGCCCGCCAAGCGCGAGAGGATCAGACCGATCGAGAGCAACATAAAGAAGAAGCCCGAACCGCTCGTGATACCCAACTCCTCCTTGCCGTAGATGGCCAAGTAGGTGCTGAGGATGCCGTACGAGATGGCGAAACCGACCATACAGATCCCCAAGCTCCACGCCTTGAGGAGGATGAACCGATCGAGCGACATCGGGGGCTTGTTGGCCACCTTCTCGCGCGGGCGGAGTTGCAGCGTGGAGTTGATCCAAAGGCCGAAGAGGGCGACGGCAAAGGCGATCCAAAAGAGCACATCGTAGCTTTGGCACGCCCCGTAGATCAGCAGGGCGACGGTCGGACTGATGGCCGTGGCGATGTTGTTGCTCAAGCCGTAGTAGCCGATCCCCTCGGCGCGACGCTTCGGGTGGAGGACATCAATGGCGACGGTGCTGTTCGATACGGTGGCCGCTCCGAACGGGGCACCGTGCAGCGTGCGTACCACGGCGAAGAGCAGGAGCGACCCTGCGACCAAGTAGCCCGCAAAGAGGAGGGCAAAGAGCAGGTAGCTGACCAGCAGCACGGTGCGGCGTGGGAAGGTATCGACGAGGTAGCCGCTGAAGGGGCGGATCAGCAGTGCCGTGAGCGTATAGCCCGAGAGCACGAGGCCGATCATCTCCTTATCGGCTGCGAATCGGTCGGCGAGGTAGAGCGGCAGGAGCGGCGTAAGGAGCATAAACGAGAAGAAGATCATAAAGTTTGCACTCCATACCTTCAGATA
Organism: uncultured Alistipes sp.; assembly: GCA_964628945.1. Classification (GTDB taxonomy): domain Bacteria; phylum Bacteroidota; class Bacteroidia; order Bacteroidales; family Rikenellaceae; genus Alistipes. The sequence goes on along the minus strand of CAZVNR010000030.1, from coordinate 10,035 downwards.
GTTGCTGTTCCACAAGGGGATTGATTCCGCAGGCCGCTGTTCCATATCGCTTGACTCACTTAACGCATCGGCAAAGGTAGGCAAAAAGTGGGCAGGTTGTACCCTGCGCCGCGTGAAATTTTGGCGTTACACTCGTTACACTCGTTACACCTATTACAGTAGCCCCCCCCTACTGTAATAGTGTAATGAGTGTAATAGGTGTAACAAGCGATCCGTTTTTTTTAGGGATAGTAGGGAGATACGGGAAGTTAGAGAGAGCTTATCCCTAAATTCCCTAATCTCACCAAACTCTCTTTCAGGTCGCGTAGCCAAAAAACTGAAAGCGGACAGCTTGCGGCTGACAGCTATGAATAAAGCCCCGTCGCGCACTATATATATTTATTGACAGATATATATACAGCACGATACGGGGTGTTATGGATATGTAGCGTACTGCAAAGATAGATACGGCGGCGCGTTGATGTTTCTACAGATCGTAGAAAAAAATGCACCTGCGCCACGGCCTGTACAATGCTGATTACACCCATTACACTCGTTACACCTGTTACACTCATTACACTCATTACACTCATTACAGTAGGCACACCCCTACTGTAATGAGTGTAATCGGGTGTAATCGGGTGAGGGAGGTATGCAGCATTTCCGTAGATAACCGTCACCACGAGAGCCGTCAGGCTCGTGGCGGTCTAAACAAAGCACCACAACCGTCAGCGTGCTCGTTCGGATTGCCACGCTCGCTTGTCGCTCGCTCGCAATGACGGCAGCGTTAGCCAAAAGCTAATTTTGCATTATGAATTAGCTGCAAGCTGCTTTACCCGAATCAGGTTCAGCCCGTCGCGGATCGGGACGATGACATTCTCGACACGCGGATCCTCCAAGACCATCCGATTGAACTCGATGAGTGCCTGCGTATGGCGGTCGCGCCCGACGAGCGGCTCAACCACCTTGCCCGACCAAAGGATGTTGTCGGCAACGAGGATCGACCCCGCGTGCACCAACGGCGGACGGCCGTCATCCCCCATCAGCATCCGATAGTAGGCGGGATATTCGCGCTTGTCGCCGTCGATAAAGACCATATCGAAGACCTCGCCCAGCGTCGGGGCAAGGTCGAGTGCCGACCCGATGTGCAACCGAATCTTGTTGCCGTCGGGCGAACGGTCGAAGAACGACTGCGCCAAGGCCTCCAATTCGTCATCGACCTCGATCGTGTGGAGCACCCCACCCTCTTCAAGTCCTGCTGCAAGTGAGAGTGCGGAATAGCCTGTGAATGTGCCGATTTCAAGCACCATGCGCGGGCGCATCATCTGCACCAACATTGTCAGCAACCGCCCCTGCAGATGCCCCGACAACATACGCGGTGCCACCATCCGATGGTGCGTTTCGCGGTCTAACTCCTGCATCAAAGGCGTTTCGGCTTGGGTGTGGTCGAGGATGTAGCGTTCGAGTAAGTCCATTGTGTAGCTATTTGAATGTCAAGCGTGAAAGATGCTGAAAGGTCTGCTCCGCAACAGCCGTCAGATCGGCCGCCGTGAAGGAGCGAATCTTGGCATAGACCGCCTCCATCGTGTCGATGCCGTCGTGCACCAAGAGGCTCTTGCCGGCCGAGAGCATATAGCTCTCCTTGTTCTCGCCGGCGATGGCGAGCTGGGCGATAAACTGCCGCTTGGCCATCGACAGACGGCGCGTCGAGAGTGGCTCGCGCGTAAGACGAAGAAGCTGTTGCTCAACGAGTTCGATGCACTGGTCGGTGTGGGCGTGATCCGAGCTGAAGTAGATCGCCACGACACCCGTATCGCTGTACGGCGTGTAGTTGGCCTCGATGTTGTAGCTCAATCCGCGCCGTTCGCGCACCTCGACATTGAGCAGCGAGTTGGCGCAGGGCCCTCCCAAGTAGTTGATGAGCAGCGAGAGCATCAGGCGGTTATCGTCCGTGAGGTCGAAGGCACGCGAGCCGATGATGCAGTGCGTTTGGTGGGTATGCTTCGAGATCGTGCGGTCGAAGGGGGTGTAGAGCCCCGTTTTGGTGCGCGTATAGCTGCGCGTGGTGGGCGTGATCTCGCCCAAATAGCGGCGGGCAATCTGCTCGGCGGTGCGTGCCGAGAAGCTGCCGATCGACGAAAAGACAATCTCGTCGGTGGTGTGGGTGCGTGCGGTGAAGCGGCGGATCGAATCGCCCGTGTAGCCCTTCAGCGCGACTTTGCGCCCCAAGATGTTGTGCCCCAGCTCCGAGCCCTCGAAGATCAGATCCTCGAAGGTGTCGTAGATCAACTCCGCAGGGGCATCCTTGTAGGTGTTGATCTCGTCGTAGATCACCTCCTTTTCGCGCTCCAACTCCCGATCGGGGAAGGTCGAGCGAAAGACGACATCCGCAAGCAGTTCGACCGCCTTTGCGAAGTCGCCCCTCAAGGTGGTGGCGTGTACGGTCGTATCCTCCTTCGTGGTAAAGGCGTTCAGCTCGCCGCCGAGGTTCTCCAGTCGGCAGTTCACCTGCCACGCCTTGCGCCGCGCCGTCCCCTTGAAGAGGGCGTGCTCGGTGAGGTGTGCCAAGCCGTACTCGTCGCGCAGTTCGTCGCGCGTACCGGCTCCGATGACCAACGCACAATGCGCCACCGCCCCTCGTGCCTGACGATGGATGCAACGGATACCGTTCGGAAGCGTATAGGTGGTAAACTCCATATACAAATTCAAAATTTAGCTTTCAGCAGTCAGCTTTTTGGGAGGGCTGTGAATACTGCGAATACTACGAGGCTGTTATCAACTTCCGGCACTTCCAGTTCTCCCAGTTCTCCCAGCGTCAGCAAAAAATCTCTTTCCCCTTTCATCTTTCCTCTTTCCTCTTTCCTCTTTGCTCCTTAGGAACCTTCCTGTTTGGCTCTCTTCGCACTGTTTCAACCCTTCGGGTGTGCCGGCATAGAGCAGGCGGCCTCCCCCACTGCCCGCCTCGGGGCCGAGGTCGATCACCCAGTCGGCGCACTTGATCACCTCCATATTGTGCTCGACCACGAGGATCGAGTGCCCCTGCCGAATCAGCGCATCGAACGCTTTGAGTAGGCGGCGAATATCGTGGAAGTGCAACCCCGTGGTCGGCTCGTCGAAGATGAAGAGCACCTGCCCGCGCTCATCCTCCTTTGCAAGGAACGAGGCGAGCTTCACGCGCTGGCTCTCACCGCCCGAGAGGGTCGAGGAACTCTGCCCCAACTTCACATACCCCAACCCGACATCCTGCAACGGCTTCAAACGGCTCACGATGCGGCGACAAACGGCCGACGGATCCTCCTCGAAGAAGCGGATCGCCTCATCGACATTCATCTCCAGCACATCGTGGATCGTCCGCCCGCGATACTTGATCTCCAAGATCTCGTCGCGGAATCGCTTGCCGCCACACGCCTCGCAGACCAGTTCGACATCGGCCATAAACTGCATCGAGACCTTGATCACCCCCTCGCCCTGACACTCCTCGCAGCGACCTCCCGCCACATTGAACGAGAAGGCGGTGGCGTTCAGCCCCGTGTGCTTGGCTTGGGGTTGCTCGGCGAAGAGGTGGCGAATCTCGTCGTAGGCCTTGAGGTAGGTGACGGGGTTCGAGCGGGTCGATTTCCCGATCGGGTTCTGATCGACCATCTCGACCGAGCGCAGCAGCGTGAGATCGCCCTCGATGCGGTCGAAGTCCCCCGCCTTGTCGCCCGACTCGTGGAGCCGACGGCGCAGTGCGGGATAGATGATCCCCTTCGCCAGTGACGATTTGCCCGAACCGCTCACCCCCGTAATGCAGGTCATCACACCGAGTGGCAGCTCAATATCAATGTTTTGGAGGTTGTTCTCGCGGCAGCCGCAGAAGCGGATCGAACGGCTCCAGCCGCGTACCGAGGCGGGAACTTCGATCTGTTGTCGCCCCGTGAGGTAGTCGGCCGTCAGGCTGCCCGTGCAGTCGGCCAAACGGTCGGGCGTATCGGCAAAGAGCACCTCACCCCCATTCACGCCCGCCTCGGGACCCATATCAATCAGAAAGTCGGCTGCACGGATCACCTCCTCCTCGTGCTCGACGACGATCACCGTATTGCCCAGATCGCGCAGCTGTTTGAGCACCTTGACCAGCCGGTGCGTATCGCGCGGATGGAGCCCGATCGAGGGCTCGTCGAGGATGTAGAGCGACCCCGTGAGGTTGCTGCCCAGTGAGGTCGAGAGGTTGATGCGCTGGCTCTCACCACCCGAGAGGGTCGATGACAAACGGTCGAGCGTCAGGTACCCCAACCCCACCTCGTCGAGGTAGCGCAGGCGGTTGCGAATCTCGGTCAGGATGCGCTCGGCCACCTTCCGATCGTGCTCGTCGAGCGTGAGCGTATCGAAGAAGTCGATGAGTGCCGCCACGGGCATCGCCACCAGCTCGGCGATCGTCTTGCCGCCGACCTTGACATAGCGTGCCTCCTTGCGCAGGCGTGCACCGCCGCACTCGGGGCAGATCGTCTTACCCGTGTAGCGCGACTTCATCACGCGGAACTGAATCTTATATCGCTCCTTGTCGATGTAGCGGAAGAAGTCGTCCAAACCGTCAAAATAGCTGTTTCCGCGCCATAGGAGCAGCCTCTGCTCGGCGGTCAGCTCACGGTAGGGCGTATGGATCGGGAAGCCGAACAAGTGGGCGTTGTGCACCAGCTGATCGCGCCAACGGCGCATCGTCTCACCGCGCCAGCAGGCCACCGCATCGTCGTAGATCGTGCGGTTCTTGTCGGGGATGACCAGATCCTCGTCGATGCCGATCACCTTGCCATACCCCTCGCAACGGGGGCAGGCTCCGATCGGGTTGTTGAAGCTGAACAGATGCTCGCTCGGCCGCTCAAACTCGATGCCGTCGGCCTCGAACCGCTCCGAGAAGGGGTGTTGTTCGCTGCCGATGATCACCGTGCAGCTCCCCTCGCCGTAGCTGTAAGCCCGACCGATCGAGTCGCGCAGACGGGTCTGTGTATCCTCATCCGTAGCGATACGCAGGCGGTCGATGACGATGAGCACCTCCTCCGCACGGGTCGTTTCGGTAATGGTCGGCAGAAACTCCTCGATGAGCAGCGTCTGCCCTGCCGTGTGGACGCGCATCAGGCCGTCGGCCAAGAGCAGCGTCAGCCTCTCGATCAACCCCTGCCCCGCCTGCAATCGGATCGGCGCAGCGATCACCGCCCGCTCCTCGGCGTGTGTCACCATCCACGCTGCCACCTCATCCACGCTGTCGCACCGCACCTCGCGCCCCGAGACGGGCGAATAGGTGTGTCCGGCACGCGCAAACAGGAGCTGCAGGTAGTCGTAGATCTCGGTCGAAGTCCCCACCGTCGAACGGGGGTTGCGCGTATTGACCTTCTGTTCGATGGCGATCGCCGGCGCGATGCCCGCGATCAGATCGACATCGGGCTTTGATATCTTGCCCAAGAACTGCCGCGCATAGGCCGAAAGGCTCTCGACATAACGCCGTTGCCCCTCGGCAAAGATCGTGTCGAAGGCCAAAGTCGATTTGCCCGACCCCGACAACCCCGTCACCACCACCAAGCGGTTGTGCGGAATATCAAGGTCGATGTTGCGCAGGTTGTGCACCCGTGCGCCGCGTATCTGAATCAACTCGTCGTGTGCCATAGTCTATGCTTCGGGGATGCTCCCCCCCGCCTTTTTCAGTTTCTCGATCAGCAGCTCGGCGCGGCTCTCGCGGATCGTCAGGTGCATCGTGCAGAGGTTGTCGAACTCCTGCCCCACGACCTTCGGCTGCTCCTCCTTGATGACGCGCATCACGCCGTTCATCTCCAAATAGGGGAAGTGAACCGTGATGGCGCGATCGACCGTCTTTTCGACGATCTCGGCCGCCTCGATCGCCTGTTGTGCCGACTCCTTGTAGGCGGCAATCAGCCCGGGTACGCCCAGTTTCGTCCCACCGAAGTAGCGCACGACCACCACCAAGCAGTCGGTCAGCTCGTGCGAGAGCAGCTGCCCCAAGATCGGCTTGCCGGCCGTGCCGGAGGGCTCGCCGTCGTCGTTGGCGCGGTACTGCTCGCCGTGCGGCCCCAACCGCCACGCGTAGCAGTGGTGCGTGGCATCGAAGTAGCGTTTGCGCAGCGCATCCAACGCCTCGCGGATCTGCTCCTCGCTCTGCACCGGATAGATGTAGGAGAGGAACTTGCTGCTCCGTTCGCGCATCGCCACCTCGACGGGGGCTGCAATCGTTTTATAGAGATCCTCGGCCACCCTATCGAATCTTTTTGAACATTCTCTCCCAACGGATATTCGACGGGAACGACCGCTCCTTGTCGAGCGAGAGCCACACGAACGAGGCCTTGCCGACGATGTGATCCTCGGGCACAAAACCCCAGAAACGCGAATCGAGCGAGTTGTGGCGGTTGTCGCCCATCATCCAGTAGTAATCCATCTTGAAGGTGTAGTGCGTAGCCGCTACGCCATCCAACAGCACACGCCCCTCCGCATCGGTCGAGAGCGTATGCCCCTCATAGACCTCGATCACGCGGCCGTAGAGCTCGATGTTCTCGGGTGTCAGCTCGATCGTCGCTCCGCGTGCAGGGATCCACAACGGCCCGTAGTTGTCTTGGCTCCACTGCGACTCCTTGCGGTGCGGGAAGACCTCCGAATTGGGGGCGTAGATGTAGCGGCGCAACGAGACGATGTTCGAGAGCTTGCGTAGCTCCGCAGCCGCCTCGTCGGTCATATAAAGGTAATAGACCGACCCGTTGCCCGAGTACTCCGTCACACCCAGTCGTGCCAATGCCTGCTTCGAGAGCGGCGAGGTGGTCTGCGCTACATAGGTGTATTGCACCCCTGCGATCGGCTCCTGCTCCGCGTCGTTGATCCGCACGCGACCATCTACAATTTGGAGCGTATCGCCGGCAACGGCCACGCAGCGTTTGATGTAGTTCTCGCGCTTATCGACCGGACGGCTGATGACGGTGTACTCCTCGTAGAGCTTCTTGCGACCCTCCTCTGCGCCCAGTACCTCCTCGTAGCTGCGCAGGGCATCGTAGTAGTTTTGCGCCTGATTCTCCAACAGCACCGTGTCGCCTGCCGGATAGTTGAAGACCACGACATCGTTGCGCTCGATCCGCTTCAACCCCTTCAGACGGTGATAGGGCCACTTCACGCACTCCGAGAAGGATTTTTTCGTCTGCGAGAAGGGCATCGTGTGGTGTACGAAGGGGAAGGCTACGGGCGTGTTGGGCATCTTCGGGCCGTAGCTGAGCTTGCTCACATAGAGATAGTCCCCGATGAGAAGTGACTTCTCCATCGACGAGGTGGGGATCACATACATTTGGAAGATGTAGATGTGGACGAGCGAGGCCACGACCGTCGCAAAGACGATCGCATTGATCCACTCATAGATCGTGCGGTAGAGCTTGCTGCGCTCGCAGAGTTGCTTGTTGTGGTGCCAAACGGTGCGGTAGAACCACTTCGAGATGTAGCAGTCGAAGATCACGATCAGACCCAACAGTGCCCACAACGAGCCCGTCCAGACGACAAACCACAGCGTATAGAGCAGCGAGGCGCAGATGAACCCCACCCATCGGTTGCCGAAAAATTGCTTGATTCTGTTCATTGTTTTTCGTGGATTTTATTGCAGCAGATCATCCATCGAGTAGATGCCCCGCTTGCCACAGAGGAACTCGGCCGCCACAACGGCACCCATTGCCAGCGTGCGGCGGTTCTTGATCGTGTGCTTCAGCTCAAGGCACTCGTCCTCGTTCTCGTAGCGCACCTCGTGGATGCCGGCCACCATCCCCTCGCGCACCGAGCGGATCACCAAATCATCCTCCGCGAGGGTGCGCCGCGCAGGCTCCGTATAGTCGGCCACATCGAAGATCGGGGCGAAATTGACCCAACGGTTCTTCGATGAGAGGTTGTCGATGATCCCCTCGGCCAGCGTGATCGCCGTGCCGCTCGGGGCATCCTTCTTCTGCGTGTGGTGCACCTCCTCGATCTCGACCTTGTACTGCGCCCCCGAGTGCTCGACCAGCTCGGCCAAGCGACGGTTCAGACGGAACAGCAGATTCACCCCGAGCGAGTAGTTCGAGGCGTAGAACAGTCCGCCCTGCTGCTCCTCGCAGTAGCGTTTCAGCTCCTCGAAACGGTCGAGCCAACCGGTCGTACCGCTCACGACGGGTACGCCGCACGCGATGCAGGCGTGCAGGTTGTCGTAGGCCGTTGCGGGGGTGGTGAACTCCAACGCCACATCAATCCCCCGAAGGTGCTCCGCATCGAGCTCTGCGCGGTTATTAAGGTCGATAATGAGTGCGACCTCGTGGCCGCGTTGGCGCAGAATCTGCTCGATCTCGCGCCCCATCTTTCCATATCCGATAATAGCAACTTTCATAAGCGTAAATTAATCTCACAAAGATAATACAACTCTCTTGGATCGCCAAATTTTTGGGAATGATGCTAATTTGTATATGGACAGAACGACGGTTCAAAAAATAAATTGTATATTTGTGAAGTAAAAAAGAGCATCATGCGATACTTCGTCGAACTGCAATACGACGGTCGCGCCTACTGCGGCTGGCAACGACAACGCGAGCAACCCTCCGTCCAACAGACCATCGAACAGGCCCTCACGACCCTGCTGCGTGAGCCGACCGAGATCGTGGGGGCGGGTCGAACCGATACGGGGGTGCATGCCGCCTACTATGTCGCCCACTTCGACACCCCTCGCGCGATCCGCGATCCCGAACAATTCCGCTACAAGCTGAACCGCATCCTGCCGCCCGATATTGCCCTGCATTCGATCATCGCGGTCGATGAGCGTGCCCACGCCCGCTACTCGGCCGTGGAGCGCGAATACCGCTACTATATCGAGCAGCGCAAGAACCCCTTTACGCGGTCGTACCTATGGCACTACGCCGTTGCGCTCGACATCGAGCAGATGAATCGTGCCGCCGCCGTGCTTGTGGAGAAGCGCGACTTCACCTCCTTTGCCAAGCTGCACGCCGACAACAAAACGAACATCTGCCGCGTGACCAAGGCCGAATGGCGGATGCAGCCGGACGGGGTGCTCTGCTTTACGATCCGCGCCGACCGTTTCCTGCGCAATATGGTGCGGGCGATCGTCGGTACGCTGGTCGATGTGGGGCGTGGCCGCTATACGGTGGAGGAGTTTGCCGCGATTGTGCGCAGCCGCGATCTCTCTCGCTCGAGCGGAAGCGCACCCGCCGACGGATTGTACCTCTACGATGTACGGTACGCCCCCGAGGTGTTTGAACGCACCGCTTTGTTTGTATCGAAAAGCGAATGAATTTGTCCCATTTGGGAACAAATTAAGCTTTTACCCCACTTTTGAGTGATTAAATTTGGTACATTCGATCTCTTTTCGTAACTTTAGTCATCAAAACCAACTTCTTTATTAACTTTTAATTTAATTTTAGTGTATGAGTAACAGTGCTCTTTGGAAAGAAAGCGTAAACAAGGCTTTCTATGGTTATTTGGGTTACACCCTGTTGAGTGGCATCGTTGGCGCCATTGTCGGTATGGCCGATACGGCTTCGGCTGTGGTATCGTTGGCTAACGGTGGTGGTGGCGGCAGCTCGTTAGGGCTTATTTGCGATATTTTGGCGTTGGCTGCCTTTGTTTACTACTTCCTCGGTATCAAGGGGATGAAGGAGTCGGCTGTCGGTACGGTATTGGCCGAGGGGACGGCTAACCTCTACACCGGTGCTTTGCTGGGTGTGATCGGCGCATTGGTCGGCATCATTCCGCTGATTGGTATGGTCGGCGGTCTCGTTGAGATCGTAGGTTGGGTCTTTATGCTCTTGGGCTTCGGTAAGATCCGCAAGACGAACCTGAGCGGTTTGGCAGCAAAGGGTGCGCAGCAGTTGTGGCTGATGATGCTCCTCACGCTGATCGGTGCCGTGATCGGCCTCATTCCGCTGATTGGTACGGTGATCGGTCTGATCCTCTCGATCGTAGTTCTAGTGCTGGCCTTCCTCGGTTGGAAGAACTTCTCGAACTCGACGATCTAATCCGCACAGACGGAGACAAAAAAGGAGGCCGCAAGCCTCCTTTTCT